>NZ_CP018788.1:956391-1275188 GCF_002139915.1 Campylobacter devanensis
ATTACAGATGATATTATCGATAGTGGCGAATCTATAGTAGCTATCAAAAAAGAGATCAGTAGATTATATCCAAATTTAGAAATTGCTGTAGCTACTATATTTTATAAGCCAAAAGCTTTGATGTTACCTAATTTTACTATCAAAGAAGCTGATGATTGGATTGAGTTTTTTTGGGATTTAAGTTTAGAATAGATGATTATGCGAGCTGAGATTTTAATATACTATTTTTGCACAGGACTTACACTATGTATTCTTTATGCAACCCAGCCAATTGGTCCTATATTTGAAAGTGAACTTGGTATATCTAAAACTCAAGCTGCTCTATTTACTACTGCGATAATGACTCCACTAGCATTTGCTGGAATATTTTATGGCTATCTACTTGAAAAAATTGCTATTAAAAATATCTTAGTCGTAGCGTTTTTACTTCTTGGTATTAGCGAGATTATTTTTAGCTTTGCTAATTCATACTTTTTATTATTAAATATTAGAGGATTTCAAGGGTTGCTAATCCCTGCTGTGCTAACTGGAATAATGAGCTATATAAGCCAAATTTCATCAAAAGATAATGTAGCAAGTGCTATTGGTATATATATTGGAGTTACTATTATTGGTGGATTTATGGGGCGAGCATTAAGTGGATTTTTTACAGATATATTTGGCTGGAGACCATTTTTCTTTATTATTGGCTGCGTTGCTATTTTTGCTTCAATTTTACTACTTAAATTTAGCAAAAATATCAAAGCTAGCTACCTAAAACCACACTTAATAGATGTAATCCATACTCTAAAGCTTCGTCATAATCTTTATATATTTTTAATGATTTTTGGAATATTTTTTACATTTCAAGCGATGCTTAACTTTATCCCATTTGAACTAGCTAGAATTGATGAAAACTATAATTCATCAAAGGCTGGAATGCTATATATTGGCTATTTAATTGGTGTTTTAGTTGCGTTTAATACTAAAAAAATTACAGCTCTATTTCACAGTCCAATAACTGCTATAATAGCTGGAATCATAACCCTTATCATTGCTATTCAAATTTTTAGGATCGAGAGTTTTGGACTTATTTTTGTAGCAATGGTAGTCTTTTGCCTTGGAAATTTTATAACCCACTCTATTGCTAGTGGATTTATAAATAAGATGGCTACAACACATAAAGGAATCTCAAATGGTCTTTATGTAAGCTTTTACTATTTTGGCGGAGCGCTTGGTAGCTTTATCCCTGGACTTATTTATATGCCTTTTGGCTGGAATGCCTTTTTATGGCTTCTTAGCGTTATTAGCTTTATTTCATTAATTTTTATTTTGGTGATTCGTGATATCAAGGCTTAATCTATTTTGGCTTTTTATAGCCCTAGCTTTAAACTCGGCTCTTTTAATCTTTAGCATGAGCGGATTAAGCATTAGCTATTATGAAGCACAAATTTATTATAGCAACTCAAATTTAGGTTTTATATTACGCTATATTAGCTCTATTTTTGGCGATAATGAGATAGTAATCCGTGGTCTATTTTTAACACTTCATATTGCAAACTCACTACTAATCTACATCATTTCTCTAAGAATCCTAAAACGCCAAAGCGACTGCGTGATAGCTGCAATTTTATATATGTTTTTACCTGGCGTACTAGTTAGTGCATTAATAATCAATCAAGCTAGTATTGCGATATTTATTACGCTTATTGTAGTATTTTTACAGCAACGACAAATGTATATCTTAATGAGCTTAATACTGGCTTTGAGTCTATTTTTTAGCAAACCATTCATCGCACTTTATCTGGCTATTATGCTATTTGGACTTTTTAGCAGAGATAAAAAATTTGCCATAATTGGCGCATTTTTTTGCATAGCGTGGTACTATTTAAATGGTTTAGAATCTAGCGGAAAACCACGTGGGTATTTCCTAGACTCAATAGCGGTATTTGCTGCAGTATTTTCACCATTGCTTTTTATATACTTTATATATACGATTTATAGGATTTGTATTAAAGAAATTAAGAGTTTTTTATGGTTTATTAGCCTAACTGCCCTTGGTGTATGCTTGCTTCTTTCTATGCGTCAACGTGTAGAATTAGAATTATTTTTACCATTTTGTGTGATTTTAGTACCAGCAATGGTAAGAACATTTTTTAGTTCATATAGATCACGCTTACCACGTTTTAGAGTACTTTATAAGTTGATTTGTATTATTGTTTTAGTTACATTAGCACTAAATAGTTTAGCTATTATTTTTCATCAATATTTATATATTTTTCTAGATAATCCCAAACATCACTTTGCCTATAAATATGACATTGCAAAAGAGCTAGCAAAAGCTCTAAAAGATCGCCAAATTACTGCTATTTCAACCAACCCAAATCTAGCTCTAAGGCTAAAATTTTATGGAATTCCAATGGGCGGTAACTATTATTTAGATACTACTTATAAAAAATCATGCGAACAAATAAAAATATATAAATTTAATAAATCCATAGCTAAATTTTATCTATGCAAAAAATAAAAGCTTTTAGCCTATTTGAATTAGTAATTGTAATGGTTGTGATTGGTGTTTTACTCTCAATCACAACCATAAATTTCAAAAATGATGACCTAGCACGAGCAGCAAATCAAGTTGCTAGCCATATAAGATATACGCAGTTTTTAGCACTCACAGATGATAAATTTAACCCAGAAGATAAAAACTGGACTAAATCTAGATGGCAAATTTACTTCACTAAAACAGTTGCTGGTAAAAAAGTATTATATTATTCAATCTTTAGCGATAGTGGAGGATATAGCGGAAGTCCAGATGGAAAAGAAATTGCTAAAAATCCGCTAAATCCAGCTAAGGTTTTATCAGTCTCACACGCTGGAATCTCTACCATTAATCCAACTGATGAGCTAGATTTGATGGAAAAATTTAACCTAAATGATGTAGAGCTTTTAGGTGGTTGTTCTCAAAGTGGCTCAACTAGAATTAGCTTTGATAATCTTGGACGACCATTTAAAGGTAATCCAAAAAGTGCCGATAACTCCACGCATAATCTAATTACCTCTACATGCCAAATTCGCCTCACTCACCAAAATGGCAACTGTATATATATAAATCTTGAGCCAATCACTGGATTAATTAGCATTGATAAGCCGCAAATCCAGTGTAAAAGCAATTAAAATAAATTTATATAAAACTTGGCGCATCATTACTAAATAAAATCAAATCTCCACTTATTGTATGTTGCGCTAAAAATTCACTCATCTTAGATTTGTCAAATAGACGCACCACTTCAGGCCTAGTTAAATCTAAAACCAGCTCAGACTCATTTAACGCACTTGTTATTACTACAATATCAAAGACTTCGTTTATTACCTTTGAAAGCTTGCGATTTACTCCGCTTCCACCCTCAACAATTCCTGGTGTTAACAAGATTTTACGCCCCTTAAATTCACTCACCAATCTATAGCTTGCTATCATTCCTTGCAAATTTCCATTAAAACTATCATCGATTATAATCTTGCCACCAGCATCAATTCTTTGAAGCCTATGTTCTACACTCTTTATGTTATCTAAGCTTAAATTTTTAACCCCAACAGCACTAGCGGCCAATAATGCAGCTCCAAGGTTATAACTATTAAATTCGCCAAGTACTTTAGCACTAAAATGGCTCTTTTGATTATTTAATGTCATATCAAACTCAACCCCATCAAGACTACTTTTGACCCCGCTAATTAGTTCATCGTAAATTACTGCTTTGCCTTGTAAATTTGTAGAACTATGAGCTATACAAGTAGCTAGACGGTTTGAATTTAATGCTTCAAGCTTAGCAGTTCTTACTTCATCAAGCGAGCCAAAATACTCTAAATGTGCCCCACCAATCTGCCCAATCACCACAATATGAGGATTTATAAATTTAACAATCTCATCAATATCACCGCGCAACCTAGCCCCAGCCTCAACAATATAAATCTGGCAATCACTTGGTAAATTTTCATTAATATCACGAATAATTCCAAGCAATGTATTTACACTCCGTGGAGTTTTATGAGTTTTTAACTCCTTGCTAGCTATATCATAGATAAAATTTTTAATACTTGTTTTGCCAAAACTTGCCGTTACTAAAATAATTTTTAAATCACTCATTGAATTTAGCTTTGTCTTAGCGATTTTTTTGTATCTAATAGCTATAATTTTTTCACTCAAACCGCTTAAAATCAATGAAAAAATAATACTAAAAATTGTATGATAAATAGCATTTTGGCTATATGGGCAAAGAGTAAATAATACAAAACCAGCAATCAAAAAAGCAAAATACCGCTTCACTCTAGCAGTCATTACAACCCTCTTATCCAATCGATACGCCCACAAAGCTAAAAGAGATATATAAATTACTGCTAAGCAAATTTGATAGACATAATGCCAGCAAAACGCCATTATAAATAGCGGTAAAACGATAAAATATATATGCCACATCGGTTTAGTATAGTGAAAAATCACTCGCTTAATTTTATAACTAAACCACTGCAAAGCGCTAATTAAATAGTATCCAAGTGCCATAGTAAAACCAAATTTAGCAATAGTTGAGATTACTAATTCTATAATCATTATCGATCCTTTTTAGTAGTTTCAGTTATGATTTTAGCAATGTATTTACTATGCTGCAAGAAAAAGAAATGATCACCATCAAGTGAATAAAATTGACTATTTTTTATTAATTTAGCTATATTCTCTCCGCTACTAAGCGGCGTAGCATCATCGCTAATCCCCCAAAAAATAAGTGCGTTACTGTTTAAACTAGCAAAAATATCGCTAAAATCTTCATCTACGACATTTTTAAGCGTCTCGTACATTATTTTACTCATTCCACTTATATCCTTTGTAGCAAAAATTCGCCAAAATCTTCCCAATCCAATACTCTTTAAAATCTTAAAAATAGCAATTTTTGCTCTCACGCTAAAGCGTTTTTGTTTAATTATTCCAGCACTACTAAGCAAAATCAAATATCTTGGATTTAACAGTGCTGCTATCTTTCCACCAAAGCTATGACCCATAACTATCTCAAACTCAATTCCTAAACTACGAATAAATTTGCTCACGATATTAGCATAATCATTAGTACAAAGCGGTGCTTCTAAAGTACTACTAAGCCCAAATCCAGGCAGATCTAAATATACACAGTTAAATTGATTCAAATATTTACTAAATGCTCTTTTCATCAGCTCTTTATTTGCTCCCCAGCCATGCAAAATCAGTATATTTTTAACTCCATTTTGCCCTATTATTTCATAGCTTAGAGAATATTTTAATCCATTATATTCTATCTCTTTTATCGCCATTTTAGCTCTCTTTTTTTCTATTATAAATTGCTTCTAGCAGCGTTACGGCCTCGCTTAGACGCTCATACTCTTCCATATTTATCATCACCGCTTCAAAGCGGTTATTTTTGACGATGAAGGCACGCTTTTTTTTAGCCTGTGAGATATCGTTTAAAATCGAGCTAAAATTTCGCACCATCTGTGTGGCAGTATAAATTTCATCTTTGCTAAACTTTGCCATCGATGCCCCTTTATGTAGAATTATACATAAAATTATACATAAATTTAACTTTAGTAGTGATGAATTAAGCAGTTAGAGCCTTAAATCAAGGCTCTAAAATTAGGCTAATTTGCCCTTATTACTAGTAATCGAGTGAATATATTTATAATCAATTGGGATTTTTTTCTCTACTTTTATATTGCTTGCAAGTCTAGCTAAAGATGCGCTAAAGTCGCTAAATAAATAGTTAGCCAAACTACCCGGATTTGGGTTAATCTCATTTAAATAAACCTCATCGCCAATAACAAAAAAATCACATCTAATAAGCGCTCCATCAAATCCACCGCCAACATAAATCTTACTAAAGGCTTCTTTAATCTTATCTTTTAGCTCTTTACTAATATCAGCCTCATTTGAGCTTGAGCTTGCAAAGCTCATATATTTTTGCTCAAAATCTAGCATTTTGCCTTTTTTAGGCTCTTCGATAATAGATAGCTCGAGATTTTGCCCTACTCTAAATCCGGCTAAATTAAACTCCCTAACTCCATCTATAAACGGCTCAACTAAAATCTCACCATCAAATTCAAATCCAACATCTAATGCATAATCAAGCTCTTTTTCATTGCTTACAACACTTACACCAATACTACTGCCAAGATGGGAAGGTTTTAGAATGTATGGTAATGGTAAATTTGGCTTTTGTTCCCTACTAATCACCTCATATTCTAGCGTTTTAACTCCGCATTTTAGTGCTAATAATTTAGTCAAAACCTTTGAGTAGCTCATTACGCTTGCTTCAAGTCGTGGGCCAATAAATTTAAGTGAATAAAACTCAAACATTCCAGCTATTTTACCATCTTCGCCATCGCAACCATGAATTAAATTTATATAACAATCTACGCTAATTTCTTTAACTCCAAATATTCCATGAGTTACAAATCCACCATGCCTTAGATAGAGTTTTTTACATTTTTTATATTTTTGAGAGCTAAAAAAATTTGCTCTCATATCGCTTGGATTGATTAGATAAAACTCTCTATTAGCATCAACAAATATAAATTGTAAATCTGCTTTTAGCGCTTTTTTGATTGCTACAGCAGAAACAATGCTAATCTCATGCTCCCAGCTTGCCCCACCAAAAACTATACCATAATTCATCACTATCCTTTAAGCCAATATTTTAAGCGCCTCTTTAATTAAAGAGGCCGTATCATTGCTAGTGCATTTAGCTAGTGCAGCACTTATTTTATCACGCTTAAAGCCTAAACTCTCTAGCGCCATAAAGGCCTCGCTACTACTACTGCTAGCACTACTTATCTCGACTAATTTTGCATCACTCAACTGGGCTATTAATGTTCTAGCAGTTTTTGGTCCAATCCCTGGAACTCGCTTTAGTACAGCATCATCCCCATTTATAACAGCAGCGCTAAATTCATCAGGATTAAGAGATGAACAAACCGCCATCGCAGTAGAAGCACCAATACCATTAACTTTTAAAAGCAGTTCAAATATTCTTTGTTCACTCTCTTTTAAAAATCCATATAATAAATTTGCATCTTCTCTAATAATCTGCGTAATATATAACTCTATATTTTCTCCCTTTTGCAAAGCTGCACTAGTAAATAAAGATATATTTACTCCATACGTGATTCCAGCGCACTTTATCCAAAGCTGAGTTGGTTCTTTTTTTGTAATTAACCCTTCGATTGCCTTTATCATATCTCATTTGACCTTTTTATCTCATATCCATTCACGCCAGCTTTGAGAGTCATTACTCTAATAATCTCATTCTCTTTAGTGCTGTATTTTATATCAATTGGCGGTTCAATAAGTTTAAATTTAATCTCATTTAACTCAGTCCAACGATCCCTATTTATAATTTTAGCATTAAAGATTATACTCTCCATACTTACTAATTCATCTTTTAGTGTTGCTAATTCTGATTGCTTAGAATTTATGCTTTTTAAAATTTGATTATACTCAGCTACCAATCCTTGAAAATCTTTTAATTTTTTCAAAAATGCAGCTGGTGGAGTAGTGCCTTCTTGTCTCATTTGCATAAGACGCTCTTTTATCATATTGATAGAATGTTTATTACTATCGATTATATTTCTTTTAAATTCAAGCTCTTTTGGAAGTGCTTTTAATTCATCTTCTAAAACTTTCATTCTTGCGCTATGAGCGGTTATATCCCCATTTGCATTTAGTACATTCTTAACATCAACAATAAATTTATTATTATCACCTTTTAACTCTTCAAGACTAATCAATGCTGAAGCTTTTAGCGTTGAGTTTGAGTGCAAAGTCTGTATATATATCTCATCGGCTTCTATATCTCCACCTAAAACACGATTTAGATGAACTACCTTGGCTCGCACTTTGCCACCTTCTAATCTATCTATGCGAGCCTCGTCACACTCTAAAAATCCCATATGTAACGAGATATTTGCATTTTGCGCATATATCTTTGATTGGGCGTGAGTATTGCCCTCAATTACTACGGTTTTAGCCTTTATAACTGCATCAGGGCCTACATTTCCACTAGCTCTTACTTCGGTAGTCTCAACTTTCATTCCAGCACCAATAGCATCTTTTAAGTAATTGCTCTCCTTGACATTTATCTTTACATCAGATGCTAAATCGGTAGTAATCGAACCGGTTGATTTTAAATTTATCGCATTTACATCTAATTCTTCTTTAATATCAAATTTATTATTCTCTTCACTTACATAACCGC
This sequence comes from Campylobacter devanensis, assembly GCF_002139915.1. NCBI lineage: Bacteria > Pseudomonadati > Campylobacterota > Epsilonproteobacteria > Campylobacterales > Campylobacteraceae > Campylobacter > Campylobacter devanensis. The sequence goes on from NZ_CP018788.1 coordinate 964,644, forward strand.
TTTTTAAAGCGATATATTTGATACAATCTACAACCTCATCTACTTTAATATTTGGTCCAACGGTTATTTGAACCTCTTGGGTAGTTTTTGGATCATCAACTGGAATTACTTGGCCTTTTAGATTTTTACCATGTTTACCACGTATTGGTTTTAGGTATTCCATTATTAAATCACCTTCTAAAACACTATGTAAAAATCCCCTATCTATATCTCTTCTGCCTTTGGTCTTATCATCACCAGTATCTTCTTTGCCATTATTTTTATAGTATTTAATTAGCTTATCATCTGTAGATGGTTCTGGTTCTACTCCAGTAGCAATTACTATAGTTTCAGATTTATCTATTATCTCTTTGATTCTTAAGATTGAGGCTAATTTGGATATTTTTTTTCTAAAACCATGATCTCTAATACCGATTAAAAATCCAGCCTTTAGCATCTTTTTATATATTGCATTTACTAGTTCTTTTTCAAATGTTGGTGTATACTTTGCTAATGTATCTTCTTTTATCGTGACAGCAACCTTGGTACCAGTTCGATTGGCTCCTAGACTAATTTTAGGTAGGTGAGCCCTACTCTCTTTTCTAATATCATAAAATTTAACCTTATAAGATTGAATGATAAATAACTTCTCATCGACAAAAAATGCATCATCATCAAATATACTCATATCAGTAGCTAAAGCCATATCGCTTTGTGGGTTATTTTTATAGCTGGTATAAATCTCTAAAATATCAAAATCTAAATATTCTGGCGGTACTCCCATACTTCTAGAAACGGCATTAAAATCATCAAAAGGGTTCTTGCTATCTTCTACCATCTATAAAACCTTGTGAATTACTTTTTTAAATTTAGCAATTATAGCTAAAAAAGATAAAACGGCTTTTAAGCCTAAATATATTATACTTTTAAAATCTAATTTTTGGAGTGTGATTTGAAACAAAAGCTAATTTTAATCGGTGCATCCACTGGTGGTCCAGGTCATCTAAAAAAGCTTCTAACTGGTATTACTTTGCCATCATATGCCTCCATTATTATCGCTCAACATATGAGTAAAAATTTTGTTGGCTCTTTTGCTAATAGGCTTAGCCAAGAGCTAAACTCAGAAGTTGAGTTGCTAAATAATAAAGTAACACTAAAAAACAAAATCTATATCTGTGAGCAAAATAGCATTATTTTAAATTCTCAAATCCCAACTGCAAATATTGATCAAAGCGGAATTACTACTACATATAATCCAAATGTAAATATGTTATTTAAATCGGCTGTACCAATTTGCAAAGTAATTGATGTAATGGGAATACTGCTAACTGGCATTGGCGATGATGGTGCTAGTGGATTAAATGAACTATATAAAGCTGGTGCAAAATGTATAGCAGAAAATGAGCAATCAGCTATAGTTTATGGAATGCCTAGGCGTGCTAAAGATATAAATCCAAATTTAGAAATTGCCAATTTAGATATGATTAGAACAAATTTGCAAAGGTTTATCATATGAGCGACTTTGAATGCAGTATTAATGATCTTTTAGAATTTATCGAGCTAACTAAAAAATATAGCGGCAATGATTTAATAAGCAAAAAAGAGATTGTAAAAAATAAAATAGCTCATTTTGCCAAACATAAAAAGATAGATAGTATGCATACCTTGTGTGGCAAATTTCAGCATGATAAGATCTTTAGACAAGAACTTTTAAATTTAATAACCATAAATGAGACATATTTTATGCGTGAGCTAAACCAGCTAAACTCAGCTATGCAATATGCCAATACTCTAAGCATAAGTGGTAATACAGTTAAAATTTTATGCGCTCCATGTAGTAGCGGAGAAGAGGTGTATTCGCTTGGAATTTTAGCTAAAACCATTGGAATTGATAAATACCGCCTAAAAATCACTGGAATTGATATAAACTCTAATATGATTCAAAAATGCAAAGAGGGAATTTATAACGAACGATCAGTCAAAAATATTAGGCAATCTCAAAAAGAAATATATTTTAAAAAAGTCAATTTTGATTATAAAATTAAGCAAGAACTAATGCCAATGATTGAATTTAAAACTATAAATATATTTAATGATTCACTCTTTGCACTTGGGCAGTTTGATATTATTTTATCTAGAAATATGATGATATATTTTGATGAGAATTACCGACTTTTAACTATTGAGCGATTTGCCAAAATTTTAAAGCCACATGGGCGAATTTACTTTGGTAGTGCTGATTTGGTACCATACTGCGATCTATATAACAAAATAATAGATCTATCAGGTACATACTATGAAAAGGTATAACGCCTATATAGAATAAAATAATACAAAGCACCAAATAAAAATATAACTGCCATTAAAAAGGTAATCATCGCTAAACTGATACCACTTTCATAAAGTATCCCAATCATGAAGGATATGGTAGCAGATGCCAAATAATATACCATATCCTTATAGGCTATTACTCTACCATAAAATCTCTTATCGCAGCTATTTTGTAACATTGTAAAAGTATATGACCATAGTGTAGATGTACAAAATCCAGCCGCTACCAGTCCAATTAACCCTAAATAATAATCAAACTGCAACACAGCCCACAACCCAATACCTAAAAATTCCCCAATAAATAACCATATCAGTGTTTTATTATCTATAAATTTGCTCAAAATCATAGGCCCAACTACTAAAGAAATCGCCCTAGTCATATTCATAAAACCAATTATAAGAGAAATACTCATAATCTCCTTATATTGATACTTTGCCATTAATGCTACTAGATTATCATACGCAGTTACCCCAACAAATGAATGCAAAAATATTATATGCATTAAAACTGGATTTGCTCTTATATACCCTAGCCCATCTTTCATCATATTAAAAATATTTTGACTAGTTGTTTTAATAACTACTGGTGCTTTAAGCCTACTAATAAGCCCTAACCCCACAATATAAAGTCCAAAATCAAACAAAAATGACGCCTTTATCCCAAAATAGTGGATAAAAATCCCAGCTAACCCCATTCCAGCAGTATATGAGACTGCCCAAATGATAGAATGAATCTCATTAGCTAATTTTAAATTTTTTTTAGTCATCAAATTTGGTAGTAGACTCATCTCAGTTTGAAAATAGACAACCCCAACACCCATCCGCACAAAAATGATAATAAAAAGCAGCCAAAGCAACGAAATATCATCTATAAAAATCAGCATAAAAACAGTAATAATCTCTATAAAAAGCATAAACATCATTAATTTTTTAGGGCTAAATTTATCCACAATAACACCATTTATTGGTGCTAGTAATACATTTGGGATAAATGCCATTGCAGCAGCTAAAGTAATAGCCCACACAGGTGCATCAAGCTCAATAAGCAAAGCAAAAATCCCTGTATGAGAAAACCACATACCAAAATAACATATAAACTGCACTGAACTTAATATTCTTAAATTTGGCTTATATCGAAGTAAAATATAATATTTTTTCAATTATCAACCTTGTTTTTATTATTTAACCACTTTAATTTAAAGCGCAATAATACATATTTACAAATAAAAAAATAATAAAATACAGTAAATAGCATTAATGAGACAGCAAGAGAAGTTTTGATTTTCTTTAATTACGCTCTCTTTACAATTTTAATAAGCTTGAATTTTGCCAGTTTTTGATACAATACGCTACAAAAATTTTAAGGAAATTAAGTGAGTAGATTAAGTGTTGATGAGGCTCTAGACCTTATCAAAAATGGAGATTTAAGAGAGCTTGGAGAGTTAGCCAGTGCTAAAAAATTACAGCTACACCCTGAAAAAATTACAACATTCATTGTCGATAGAAATATTAACTACACCAATACCTGCTGGGTTGATTGTAAATTTTGTGCCTTTTATAAACATGTTAATGAAGAGGATGCTTATCTACTAAGCTTTGATGAAATCGATCGCAAAATAGATGAATTAATTGCAATTGGTGGGACTCAAATTTTATTTCAAGGTGGCGTCCATCCAAAATTAAAAATACAATGGTATGAAGAGCTAGTCTCTCACATTGCTACAAAATATCCAAATATTGATATCCACGGTTTCTCAGCTGTAGAGATAGATTATATCGCAAGAGTCTCTAAAATTTCGATTCCAGAGGTTCTTTTAAGATTAAAAAATGCTGGATTATACAGTATTCCAGGAGCTGGAGCTGAAATTTTAAGCGATAGAGTTCGTGATATCATTTCACCTAAAAAATGCTCTAGCAGCACCTGGCTAGAGGTGCATAAAGAGGCTCATAAAATTGGTCTAAAAAGTACAGCAACAATGATGTTTGGTACAGTTGAGAGCGATGAAGAGATTGTAGAACATTTAGATAAAATCCGTACTCTTCAAGATGAGACTGGTGGCTTTAGAGCGTTTATTTTATGGAGTTTTCAATCAGCTAATACTAAGCTCATTGCCGAGCATCCCCACATCAAAAAGCAATCACCAAATAGGTATCTACGCCTACTAGCCGTATCACGACTATTTTTAGATAACTTTAAAAATATACAAAGTAGCTGGGTTACACAAGGCTCATATATAGGACAATTAGCCCTTAAATTTGGAGCAAATGATCTTGGTAGTACAATGATGGAAGAAAATGTTGTAAAAGCAGCAGGTGCTAGCTATAGAATGAGTCAAGCCCAAATGATAGAGCTTATCAAAGATATTGGCGAATTTCCAGCTAAACGAAATACAAATTATGATATTTTGGAGAGATTTTAATCTCTTCTTTGTTAAATTTACCAATAAATTTAAAAATTTTAAAATATTGCAACACTATAAATAAAGCTTTTATCGCTACATTTTACAATCTCTACAAAAGCTCCCAAACTCTCATCGCTAGCCATATCAAGCGCATAAAATCCTAAATTTAAAAGCTTTACCCTAGCCTCTTTTAATGTCCAAATTTTATAAAATTCAATCAGTTGATTTTTAGAGTTAGCAACCCTTAATCTTTGTTCTTTACTAAAACAAAAATCTATATGGGCGCTAAAATTTCTATCTTTTATCAACTCTAAATCTACCCCTACCCTAGCAGTACTAATAGCCAAAATAGCACAATTATCGCTATGGCTTAATGAGGTATAAAGTGGTATATTTTTAATATTTTTATAGTTTTTTTTAAAATAAATTTTTAAAGACCTAGAGATTTTAAATTTGCTATTTTGAGCCAAATTTGGACTATTTCTAAGCTTTATTTTATCGCTTAGACTCAAATCATCATAACTATAATTATCAAATTTATCACTAAAAAGTAGTAAAATTTCCCCATCTTTTAATTCAAAATTATCCAAATTTAGCAAATCAAATCGCTCAAATTTATCTAAAATAAATTTAAGATACCAAATTTTCATTACTTAATCTTGCTATTATAAGTAGCATACAAAAGAGTAAAATATGCTAACAAAAACATACACAAAGCCGTACTAACTCCAAAACTAAACACTGCATAAGTATTACTAAAACCAAGCATTCCAAAAGATATAATACTAGTTAAACTAGCCAAAATAATACCAAAATATCTCTCACGCAAAGCCAAATTTAAATTACTAGCAAACAGCACATAATCCACCCCAATAGTACTAGCTAAAATAAATCCAAAAATGGTAAAAATATTAAAACTAACCCCAACTAAAAGCATTATAGCAACACCTACAAATGTCCCAAACAATATAATCCCAACCATCACGCACGCCCTAGCAAAGCTAAAAAAGAATAAAAATATCCCAAAAGCGCATACATAAGCTAGAAGTTTTAAATATATTGCATACTCTTTTGCTAAAGTATTATCTCATCAAATATTAAAAATCCACCACTAAGCCCACATAAAAAGCTAAAAATAATGACAATAATGAGCAATTCATCTCCATCATGTAGCAGCACAAAGGGACTAATGGGGCATACGCTTGGTGCTGCTGGTGCATTAGAAGCTTTAATCTGTGCTAATATTATAAATCAAAGCCTACAAAACAATCAAAGCCAGCTACCACCACACTATTATGATGGAATATATGATAAAGAGTTGCCCAAAATTAATCTAACTAAGCTAAATACAAATTCAAAAATCAAAAACTGCCTATCAATCTCATTTGCCTTTAACATTTATCTCTTTTAGTGGTGAAAGCAAGCAGTGCGTAAATCTGCTTAAAACATTAAAAGATGATTTTATATATCCTACTACTTATGCCTTAGGCTTGTTTTTAGATAAAAATGCTGGACGAATTTGCTCACTTGAGTTTAATCAAAATCAACCAAAAAATTTGCAAATTTACACAAGTGCATTTAGCCTATTAAAAGCGTTAAATAATAATTTATGCTCTAATTGGAATATAGATTCTACTCTTAGATGGAGCTGGACTTTAAATGATAGTAATTAGAATTTTATTTGGATTATATTTTTTATTTTAAACGCACTTATATCATTTATTTTGATATTTTTAGATGATAAAATATATTGGACTTTATATTGTGGTGTAGTTAGCTATATTTTAATTGGAATATTATTTGGTGCTGAGATTTTGTATAGAAATTTTATTTTACAGGTAGAGTAATGAGAGAGATTTTTAACCCAAATTCAACTTTTATATCTCAAAATAAGATAAAAAGCTTTGATGAATTTTTAGAAGATGTATCTAAATTTGCAACATATAATAAATTCGATGAGATTGATATATTTATATATGATGGATACCTATTTTTAGTAGCATTTTTTGGCTCTATTTTATCTGGTGGCAAGCCATATCTTTTGCCATATTATTATTCTAATAATTCTAGACCATTTATTGATGATGAGGTAGTTAGTAATATTTTAACTAGAAACATCGAGTCAAAAAGTTCTAAAATCAAACTAAATTTAAATTCAACCTTTTATATTCAAACCTCAGGTAGTAGCGGAGAGCGTAAAAATATAGAAAAATCAATTGATCAAATGGTCAAAGAGGGTGAGTTTTTACGCTCATTTTTTAATATCAGCAATACTCATACATTTCTCTCAAGTGTATCTCATCAGCATCTTTTTGGCCTTACTTTTAAGGTTTTTACAGCTTTAATTAGCGGCTGTAAAGTCTATACACAAAACTTAACATATCCAGAGATTTTAGCTCAAAATATTGACCTTTGTAGTGCTGATGATGAATTAATTTTAATTAGTTCTCCAGTACTTTTAGAATCGCTATCTAAGCAAAAAAATATGAGCCAATTTAATAAAATTAAAATGATATTTACAGCTGGGTCAAAACTCAATCTAGATATATTAAAAAGCCTACAAAGCAAATTAAGCGCTACTATAACTGAAATTTATGGCAGCAGTGAAACTGGTATAATAGCCTATGGTGATGGTGAAAATTTTAAAGCTTTTCCTAGTGTTGATATAAAATGCGATGATAAAAACCGTCTAATCATTCGCTCACCATGGCAAGATTTAGATAATGGATTTATATCTAATGATTGCGCAGAATTTAACAAAGATAGCTTTAAAATTATTGGTAGATATGATAGAATAATCAAACTTCACGACCGCAGAGTAAGCCTAGATGCTATAGAAAATCTCATCAAACAAAGCCCGATTATAAATACTGTAGTCGTAGCACAAGATGATAGATACAAGCGTTTAGCAGCTATTTTAGTTTTAAGTGATGAGGGAAAAAAGCTATATTAAAATAAATTATTTTTTAAGCATCAATATAAGAGTAAAGATCTTTTATGCAAATTTATAGTTCTATTTTAAAACAAAGTTATTAAAATTTTAATAAATTAAATTTTATTTTAATATTTATATACTAACCACTTCTGACTTACAACTTCAAATACAATCTCTAAACAAAAATAGTCTAATCGACTATTTTTAACATTATTTTCTACATCTATAGTTATAATTTAGCAATAATTAAATAATTACATATACTTTAAAACAATAAAAACATATCAATATTAGATAAAATTTTTAATTACTAAAAATAGACTAAATTAACTTTTATTTCTTTGCCTATGTATTATATAATTAACTAAATAATTCCTACTATCTCTTTTATATATTCAAGTCTATGTTTCCAAGTAAAATTATTAGCTATATATTCTGCAGCAGATTTTAATTTATCTTGAGTATGTTTATCAAGGCCAAATTTGTTAATCTTGTATAATAAATCTTGCAATTCATATTCATCTTTAAATGAATAACAATAATCTTTAAAATATTTTTGAATAGCCGGAGTATCATTAGTGATGGCTATTCTCCCACATGCTAATATCTCAATTAGCCGTCTTGAAAACATAGTTGGCGAATTTTCAATAGTATTGACATTGAGAGATATCAAGTAATCTCTATATATATCGGCAGTTTCTTTATAGCTCACCGATGGAAAAATATTAACATTATCTATATTGGGATACCTGTAAATATTAGATTTTCTCTCAGAATTTCTATCATAAACATCTAATCCAAATATTTGTGATGTTAATTTAAACATCATGTCTTGCCATCGTCTTCTATTGTCATGGATATGAGTAGAATAACTACCTACAAAATTAGCCCTATTATTTGTAATATTAAAATCTGTAAAATAATGAAATTTAGGCTGAATAGCAAACATAAGCGTATTAACCGGAGTTGAGCTGCCAACAATAGCCTTGTATCTATCAATACAATTCTCATCAACAGTAAATATATAATCAAATAATTTAGCACTATTGATAAATCTATCGAAATGTACGCCATCTTCTTTATTCCAAAAAATAGTTGGAATTTTTAAGTCCTTAGCATATTCTACTAACTTTTTTAATTGATTATTATTGCGTTCCAAAAATCCTAATTTCTTAATTAAATTTATAATTTTTTTTAATTGTTTATTATTGCATTTAGGGTAATCCGGATATGAAGCTATTTTGTATTTCCATAGATTATCATACCCAAGCCAAGCAGATTCTACAAATAAAATATCTGGCTTCCACTGCTTAAATATATTTTTATAGTTACACATTAAGACATTAACCACACTAATACCATCTTCGGCAAATAGAGAGTCCATAGTGAGTTTATCTGAAATTAAAGCTATTTTCATGTAAAATCCAATTTATAAATAATAATGCCATCATCTTATATTATAATAACCTATTATTATAAATAATTTATAACTCACAATAAATTATAATATCTATATTTATTTAATTTTTTTTAATTGCTCTATTGTTGATTGATAAAACTCATCGCAGTAATGGTATGGCGCCCCCCCCCCATTTATGATTTTCATCGCAATAAAAGAGATTATTATCGTAGGTTATAAATTGGCTTTTTGGTATATATTCTCTTATCTTTTCATACATTTTAGATAGAAAAGCATTTGATTGCTCGAGATAATCTTGTGATATTAAATTTAAATTATTACTCCAAAAAACTTCATTTATATATATTTTGTCTAGTTTGTTTAAGGCTTTTAAGATACTTATCAGTCTTGAAAAACCCCTAAACCATAAATTAAATTTCTTTTCATGGTATCTATTAAGTAGCTTAACATTATTTTTTTGTGCGTTTTTATACTCTGCAGAGTAGGTTAGCATAGAGCCATCTTCATTTAAAACTAGATGAAATCTCTCTTCAATCAAATCCACAAGCAAAATATCAAATTCATTATTTTTAATATAATGATAAAAGCTCTTATCCATATCTTGTAAAACCATCTGTTTTTGAAATTTCGATTCTATAGAATTTATAACTTCTAAATCCACACATGGTTTTGAAATTAAAGAGGCAAAACTGCTTCTAGCAAAGTGCCCTACTAACTCAAATGAGTTATCTTTATCATATTCCAAAGCATCACGACTCACACAAGAGCCAAATATAAGCAATTTGCTTTTACCCACTTATTAACCTCAATTCTTTTAATATAGTTTGTTTAAATCCGCTTTGAGTTTTAACTCTATTGTTCCCTGCTTTTGATAGTTTTAAGAAGGCGTCTGGATTATGATATAGATACTCTATAGCATCTGCTAAGGCTTTAGGATTTTCTGGTTCTACTACAATAGCACAGCTATTATCTACAAACTCAGGTATAGCAGCTACATTAGTTGTGATAGCTACTAATCCACTACTCATAGCCTCATCTCTACTCACACCTTGAGAGTCCATTCTTGTAGGAGTTAGAAATATTCCATAATTATCATGATATGACTTTATCTCTTCTTGAGTTAAAAATCTTTTTTCTATCTTTACATTATTAAATTTTTTCAAAGGCTCTGTAGTCTCATCAAATAGATCCCCATCCCCCACAAAACAAAACTCCAAATCATTAAAAAATGGCTTTTTAGATAGTAATTCAACAGCTTTTACTGAGATATCATTCGCGTAAGTACGCGAATGATATGGTCTTATAGTTAAATTTTTTTACGCAAATTAGCTGATTTTTCTTTATACAAAAATATATTCTCATCTATATAATTGTGTATGATAGAGTATCTATCTGTTTGTAAATTTAAACCCAAATCCCCTAAGCTCTCATCTTTAAAATGCTCGCTAACAAACACAAAATGTAGATTTTTATTTGGTTTATTGATTATTTTATGCCACAACTTTACTCTATTAGCACTCAGTCTTTTTTGTCTATCTATCTCATTAGGATTAAGTCTTTCAAACTCATAGGCTCTTCTTTGCCATACTTGTATCTCAGCACCATGAATCCATACTATAACTTTTATTTTATCTATGAATTTTTCAAGTACTTTCCACATATTAGAGTCAATCATATGGACTAAAACCTTATCATAATAACCCATATTTAAGGTGTTCTCTAAAAGAGTAGAATCTCCACTAGCTACATCTATACCTTGAAACTCTCTAAATGGTTCATTAAATTGATTGTTTATTCTAAATATATCTACTAAAAAATTCGAATCTTTATAAGACCTTACTCTGCTATGTAAAAATCCATATTTATATAGTTCATCATAGCTTGGGTATTGTTTTGATAGGATTAGGGTTTTTGATTTTGGTAGTAAGGTGTATGGATTTAAAACCAAGTTATCTAAGATCAATTTTTCTATTTGAGCTTTTCCACCTCCAACTAGTTTTAATCCAAATTTAACATATTCACACTCGTTAGGAATAGTTATAGTATGTTTTTCATTAGCTTTAGTAATAGTGTGAGATATCTTATCGCCATTTATATCTTGAAATTCAAATACAGTGTATAAGTTTTCTAAAGTAAATGTTGAGATAAGATAAATTGTGCTATTTGTAACTAAATTTAGCTCTTCTTTGGTAAAGGCTTTATCAAAGTATATATATTTATGCTTTTTTGTAGATAGGTTGCTTTCTATTATTAATTTATTATTTGATAGATTAATATTTAGATTTGAAGATGAGTTATGCTTTAATAATTCATATAATCTATCAGATGGTATGTTAAATAGATTATCATCATTATAGATTTGGATTCTAGGCGGTATTTTATCAACTATAATAGATATGTTTTCATCAAAGCATATCCCACTATCAGCTATTAGAATATCTTGGATATAGGTTTGTATATCGTTAGTAGATGCTTTAATTCCATTTTTGCAATAATTAAACTCATCTATAGATAGCATATTTTCAAATTTTATGGTGTTAGTTGTGATGATATTTTCTAATTCATCATTGCTTAAATTACCAACTTTAAATAACGCAGATGTAGTATATAGATTGCTAGTATAGTTATATCTATATTGTTCGTTATTTAATTTTATTTGATTGTTAAATTCATAATGACAGAATTTCCCAATAGCATCAAATTTGCTATATTTAGTAGCAAGAATAATATCATTTATATAGTTTTTCCCATAGTAATCATTTGGGTCAAATAGACCAATAAATGAGTTGTGATCGTTTATAGCTTTTAATGCCTCTTTTATATTTTTAAATATATGAATATTTTGTTGTTGATTTTTTATATTATTTGGACTAATGATAAATAGCGTTTTATTTGGGTAGGTTTGGCTATTAAACATATCTAAAATTCTATTATATTCATCGTTTGTATTTACAATGGATAATATAATTGTATTTATAGTTTGGTTATTTGCGTTGTGATTAAAAACTTTAGATAATATAAATGAAAGCCTATCATAATATGTATGTTCTTGCATTACTTTTCTAAGGCCAAGCAATCTAAATTTTTGATAGTAGAGCTCATCATCACATATAGGCTTAAGTCTGCTAACTATCTGCCCCTTATCATCTGATGATATAACTAAATCACCAAAAAAATTTCTAACACCCCTAGAGAAATTACTAACAACAATAGTATTTGATGCCAAAAGCTCAAATACTCGTCTAGCAAACATAGTTTGAGATTGTTTAATAGTATTCATATTTATGCCAAATTTATAACCTTTATAGGCTTTATCAATCTCGGTTGGAGATAATTTACCTAAAATCATAGGCTTAAATTGAGATGGAAATGTATAGTGCGGATGCGGATTGTCAAAATTTCTATCATAAATTTCTATATCTTTAAAATCTTTAACAGAGTTTATTAGCGTGTTAAAATCTATCTGTCGTTGCGGATATCGTAGATAATATGAACCGGCAAAATTAAAAGCATCTTTTCTTTTATATTTTTCAATAGGATTATGAATATCTGGTTGAGCAGCAAATGGCAAGAGATAGACATTGTTGTGTTTGAGATGGTATTTGTATATTCCAATACAATCAATATCGGTAGTAAAAACATAATCTACTATTTTTGCTACATTTAAAAATGTATTAAAATGTACTGGGTCTTCTTTATTCCAAAAGATGGTTTTTATTTTATTATCATTACAACATTGGATAAGCTCTATAAGCTCTTTTGAGCAGTTGCTTATTTTAGTCGCCCAAGAATCATCTTTGCCTTTCCAAGCAGATTCTATAAACACCATATCTGGATTAAAATTCGATATCTCATTTTTCCAGTTATTTAATGTCAGTTGTAATAAATCGCACTCATATTTGAATGAATTATAGGTGAATTCATCCATAATGGCAGCTATTTTAATCTTTTTTATATCATCTATGTGATCTATATTTTTTTTGGTTTTAAGATCTATTTTATTTTGTGTAATGTAATTTATATTTTTACTTGTAGATTTTATGTATGATTTATATTTTCTATATTCATTATAGATATTAAATGGGAGCTTTATAAAGCCTTGAAATGATTTAGTAGATTGGATAAGGGCATGCCCTAGCCTAAATGATAACATATTTTTGATTCTATAAATTTCATCATCTTTTTTGGATATAGTTTCTAATAGCTTTTTATTTCTAGCTTCCATGCCTTCGAAATTTGTTTTTAACTTTTCAATGCTATTATTGAGAGTTTTATTTTTGGTTAATACGCTATTTTTATCTTGTAATTCTTTTTGATATCTAGACTTCATGCCAATGAAATTTGTTTTCATTTTGTCAAAGTCATTTTCTAAAGTTTCGATTTTGTCTTCTAATTTAGATTTTTCATACTTAATCTTTAATAATTCTTGATTTTTCTCATCTTGAATACTTAAAAAATATTCTTTTTCTTTTTCTAGGGTTTCGATTTTGTCTTCTAATAATTTTATGCTTTTAGTAGATAAATCTATCACTTTATTAATATCATTTTGATGTCTTTTACTGTAATTTAATGATTGTTTGATTCTATAAGACTCAAATATCTGATGATTTAAACTATTAGTTAAAATATCTTTTTCACAAATAGTTTCTTTAGGTAAAAATAGATGAGTAGGCGTAGCATTAAAAGTATCCCAATATACATAATTTAAATCATTTAATATATAAGATATATTTTTAAAAGAATCCATATTGATTACTTCGACATAGAGCAATGGTCTATCTTTGGCGATTAGGTTTTTAGCGCCATTTAGAACATTACACTCCATCCCCTCAACATCTATTTTTATTACTGCTACTTTTCCATGGAAATCTACATTATCTAAAGGAATAGTAGGTATATCGCCGTCATTTGAAATTTCTAATGATTGACCGCCGAGATTTGCTTCATCAAATGTTACAAATTTAGCCTTAGAAACTGAGTCCGAAACTGCAATATTATAACATTTTATAATATTTTCAAATTTGTTAAGTTTAATGCTATTTATCATTATGTCAAATAATATAGAATTTGCTTCAAATGAATAAACAAAAAGATTATTTGCAACAAAAAATAGAGTATGATTGCCAATATTTGAACCAATATCTAGTATTATATCATTAGATTTACATCTACTTATAATATCTTTAAGCATTATCAATTCATATGGTTTAAGCTCTTCATAAATCTTTTTTTGTATGTAGTCGGTATCTTTATTTGGTAAATACATCATGTATTGGATACCCCCCCCCATATCAATATTCACAACATCTCTATTATCTATATTCATACTATTTTCCTTACAAATTCACAAAATCTACAATTTTGTTTGATTTAAGTCCTATAAATTCATTATGTTTTACAAGGGCTACTATAACATCACAATCTTTTAATGCTATATCTAATGAAGTTAGATGAATGTTATCTTTGTTTAATTGTTTTGGTAGAGATTTTATATTTGGCTCAACTGCGTAAATTTGAGAATTTGGAATTTGTGATAACTCCTCTGTTATCAAAACAGCTGGGCTCTCTCTTAAATCATCAATATTTGGTTTAAATGCAAGACCAAGGCAGGCTATTTTTGGATTTTTTATATCTTTTATTTTTTCTTTTATTTTAGATATTACATATTTAGGTTTAGAATCATTTACCAATCTAGCCGTCTTTATAAGTTTAGAGTATTCAGGCACACTGCTACATATAAACCAAGGATCTACTGCTATACAATGGCCTCCTACTCCACATCCAGGTGTCAAAATATTTACTCTAGGGTGTTTATTAGCAAGTTTTATAAGCTCCCATACATCAATATTAAGCTTATCGCAAATTAGTGATAACTCATTAGCAAAAGCTATATTTACATCTCTAAAACTGTTTTCAACTAACTTGCTCATCTCTGCTGTTTTAGCATCTGTTTGTAATACTTCACCCTTGACAAAGCTCTTATAAAATAGAGCTGTTTTTTCTGTAGCTTCTTTGGTTATACCGCCTACTATTCTATCGTTATAAACTAGCTCTTTCATTATATGTCCTGGCAAAACTCTCTCTGGACAATGAGCTATAAAAACTTTATCTATATTGATTTTATTATCTTTTAATATATTAGCTATCATATCTGTTGTCCCAACAGGTGATGTTGATTCTAATATTATTATGTTTCCATCTTTTATATAAGGAAGTATGGATTGTGTGGCGGCTGTTACATAGTCTAAATTTGGAGTAGGAATATCATCATTATTGTGATGAAATGGAGTTGGAACTGCTATTATAAATACATCTGCCTCACAAGGCTTGGTATCAGCTTTTAATTTGCCAGATTTTACAGCATCATATACAAATTTATCCAACTGGGGCTCTACTATATGTATTTTACCTTCATTTATAGTATTAACTGCGTTTTGATTGATATCAACACCATGAACTACATAACCATTATTTGCTAAAAGTGCAGCAGTAGGTAGTCCTATATAGCCTAAGCCTATTACGCAAATATTTTTTACTTTTTCCATATTAATCTCCTTATTTTATATATTATTAGGTTTATAAGTTTTGCTGCAAATAGGCAGCTATTTTTTCAGATGCTGTTCCATCACCATAAGGATTTATAGCGTTTGACATTGTTTTGTATATATTTAAAAATATTTTAATAATATAATTGCTATAATTTTTAATTTAAATATATATATGCAGGGGGGGGGTAGAGACATTTGTTAAATTTCTATTTTCCACATCTATATAATTATTTTAAATATTTTTTAAGGTAGAATCAATGAAAAAAATATTGGTTGTATTTGGAACTCGCCCTGAAGCTATAAAGATGGCACCACTTGTTAAAAAGCTTAGCACTATTCCTGAGTTTCAAACAAAAGTATGTGTAACAGCCCAACATAGACAAATGCTTGATCAGGTTTTAGAATTATTCGATATAACTCCTGATTATGATCTTGACATAATGAAAAGGGATCAAAATTTAGTTGATATTACGAAAAATGTTTTATCTGGCATAAATGATGTTTTATTGGATTTTGCTCCAGATATTGTACTGGTTCATGGTGATACTACCACTGCAGCAGTTACTAGTTTGGCGGCATTTTATAATAAAATAAAAGTAGCCCATATTGAAGCTGGGCTTAGAACAAACAATCTCTACTCTCCATATCCAGAAGAGGCAAATAGGCAGATAATAGGAGTTTTAGCTAATTATCATTTTGCGCCTACAAGAATTGCTATGGAAAATTTAATTAGAGAAAATAAGCCTACTAGCAATATTTTGGTTACTGGGAATACTGTAATAGATGCTTTATTATTTATATTAGATAAAATTTTGCATAATGAAAAAATTAAAGATTCTATTTTAAAATCACTCAAAAATGAGGGCTTTATTTATAATCAAAATAGAAAACTTATTCTTGTAACAGGTCATAGAAGAGAAAATTTCGGTGATGGATTTATAAATATTTGCAATGGTTTAAAACAAATTGCTTTAAATAATCCTGATGTAGATATTTTATATCCGGTGCATCTAAATCCAAATGTTCAAACACCTGTAAATAACATATTAAGCGAAATTCAAAATATCCATTTAGTAAGTCCATTAAAATATGAAAGTTTTGTATATATGATGCATTTGTCGCACTTCATTATTACAGATAGCGGTGGCGTACAAGAAGAGGCTCCAAGTCTAGGTAAACCAGTATTAGTAATGAGAGATACCACGGAAAGGCCTAGTGCTTTGATAGCTGGCACCATAAGGCTAGTTGGCACAGATATTACAAAGATAACTCAACAAGCTCAAATATTGCTAGACAATGAAAGTGAATACAAAACAATGTCAAACGCTATAAATCCTTATGGTGATGGAACAGCATCTGAAAAAATAGCTGCCTATTTGCAGCAAAACTTATAAACCTAATAATATATAAAATAAGGAGATTAATATGGAAAAAGTAAAAAATATTTGCGTAATAGGCTTAGGCTATATAGGACTACCTACTGCTGCACTTTTAGCAAATAATGGTTATGTAGTTCATGGTGTTGATATCAATCAAAACGCAGTTAATACTATAAATGAAGGTAAAATACATATAGTAGAGCCCCAGTTGGATAAATTTGTATATGATGCTGTAAAATCTGGCAAATTAAAAGCTGATACCAAGCCTTGTGAGGCAGATGTATTTATAATAGCAGTTCCAACTCCATTTCATCACAATAATGATGATATTCCTACTCCAAATTTAGACTATGTAACAGCCGCCACACAATCCATACTTCCTTATATAAAAGATGGAAACATAATAATATTAGAATCAACATCACCTGTTGGGACAACAGATATGATAGCTAATATATTAAAAGATAATAAAATCAATATAGATAAAGTTTTTATAGCTCATTGTCCAGAGAGAGTTTTGCCAGGACATATAATGAAAGAGCTAGTTTATAACGATAGAATAGTAGGCGGTATAACCAAAGAAGCTACAGAAAAAACAGCTCTATTTTATAAGAGCTTTGTCAAGGGTGAAGTATTACAAACAGATGCTAAAACAGCAGAGATGAGCAAGTTAGTTGAAAACAGTTTTAGAGATGTAAATATAGCTTTTGCTAATGAGTTATCACTAATTTGCGATAAGCTTAATATTGATGTATGGGAGCTTATAAAACTTGCTAATAAACACCCTAGAGTAAATATTTTGACACCTGGATGTGGAGTAGGAGGCCATTGTATAGCAGTAGATCCTTGGTTTATATGTAGCAGTGTGCCTGAATACTCTAAACTTATAAAGACGGCTAGATTGGTAAATGATTCTAAACCTAAATATGTAATATCTAAAATAAAAGAAAAAATAAAAGATATAAAAAATCCAAAAATAGCCTGCCTTGGTCTTGCATTTAAACCAAATATTGATGATTTAAGAGAGAGCCCAGCTGTTTTGATAACAGAGGAGTTATCACAAATTCCAAATTCTCAAATTTACGCAGTTGAGCCAAATATAAAATCTCTACCAAAACAATTAAACAAAGATAACATTCATCTAACTTCATTAGATATAGCATTAAAAGATTGTGATGTTATAGTAGCCCTTGTAAAACATAATGAATTTATAGGACTTAAATCAAACAAAATTGTAGATTTTGTGAATTTGTAAGGAAAATAGTATGAATATAGATAATAGAGATGTTGTGAATATTGATGATGCAACTAAAATTGATCAGTTGCAAAGAGAAATTTTAAGACTAGAAAAAGAGTTAGAAGATTATAAAGGTGCTAGATTAAAATATAAAAGATTGGCTACAAGATTGCAAAAAGAGTTAGAAGATTATAAAGGTGCTAGATTAAAATATAAAAGATTGGCTAGTAGTTGGGAATTTAAATATAATAAGTTAAATAATAGTACTCTAATAAAAATTTCTAGATTATTAAAAAAACCATTTAATAATAAATTATTTAAAAAAAGATCAAAACATATAAAATTAGAATTATCAAAAAAAGACAATATACCATCCATAAAACTAGATTACGACAATGTTGCTTTTGAAAAATTACAAAATTTTGGTAATAAAGACAAACCAGTAATACTTATCTATGGCGACATTAGTTTAAATGTAGTTGATGGCTCATCTATTTGGCTTAGTAATATATATAATTTGGCAATCAGTGCTTGTGATGTGATATTACTATCAAAGCAAAATATACAAAGCAATCTGATTACTTCAAATTTTATAAAAAATGATAATCAAAGTATAGTTTTAGAACCAAAAGATTTTGGCGAAAGTGAATTTAACATAGAAAATGCTATAAAAGCTTTAGTGGCAATTGATTCATTTGTGCCTAATATTCAATTATTGGTTACTAGAGGCTTGGAGCTTAATGTAGCAATATGTTCAAATAATGTTTTTAAATATAGGTTGGTGCCTTATTTAACAGATTTTTATACCATCACGAACAAAGGTCTAGAATATAAAGATGATATAGAAAATAAACTTGATTTAATAGCCAAACAAGCTAAGATTTGGCTATTTCAAACGCCTAATATTCAAAATGAAGTTGAAAAAATCTTAGGATATAAATTAAATTCTATAAATTTTGCTCCAGTGATTCCTAAAACAAAAAATTATCAAACTGTTAAAAATGATGTGATTACTATAGCTTATGGAGGTAAAATTCAGCCAGATTGGGGAATTTTGGAATTGATAAAAGAATGCAAAGAGCTAATATCTCTTGGTTATAAGCTAAAACTTGTTATAGTATCTAGTAAAATTTCTGCTAAAAGCGATATTGTAAATGATAAAAATTTTATTCAAAATATAAATAAGCTTTTATCTGAGCCTTTTGTTGAGTATATTGATAAAGCCAATCAAGAAAAAACGCTAGAAATACTTAGCAAGGCTGATATTTTATATGGTTTTAGACCTAAGTATTTTGAAGAGCATACACTTGAGCTATCTACAAAAATTTTAGAAGCAGTAGCTCTATATAAGCCTATAATATGTTACCCAAATGATATAAATATAGAGTTATTCGGCAAGGATTATAGATATTTTATACATGATATTTATGAATTGGTTAATATATTACAAATGGATAATTTTGATATAGATAAAAATATCTATGATTCTATTATTAAAAAATACTCTTTTGACTATAGAAAAGACTCTTTTAAACAATTTTTAATAGATAGTAAAGATAAAAGACTGCTATGTATGGCTGGGCATGATTTTAAATTTATTGATCATTTTTATTCCTATATGAAGGCAAGTGGATATAGAATAAATAAAGATGTATGGGAATGGGGTGAGTGTAAAAATGAGATGAGAAGTAAATATCATTTGCAAGTTAGTGACACTATATTTTGTGAATGGGGATTAGCAAATGCTGTATGGTATTCAAATAATAATAGCAATAATAAAAAAATTTATGTAAGAGTACATGCACAAGAAATTAGAGAAAAAGCTAGAAAATTCGGATTTAGAATAAATAGTAGCAATATTACAAATTTTATTTTTGTAAGTGCTAGAGTAAGAGATGAATATATAAAAATGTTCAACTTAGAAAAATCAAAAACTAGCGTTATACCAAATTATGAGCTAAACGATGATTTTTTTATAAATAACAATAAAAAACTTGGTATAAATTTAGGTATGGTTGGCATTACGCCACAAAGTAAAAGATTGGATAGGGCAGTTGATTTAATTCAAAATTTATTAACCATATATCCTGATGCAAAATTATATATAAAAGGTCATAGACCAGAGCAGTATGAGTGGATGCACGCACCAGGACGCATAAAAGAGCTTGAATACTACAATCAACAATACCAAAGAATAAATGATAATGAAGCCCTGAAAAATGCTGTTATTTTTGATGGATTTGGCAATGATATGAGTAGATGGTATCAAAAGATAGATTTTATACTCTCTCCTAGTGATTTTGAAAGTTTTCATTATGCCTTGGCCGATGGTGTTGCTTCTGGATGTTTGCCTGTGGTATGGAACTGGGATGAGGCCAGTGTATTATATGATGGCTCTTGGATTGTAAATGATGATACTGAAGCGGTCGAAAAGATAAAATCATATTTAAATGCTGATAATATAGATGAGATAAGAAATAATAATAGAAAATTGATAATACAAAGATATGGATATCAAAAAGTGTTTAATCAAATAAGAAAGGCTATATATGAATCATAATATATTAAGAATTTTTTATCCAGAAATTTTTAGCAATTTAAAAAAAAGTAGCCTTAAAGATAATTTAGATAAATTAAAAAATAATATCCTAAAAGGTGATAAAAGGCGAAATCTAGATGATCTAAAAATAATAAATGAGAGAGATTGGGAGCAAACAAATACATTACCAGACTCAGCTGCTTGGCATTTTCATACATTAGGCAGGTCTTTATCATCAAATTTATATGAAAAGATCAGAAGCGATGAGAGCATAGATTTGGTTGTTGAGCATGTGAAAATGTGGATAAATTGGGATAAAAATAGCAAAATAAAACACGAACAAGTATACAGTGGTCATACTGTAGCATTAAGATTAGAGTTTTTATTGCTAGTATATATATTTAGACAAGATAGCCTAATACTAAAAACAATACAAGAGCATATTGATTTTTTAAAACAAAATTATGATGGCGATTGGAATCATGGATTAGATCAAAGTATAGCACTTTTAAAAGCGGCATATTTTTTTAATTTATCTGCTATAAAAGAGCTCGCTATACAAAGAATATATTCAAATTTTAATCAAACATTTGATGAAGAAGGGGTCTGCCAAGAACAAGCTATATCATATCATCATTATAATATATATAGATTTTGGCATGTAATGAAAATATTCAAATTTATAAATGAAAATTATAAAATATTTGAGAATAAATTAAATTTAGCCAATAATTTTTTACTATGGGCGATACTTCCAAACGGGTATTATTGTAATTTAGGTGATACGATATATGAAAAACCTAGTTTTGATGTTTTTACAAAAGAACAAAAAGCTTTAATTGAGCAAAATAGTAGTTTAATAAATGAGCTTTTTTATCCATCTGTTAATGGTGGGGCTGTTTTTAAAGCTGGTTATATATTTATGAGATCTAATTGGGGGGGGGTAGTGAATAATTCTTCTCCTAGGCATTTATCAACTAGATTTGGTCCAGCTAGAATTATACATGGCCATAATGATCACATGAGTATAACATATTTTGATGGCAAACCTTTGATTGTGGATGGCGGTTTTAGTGGATATTCAGATGATGCTTTTAGAAATTTTGTTAGATCTCCATTAGCCCATAATGTAGTATTTATTGAGAATCATCCAAAATTTAAATGGGATAGTGAAACATTTTTAAAAGAGTATAAAACTTACGAAAATAACGCATATTTTACATTGGAGGATACTCCCTATGATGGAGTAATAAGAAAAAGATCTGTGTTTAGCAATATAGATAATGCTACGCTCGTAATACAAGATACAATTATTTCAAATAGGGAATTTACTTATACTCAAAATTTTAATATAGATGATGATATTTTGCTAAATAATAATGGAGATATTGCACTAAATTGCGGATATATATTAAAAAATATAATTAATAAAAATGATAAATTAGAAATATCTAAAGTCAGAATGCAATATAATGGTGATAAAGTAAATATATTAGGTGGATACGCTTGTAATGTTCCAAATAATAAAGAAATTTATAATGTTCGCACTTATAAAACTGGCAAAAAAGTTGATTTTTTATCTATTTTTTCTAAAAACAAGATAGATTTAATAGATAATAATTTAATTATATGTGATAATACTTTATTTGATATTGCTAATAAAGCACAATATAAAATTAACTCTTTAAATACAACTTCACAAACAATAACTAACAATAAAAATAAAAAATCTTTTATAGAAATTGACTTGCCTTTATGGCAGTATATATTACTATATATAGAGTGTCAAAATGATGGATATTTCTATATAAAACCGAGCGATAAGATAAAATATAGGTTTAATAAATACTACATCTTAAAGGATAAAAAACAATTAGAATTTGTATTATTAGAAAATCAAAAAATAGATGTAAAAATAAATATTAACAATTTAGAATATTTAAAGTATAAGGAGAAATAATATGATAAAACCAGCTGTGGAACCAAAAGTGGTATTTCATGAGAGCGATTTAATCGATATAGCAAGTAATGGAATATGTACTCAAAGTAGTATAAGTATATATAGTCGTCAAAATGATGCAAGAAGACCTATTTTACAAAATAATACGGATTTGAGAGACTTTTCTATACATACAGCCGCTGGGCCAAATCAATGGTGGATGATAGATTTACAAAAACCACAGAGTATAGAATATATAAGAATAACTAATAGGGATAAATATAAAGAGCGGCAAAAAACATTAAAATTTGAGTTTTCTATAGACAAAGATAGTGAATTTATAGAGTTTGATAAAAGTCTTATTGATTGGAGTGACGACTTGCAATATATAACAATATATGTAGGTTACAAAATGGATATTAGATATATTCGCATTACGCAAACTGCCCAGTGGCCACTTTATTTTAAATATATAAATATTTATCAAAGAAAATTTCCATATCTTATAGTGGCTACCAGATTAGATGGTTTTGGCTCTCGCATTTTTGCCCTATTAAATGCGATGTATTTAGCTTTTAAATTAAAATCAAAATATGGGTTTACTTGGAATTCCTTTTCTAACTCATCAAAAACTATTGGCGAGCTAGATGAAAAGTATATATTTACTCAAGATTATCTTAAAAAATATAGCTATACAGACTCAGTAGTTCATAGATCTTTTCCAAGATTTAGTTTTTATGGAAGTTTTCAAGAGCTTGAATATTATCCAACTGAAAGATATGGATTTTATATGCCAAATCATTATCCATTAAATAAGCATTTCATAGATTTTGATGATAATGAATATAGAGCTTGTCTAAATAAATCATTTTATAATATAGGTTTTAACGATAGTATAAAAAATGCTATTGATATAGCTAAAAAATTATCTGATGAATTTGGAGAATTTGAATGCATTCATATCCGCAATGGAGAATGTATAGACGAGCTTATAAATTTTATTTTAAGAAGCGATGCAAATGGCAGAATTTTCCCGTTGGAACTGGTAAATATCTTGTTAAATAAACTCAGTAACAATAAGACAATAGTTTTATTTAGTCCTGATAACTCCGCTGATCTTATATGTGATATTATAAAAAATAAAAATATTATAAACTCGGCAAATTTATTTACTACTAAAACTACATATAAGCTAAATAGTATAGAGCATATTGCGTTTGATTTAGTTTTGATGAGTAAATCAGGCGTAATATATAGCAGAAAAGCATCTGTTTATTCTTTGTTAGCTTCATATATTGGTAATACCAAATTAGAGTATATAGATAATTTATTTGATGAAAATGAGATAATTTCTTTAATAAAAACATCAAATATAGATTACAATGATAATAAATTTAAAATTGCCAAATTTGCATATTTAATATATATAATGATGCAAAATAATCATCCAGATTTGGAAATTACAGTACTTGATGGGTATAAGCAGACTGGTTTTGGTATATTTTTAGCCGAATATTTAAATTATTTATTAAAAAATAGTGATACCGATAAAGCAAACTTTTTTATTAAACAGCTAAATAGTATAGATATTAACAATATGCTTAATTATCTTAACCCGCAAAATCAAAATCAAGCATTTATACAAGTTGGTGGATTAGAGTATATATCTGATATATCAAATAATTTAAAAATATTTTTTCAAGAAAATAAAATAGAATTTTAATAACAATAAAAATATTGTTTTATTTTGTCCAGATTCTAAATCTATTAAATGCTATAAAAGGGTATTTAATAGATTTAGAATACATTAATGTGCATATTTCAAATGATATTCTTAAAGACACTTTTGGATATTTGGATAAAATGTCAATGACTATTGCCGATTTTGCTCTATTGTTGAAATCTTCAAATATTTATTGTGGAGACAGCTCTATATCTATACACCTAGCTACTTTGATTAATAACAATTGTAAAGCAGTTAATATATTAAAATATTTTAATATAGATGAAATTTATGAGTGTATAACAACTAGTCCATTGATACCAAATATAACTCCTTTACAAAAAGCCGGTTCTTTATCATATATTTTTGCTAAGTCAAAAGAGCTAAATTTGGATATGAATAAACAGATAGATATATCAACTAAAGCTTCATTTCATGATTCTGAAAATTTCGCATATCCGATTATGATAGTCATAGTTTTGTTAAGATTTAATTGTTTTAAAGAGGCAAATGATCTTTTAAAGAGATACATCGATGACTCATATGAGCAAATTATAAATATTGCCTTTGTTAAATATCCTGCAGAAACAAGGGCTAGTTTGGCAAGAACACCATTAGAATACATTGAACTATTTAATATATTAGGTGTTTCTGATATAAAATCATATGAATATTTATCCTTTTTATATGCTCATTTTCTAAAATATCAAAAAGATTTTGAAAATGCTAAAAATATTTGTAAAAATATTGATGCTTCAAGGATAGATAAAAATATATTTAATGATTTTTTATCTAGTTTATCTTAAATTTATTGGTTTGTATAAATTTAAACCCTTATTTATATATTCAAGCAGTGTAATACTGCTTGAATATATAAAGTATATGGCAAGTGTCAATTAATACTATAAATAAACTTTATATATAATAAACTTCAAAGTATAACTGTAAATATATAGCTACACTTTGAATTCAAATTTAAAAACTAAATCTCTCAATTAGATCGCTATGATACTTTTTAGCTACATCTGGATGAGATCTAATCATTCTTTTAAAATAATTTTCTGCAACATTTCTAAGAAGTGGATTTTTAGGGTCTGTATCTACTCCGGTACTCTCTTTTTTAAGGTGCTCTGGCAGTTCTAAAATCGGTATATCCTTATCAAGCTGCACACCTAAAAAATATGCAATAGAAAATCTCTCATTAGGGGTTAAATTTACCCTATGGATTGTTGCTTTTAGATAGCCATTTGTAGCAAGCTCCAAAAACTCACCGATATTTACCACCACAGAGCCTTCCATTGGCGGCACATCAATCCACTCGCCATTTAATAACCCTTGCAATCCCGACTCTTTATCTTGTAAAACAAATGTTATTAAACCGCCATCTTTATGCGATCCAACACCTTGAGTGTTGCCATCAAATACTGGCGGATAGCGTAATAATTTAGCATGAGCGTAGGAATTCTCTCCATAAAGTTTATCAAAAGAGTCTTGTGGCAACTCAAGAGCTATAGCAAATCCTTTTAGAAGTTTTAAAGTCGCTGTGCTTGTTTGTTCAAACCACTCATTAAAAACAGTTTTAAGCTCTGGAATCTCTTTAGGAAATAAATTTGGGCCTTGAATTCTCATCCAAATAGGCGAGTTTATATCCCAATTTAAAGCCTCTTTATCGCTTCCAGCATCTATTTGTTCTCTATAATCCATTCCGCCATCTGTATATTCACCACCCTCTTTTGAATAACCACGAAATTGTGGCGATTTAAGCATCGAAATTTGCTCTTTTTGTTCTAAACTTAGAGCAAAAAACTCCTTGCTAAGCCTTTGAAGCTCTTTGCAAAGATCTAAATCGATACCATGATTTATCAAATAACAAGTCCCAAAAGTAGTAAATGCTCCCTTTAAATCTGCTATAAATTTTTCTTGATTACTATCTAACTCACTTAGGTCAAGTACTGGTATATTCATACTTTTCTCCTTAGTTTAAATTTAAAATTCTCATTTTATCATATCTTTTATAATAAAATAGAATATATTAACCAAATTTATGTAAAATTAATTCATAATTTATTAAGAAAAAATATAAAAAGGATAAAAAATGTTCAAATTCTTCACTAAAAAAGCGCTACTACCCCCCCATATCTTTAAACGATGAGCTTGAGCGACTACGAATACAAAACCAAGAACTCCTAAAAACCAATAAAGAACTAAAAGAACAGATAAAAGCACTCCAAGAAAACCCAAAATCTAACTACTATGAAGCATTTCATAATATTACAATGAGTATGACAAATAGCTGTGTATCAAATTTAAATCTACTCCAAAGTGAATTTAGTGACTCTATTACACTGCTAAATGATACTCAAGAACTATCAACTAAAAATCAAAAAAATACTATAAAAATTCAAGATATGCTTCTAGATGAGTTAAGCCATATGGAGGATAGATTGCAAGATTTTCATGAGACAGTAAAGCAAGTACAAAAAGATTTTGTATCTATCTCTGGTGTAATTTCGCTAATCATTGATATATCTGATCAGACAAATTTACTAGCCTTAAATGCTGCTATAGAAGCAGCACGTGCTGGAGAACATGGTAGAGGCTTTGCCGTAGTAGCTGATGAGGTTAGAAACTTAGCTGAGAGAACTCAAAAGGCTACAAAAGAGATTGAGATGAATATGGCAATAGTTCAACAAAATTTTGCTAAAATGCAATCTGCTACTGATGATGTAGTCGAGCATATGCGCTCTTTAGCTAGTCGTAATGAGACAATGAATGATGTTCATGAACTATCAAATACGATTAATTTCAACTCTCAAAAGGCGCTTTCTACTATATTTATCAGCCTTGTTAAATTAGATCACCTATTATTTAAAGTTAAAGGTTATAAGGCGATTTTTGATGAAAACTTAAATGAAAAATTTGCCGATTGCCATAGTTGTCGTCTTGGCAAATGGTATGAAACAGGACGCGGCAAAGAGCTATTTAGCAAATATCAACACTATGCTAAATTAGAACCAGTTCATAAAGATGTTCATGAAAATATCGCCAACGCACACAAAATAATGGTAGAACACGGCAAGACAAATGGGTGTTTAGATAAAATTTATAAACAACTAAATGCGGCTGAGAGTGCAAGCAAATCTGTTATAGATATTTTAAATACTCTATTAAATGAGAGAATTATGGAGTTAAAAGTTAAATTTAATAAAAAATAACTATATTAAAATAGTGTTGGCTCATCTATGCTTTGAGCCAATACAGCCTCTACATCTTCATAATTTTCAAAAACTAAAGCATATCTAAACTCATCAAGCTTTTTTATATCTTCTATATCATCATATACAAAATCAGCCATAAACGCTACACTACTACTAGCCCTAGCACAGATAATAATATCACTAAATTTCTGCCTTAAAAGCGTAGCCTCTAGCCTAAAAAGCTCTTCATCGCTTTCGCAAATTATCGCTCTATGACTTTGGCCAAATTCTTTAATCACAAAAAATTTATCAACAAAAATCGCCTTAAAATGGCTAAATTTATCAAAACTATGAACCTTAAATCCCACACTATACTCATCAAAAAACCTCATCACACAAACTAAATCTTTTATAAAAATATTAGGAAATTTAAGCTCACTATAGTAATTATTTTTAAATAAAATCGTAGTGTAAAAAAGCGATCCATTATCCATAAGCTCATAATGTAAATCGCTTAGACTATCATCGCTTAAACTTGCATGAGAAAAGCTAAGTCTATCAATCATCGCCTCATCATAGCTTAAAACTACCATATCGTTTTCTGCCTCAAGTATCTGCATAAAAGCTTTACTAATATCACAGCTAAATAGACACATCGATCTAGGTAGATATAAACACTCTAAAATCGAGCTTTGTAACTTTGTAAGATGGATGAAATTTAGCTCTTTTTGTGCTGAGAGAAATCTCATCAATCTTATCATCGCCATAACCACGCTATCAACTTTGATTATTGCTATTTCATCATCTTTGCTATTTAAGCTCAAATCAGTGATAATAGCATAAGCTCCACTTTTGATAGCGAGCAATGCGTCATCTATCGTCGCATTTAGAGCAAAATAAGCCATGCCAACTTTAACCAAATTTGGATCTAGACAAAATCCATTTATCATACTGATTTTTGGGCTATTTTTTAACTCGCCATTTAATAGCGTGGTTAGGTTTTCTATTCTCATCTATCCTACAATTGCTCCATTTTTTACACTTGCGTGAGTACCTAGAAGCGTTAGGCTCCCATCTTCAGCGCTAAGAATCATACCTTCACTTAAATGTTTAAATATCTTAGCTGGTTTTAAATTAGCTAAGACGCAAACTTGTTTGCCTATTAGGCTTTTTGGCTCATAATACTTAGCTATACCGCTGATAATCTGTCTTGGCTTCTCTTCGCCTAGATCGATTTTAAATTTAAGCAATTTATCACTACCTTCGATATTATCGCATTCTAAGATAGTTCCTACCTTTATAACACACTTTTTAAAATCATCAATTTTAATCTCTTCATCTTTTGATTTAATCTCATCTATTTTAGCCACCGGTGCTGGCGCCATCAGCTCGTGTTCTATCTTGGCAAATAGAGGAGTTGTGGCGTTGGCTTTAAAGTTGATTAAATTTGAGTTTATTATTAGCTCATTATAGCTATTTGTATTGATTTCAAATTCCAAAGTATCGGCTATTTTTTGAGCAGTTTGTGGCATAGCTGGACTTAGCAAAATAGCAACCCTAGCCAAAAGATTTGCCACCAATGCCACCAAGGCATTTGCTTCATCAAATTTATTATTCTTTACCAAATTCCAAGGCTCATATTTAGCGATAGTGGCATTTGCTATATTTAAAACCTTCCAAAGCTCTTCTAAATATCTATTTGGAGCGATATCTTCTAAACTAGCAAGTGCTTGGTCTATATGTATTTTTGAAGCTTCAAGCTCACTAGAATAAAACTCTTTTACATTATTTGAATTAATTATATTAGCTGAGTATTTTGAACTCATACCCACTATTCTACTTAGCAAATTCCCTAAATCATTGCTCAATTCGCTATTTATACGATCTATCAAGGCTCTTTGTGAAAAATCCCCATCTTGACCAAACGGCACCTCTCTTAATAGAAAATATCTAAACGCCTCTAATCCATAAGTATCGGCCACCTCTTTTGGATTTACCACATTGCCAAGGCTCTTGCTCATCTTAACCCCATCTCTAGTCCACCATCCATGCGCTGCTACGCTTACTGGTAAAGGCAAGTCAAGACTCATCAAAAATGCCGGCCAATAGACCGCATGAAAACGCAAAATATCCTTACCAACTATATGTAAGGTGTTATTCCAATACTCCATTCTCTCTTCATCTCTAGTGTATCCTAAGGCTGAGAGATAATTAACTAGCGCATCTAGCCATACATACATCACATGTTTTGGCTCATTTAGCTCTTTTGGTAGTTTAATCCCCCACTCAAAGCTGGTTCTAGTGATGGATAGATCCTTTAGACCGCCTTTTACAAAGCTTATAACCTCATTTTTCTTGCCTTTTGGTAGGACGCATTTGTCATTTTCATACCATTTTAACAATCTATCTTGGTATTTTGATAGAGCAAAAAAGTAACTCTCCTCTTTTACCAACCTAGTCTTTTTACCGCAATCAGGACAGCACTCATCATCTATTAGCTGATTAGCAGCAAAAAAGCTCTCACAACTCACGCAATAGCTACCCTCATACTCGCCCTTATAGATATCTCCATTTTTAAGCATTTTAATAAAGACATTTTGGCTAGTTACCTTATGATACTCATCGGTTGTGCGTATGAAGTGATCATAGCTTATACCAAACTCATCCCATAAGGCTTTGAATTTCGCACTTATCTCATCTGCGTACTCTTTTGGGCTTTTGCCTCTAGCCTTAGCGGCCTCTTCTATCTTTTGGCCATGCTCATCTGTGCCTGTAAGAAAAAAGACATCATCGCCCCTTAAGCGATAAAATCTAGCCAAGGTATCGCAGATTATCGTAGTATAAGCGTGTCCGATATGTGGGACATCATTGACATAATATATTGGTGTGGTTATAAATTTTTTCATCATCTTCCTTTAAATTTGTTAAAAATCAAATTGACCGCCACGGCCTTCATTCATCTTTTCATATGTGGATTTGACATAATTTTCCCTTATATCGCACTCAAAAATCCTATCACAATCCATACAACTACTTAGATTATTTGCCTTTTGGCAATCTTTGAGCCTAGCTGTGGCAATATCAAATTGTAAAATTACAAACTCCTTAATCCTATCACAGCCAAAGACCCGTTGACACTTTGAGCAGCTATCTCCAGATGAGTTTTGAGCGATACAATTTTTTAGCGCTATCTTTTTGGATTCTAGCTCATCAATAGCGCTAAATTCGGTAATTTCAGCCATTTTTGACTCTATCAATCTCAAATTTAGACCCAAAATAACAAGGCGTAGTTTGGTGAGTCTTTTCAATTTTGATATCTAATAAACTATCATTTACCCCATCAGTTGTGGCACCACCAGCCTTTTCATATATATAGGCAAATGGTAAAACCTCAAAAGCAACCCTAAGCTTGCCATTTGGCGCATCAGGCGTGGCTGGATAGCTAAATAACCCGCCGCCTTTTAGTAAAACTTGATGAAGATCGCTTACCATAGCGCCACTATATCTAAGCCTATAGCCATCATCAAATAGCGATTTTATCATAGCTCTATGAGAGTCGCTCCAGCCCTTTTGTGTGCCACCTGTGGCATTTATCTTGCCTCTGTCTTTTAACTCTAAATTTTTGATAAATTTAAACTCATTATCTCTATTTAACCTAAATAATCTCACGCTATCATCGCACACTACCATCTCAAGCCTTGGGCCATAAACTACATAAATCGCCCCTACTAAACTCCTAGCATCCAAAGAGCCTTTATAAATCCCAAATATCGATCCAACAGCGAAATTCACATCCACCAAGCTACTACCATCAAGTGGATCATAAGCTATAATATAATCTGCATTTGAGTTTATCTCTAAAATAGACTCTTTTTCTTCACTAATTATAGCCTTGATATTGCTAAGTTTTTTCAATCTATTTTCTATTATCTCATCACTTAATATATCGAGCTTTAATTGAGTATCACCTGTGGAATTTGAGCTTTTGGCATAGCTAAAATCACCATATTTTAGTAGTTCGCTAATCTCTATAGCGATCTTCTCAACTGCTTTTATAATCTCTTTCATTTTACACCTTTTTTGCGTTTTTATCTATCCATTTTATAATCTCATCTATATCTTCAAGACCAAATTTATCCCCACAAGTATCAAACTCAACATTACTAGCAAAAGCATCGCTAAATGGGATAAAATCATCTATAACCTCATCTCTAAATATAGTAATTCTAGGAAGTTTTAAGCTCTTTAAGCCCTCAATTATCAAATAATCAAACTCACCAAAATGAGCCACTAAAATCTCTAGCTCACTATCAAAATTATCCAAATTTGGCTCAAATTTCTCATTTTTATCTCTGTGTGATTGCGAGCTTATCCTATCTTTACCACCAAATAGCCCACTTTGTAAAAAAATTGATGTTCTATTTGGGCTTACTACTGCGACATCTACGCCGATACTACTATATATATAGCTATCCTTGCCAGGATAATCAAATTTCGCCTTATCACCTGGATCGTGCTTTGTTATCACAACCTTAAATCCACGAGATATAAGCTCTTTTGCTACCTTAGATATGAGCGTTGTCTTGCCGCTTCCACTAGCTCCGCTAAAAGCTACAGCCAATCTTTTAATGATATATCCTTTTTTGAATTTCTCATAATTTTAGCCAAAAAAATCTTAAAAAATGAAATTATAAATTTATTTAAAATAGCGTATCAAATCGCTAAAAACCTCATAAAGCTTCGCTACTTCATCTATGCTTACTCTCTCATTGAGTGCGTGAATTCTATCATTTACCACACCAAATTCCACCACAGGCACCCCAAAAGCCGCAAAATACCTAGCATCACTTGTCCCACCAGTCGTGCTAAGCTCAGGCCTAACCCCGCAAATTCTATTAATGCTATCTATCAAATTCGTAACAATTTTGGAATCTGCATCTGTCAAAAATGGCTTTGAACTCTCCTTAAGAGTTAGCTCATAATCAAGCCCATTAAATATATGCTCGCAATATTGCTTAACATCTTCATAGCTTGTTAGGTCTGAATTTCTGATATTAAACATTATTTTAAGCTCACTTGGCGTTACATTACAAACTTCCATACCGCCCCTAATATCAGTGATTACTATCTTTGAAGGGTCAAAATATCTACTTCCAGCATCCATATCATATCCAGCAAAATTAGCCAACACGGCACTTGCTTGATGGATTGGATTGATACATTTAGATGGATAAGCCGCATGACCTTGAATGCCATTAACCTTGATAACACCATTGATAGAGCCACGGCGACCTATCTTTATCATATCACCAATTTTATTAGTAGATGTAGGCTCGGCCACAATAGCAAAATCAGGCAAAGAGTTATTATCCTTTAGATATTTTAACGCCTCTTTAGTTCCATAAATCCCATCACCCTCTTCATCGCTTGTCAAAATAATAGTTAAACTCCCATCAAATTCCCTAGCATCCTTACACGCTTGTAGTATCGCTGCTACTCCACTTTTCATATCTTGGGCACCTCTAGCATAGATATATCCATCTTTTTGCTCTGGCTCAAATGGATCACTACTCCATCCATCTCCTGGTGGGACTACATCGATATGCCCAGCAAAGCATAAATTTAGCCCATCACCAAATTTTTTACTAAGGATTAAATTCTTAACCCCATTAATATCCAAAAGCTTAGCATCAAACTCACTCATAAGTAGCGTGATGTAATTCATAGCACCATCATCATCTGGCGTGATACTTCTAAATTTCAATAGCTCTTTTAAAAGCTCTATAACTTCCATTTTAACCCTTTAAAAATGTATTAAATATCAGCATAATAGCAAATCCCGCCATTAAAATCGCCGAGATATATGCAAATGCCATTTGAGTTTTTGCCCCTATAAATTTGCGTGAGCGACTAACTATAAAAGACAAAAACACCACCCAACTCACTATACTAACAACCAACCCGGTAAAGCCCATAATCACACTAGGCAGTATCATAAACACACCGCTAACAGAGAGCCAAAAGCCAATTATATATGGATTTAAAATATTCATTAAAGCCCCCTTAATAAAACAGCTCCAAAATCCCCCTGATAATCCAGTTTTTTGCCTAGCTAAACTCTTAGCGCTTTTTAGTGTAAAATATGCAATATATAACAAAAATAGCGCCCCAAAAATAGCTAAAATTTGAGTTAATATCTCATTTTGGCTAAATTTCAAAAGACCAAAATTAATAGCCAAAAGATAGCCTACATCTACAGCCATCGCCCCTAGACCAATAGCTAGCCCAAGGCGAAATTTAACCAAAGCATAACTCATAATCAAGATATTCACAGGCCCAATAGGCACCGCCGCACCAAAACCCAAAATAGCACCGCTTAAAAATCCCCCAATACTATCTATCATAATTTCACCACTTTACTACCAAATCCACCCTCGCTTGGCGCCCCATCTTTGAAGGCTTTGACGCTTGGATGGGATTTTAAAAACTCTTTTACGGCATACGCTAGCTTGCCTGTGCCGATACCATGCTTTATTAAAACCTCATCAAATCCTGCTATCAAGGCATCAGAGATAAATTTATCTAATCTTTCAATCGCCTCATCGCTCCTAAGCCCATGAAGATCTATCATCACGCTAGCAGAGTTTGGGCGAGATAGGCTTATATTTACGCTTTTTTGGTTATTTAATGGGCTTTGATTAGTAGGCTTTAAAAGCGATATTGGCACTCTTAGATTAACCCCATTGCTATCTATAATCGCATCATTTTTACTAAGGCTTAAGACCACGCCTTTAATCTTATCATATTTAACTCTATCACCTACTTTTAGCTCTATTGGCTCACTTAAAATCGTAGGCTTTTGGATAGATTTTGCTATGAAATTTGCGTTATTTAGGCTTCTTTGTTTCTCTTTTGTATCTTTTAAGTTTATCCCTCTTTTAGCCTCATTTATAGCTTTGTAAAATTCAGCTTCTAATGAGCTTAATCTCGCTCTTAGCGTCTCATCGGCTCTGATTTTAGCCTCTTTTAAATCCTTTAATAGCTCGTCTAATTTTAGCTCTTTTTCCTCTACGCTTTTAAGCTTTAATTTTAGCTCTAATTCTAAATTCAAAGCCTTAGATATCATCTCATTTAAATTCTCTTTATCATCGCCATAAGCGCTCTTAGCACTTGCTACAAGATTAGCTGGAATTCCATATCTACTAGCAGTCTCAAAGGCGTAAGATTTACCTATAATTCCTTTTAAAAACTCATATTTAGGGCGTGAGTTTTGCTCATCATATAGTGCGGCTATCAGCTCAACTTCGCTATTTTTAGCTAGTAGCATAGCAAGTCGTTTGTGGTGAGTGGTTATAACCATTTTAATATCGCTACTCATCATTGAAGTTAGCAATACGCTATATAGACTAGCTGCCTCTTCAAAGTCCGTTCCTAGCTCTATCTCATCTACACCGATTAAAATCTGCTTTTTGCCTAAAATTTTAGAAAATCCTAGCATTCTACCAGCAAAAGTGGATATATCATTTTTGGAATTTTGTGGATCTTCTATTATAGCCTCAAACTCCTTAAAGCTACCAATGCTAGATTTAGTGCTATTTATGCTCATAGGAAGTAGATATTTAGCTAGTAATGCCGCACTCAATATACTCTTTAATAGCATACTTTTACCACCGGCATTTACCCCAGTGATTAAGAGAATTTTACCACGAAAATCCACGCTAATACGCTTTGGATTTTTAAGTGCTGGATGGGCAAATTCGCTCAAAATTATATCTTTGCTAGAATTAGCCAAAACAAAGTTATAATCCTTGCTCTTAGCAAAGCTCACCCTAGCAATCAAACTATCTATATAATCAAAAGCTGAATTTATAAATTTCAAAAATGATAAATTTTTATGGAAAATAGCGCTAATTATCTTAGCATGCTCAAACAAAATCTCCTCTTTTTTATCTAGCAGATCGCTCTGTTCGCTCTTTAATTTACTGACAATATCAGGCAAAACATAGAAGTATCCACCGCTACTTCTAGCTATCACTGTGCCTTTTAAAGCGTGATTAAATCCGCCACGCACCAAAAGAGCTTCATTTGAGTTGATATAGTGAATTTGAGTATCGACTAGATATGGGCTTAAATGCTTGGTATAAATGAGCTTTTTTAAGCTCTCATCTATCTGCTTTTTTTTGTTTTTATAAGCTTCGTTTATAGATATTAAACGCTCATCAATGCTCTCTTTAAACTCCCCATTTTCATCAAAATAGTCACAAATTTTATCAATACTAGATGGAATTTCAATCTTATCTAGATATCCACGCATTTTATCACCGAAATTTTGCGATTTTAGGTAGTTAAAATACTCTATAATCTTGCTAAATTCATATATCTCGCTGATATGTAAAACAGCTTGTTTAGATACTCTCATCAAGGCATCATCTAAATTTGCTATCTCTTTTGGGCTTTTTAAATTTAGAGATGAAATTTCTTCTATTTTTTCATAATTTGCCTTACTATCCCCACTTATAAAAAGCGATTTAGGCCTAGCTAAAAATTCATTATACGCACTCAAATACTCGCTTAAATCCAACTTCTCAAACAGCTCTTCCATAAAACCTCGCAAAAAATAATTTAAACCTCAATTATACTAATTTTGGCTTAAATCTATCCATTTTATGAGAGTTTGAATTAAATTTAACTTATCAAATTTAAATCTAAATTTAATAAATTTAAAAATATATTAAATTACTTTATATTGACAAATAGCTATCTTATTGATATAATTCTCGCATTAAAAGATTAATATATCTTTTTACTATATTTTAATACAAGGAGAAAAATATGGCAAATTGTGCTATAAATTCATGTACTAGACTAGATCCAATTGACAAAGCTGGTCTAGAGGCTCTAATCAAAGCTGGAAAAGAGAATCCAGATGTTATTAAGACACTTAAATGTCGCACAGTCGCAGAGGGTAAGTTTCGCCACGCAAACTATATAAGAAATCTACCTGCATACATAGTAGATGAGCCACCAACACTACTTGGAGAAGATACCGCACCAAATCCTAGCGAAGCTGTTTTAGCTGCTCTTGGAAGTTGTATAGCAGTAGGAATCCACGCAAACGCAATCGCTCAAAATATAGTTATTACTAAACTTGAAGTTGAGCTTGAAGGAGACCTTAATATAACTGCAGTTTGGGGAACTGGCGATCTAAGCCAAAAGCCACTTGGCTTTACAGATGTAAGAGTAAATGTGATATTAGAAAGCAACGCTGATAAGGCTAAACAAGACGCCCTAATAGCTCACGCTTTAAAATACTCACCAGTAGCAAATACTTTGCTTAGAAATGTAAATTTAGAAGTTAAATAAGGATAAAAAATGGCACTACAAAAATTAGCAGAATTAGCACACTCTATAGATAAAGATGGAATTTACCCAAAAGAGTTATTAAAACAGATAGCTCAAAATGGTGATTTCGCTGTTTTAAAAACTAGAAGCGATATATACAAAGCTATAGAAAATATAGCGAAAATTTCAAATATTTGTGGAACTAGTGGATTTTGCATGTGGTGCCAATTTGCGATTATCTACTACTTGATAAATAGCGATAATCAAGAGCTAAAAAACGAGCTATTACCAAAACTATATAGTGGTGAAATTCTAGGTGGAACGGCACTATCAAATCCTATGAAGGCCTTTGCTGGGATTGAGAAAAATCATCTCAAATCTACAAAAGTAGAAGGCGGATATATCATAAATGGCAATCTACCATGGGTATCAAATATCACTGAAGATAGCGTATTTGGCGCTATAGCCTTAGATGAAGATGATAAGCCTGTAATGGGCGTAATAAGAGTTGGCAAAAATGCTACTTTAAAATCAAATATCAAATACGCCGCACTTGAGGGCTCAGCTACAAAAAGCGTGGCTATAAAAGATTATTTTTTAGCTAGTAGTGATATTTTAGCCACTAATATCTATGAGTATCTAATCAAAATAACTCCTGGATTTATACTCTTACAAACAGGCATAGCAGCTGGAATCATAAAAGCAGCCTTAGATGAGATAGAAAAATCAAACAAAACTCACGCTGATATAAACTCATATCTAAATATAAATTTAGATGAGTTAAAAAGCGAATTTAACAATCTTTTAAATGAGATTAAGCTTATATCAGAAAATATCGAAAACATAGAGCCAATTAGGGTTTTAAAAGCTAGGTTAAATGGCTCACTCCTAACTCAAAGGGTAACGAGTGCTGCGGTGTTGTTTTGTGGTACTAAGGGGTATTTTGAGAAGTCTCATGTAGCAAGACTCCAAAGAGAGGGTAATTTCGTCCTTATAGTAACTCCTAGCATAAAGCACCTTTTAAAAGAGATAGCTCAAGTAGAAGCTGGGCGTGGCTGCATAAAATCATGGCGAGAAAAATTATAAAAAGGATAAGATATGAATAGAAGATATGCACTTGGATTTTTAGCTGGTTTTTTGGCTCTTAGTGCGACTAAGAGTGTGGCAAATTCTAAATTTAAAAAAGGTATTAAGATAGGATATCTGCCGATTTGCGATCATTTGATTATAATCGCTAAAGATATCTTTAGTAGTGATGAGTTTGATATTGTTCCTATTAAATTTGCTAATTGGGCGGATTTGAGCGAGGCTCTAAGGGCTAAAGCAGTTGATGGGGCGTTTTTATTAGCTCCGCTTGGGCTTATGCTAAAAGGTAGTGGAGTAGATATCAAAGCCATTATGGCCGCACACAAAAACGGCTCATCTTTGGTGGTAAATAACAGCATTAAGACAATCAATGAATTAGAAGGCAAAAATATAGCAATTCCATCTAGATTTTCTAGCCACTACTATATCTTACACAAGCTTTTAAGCAAGCATAATATAAAAGTAAATTTAGTAGATATGGCACCTACTGAGATGCCTTTTGCCTTGCTAACAAATAGAATTGATGGATATATTGTTGCTGAGCCTTTTGGTCAGCTTGGCGTCCAAAGGGGAGCTAGAAATTTGATATTAAGCAAAGATATCACGCCTAATCACATCTGCTGCTTACTAAACTACTCTAGCGAGTTAGCCAACTCACCAGTTGCGGCGCAACTGACAAATGCCTTTAAAAAGGCGGCTGATTTCATAGAGAAAAATCACAAAGAAGCCTCTATAATAGGCTCTAAAATCCTAGCTCAAGATGCCAATATCATCAACAAAATTGTAGAAGATAAAATCGTATCATATAGCGATTTAAAGATAAATAAAGAAGATCTAATAAATCTAAAAGAGTTTTTGATATCTCAAAATTTAGCAAATGATGGGCTAAAAAATTTAGATATAGATAGTTATTTAGTGGAGCAAGTATGAAATATATTTATCAAAGTATAGTTTTAGCTTTTGCTATATTAATATGGCATATATTTAGCTCTGAGCTAATTCCATCGCCTATGCAAGTTTTAAACGCATTTAGGCTAATAATAGATAATAATAGCTTACAAATTGGAATTATAGATTCGCTATATAGATACGGTATTGGGCTTATTTTGGGCGTTATTTTTGGGGTTATAATTGGTTTTATATTTGGTTATAATCCAAAATTTGCTCAAGCATTTGATCCGCTATTTAATATTTTGCGTCCTATCTCGCCAATTGCATGGGTGCCAATTATCTTAATAATATTTGGAATTGGAGATTTACCAACTATATTTATTATAGCATATTCAGTATTTTTCCCTATGGTATTATTATCTACAAAAGCCATAAAAGATCTACCTAGCCAACTAATAGTAGTAGCTAAAAATTTTGGTGCTTCTAAATTGCAAATTTTCACTGGAGTTATCATACCATCTAGTTTTTTATCTCTTATATCTAGCCTTAAATTAGCCGCAGCTCTTGCTTGGATAAATCTAGTCGTAGGAGAAATGTTAGGAGCTCAAACTGGACTTGGATATATGATTATCGATAGTAGAAATCAATTAAGAATAGATATATTAATAGCTACAATTATTACTATAGGTATCATTGGTATGATAATTAATACTATATTTGGATATATAGAAAAAGTAGTATCAAGGAGATATGGCTATGATAGAAATTAAAAATCTTAGAAAATCATTTGGCGATATTTGCGTTTTAGATGATATAAATTTAAAGATTAATAATGGTGAGTTTTGCGTACTTTTAGGCTCTAGCGGAAGCGGCAAAAGCACAATATTAAAAATTTTAAGCTCTCTTGAAAGCTTTGATAGTGGTGAGATTAAATTTGATAACGAGAGCTTTAAATCTCAAATTCCAAACTCCAAAGAGCGTCAGATAATAATGCAACACTACTGCTTAATGCCATGGCTTACTGCGCTTGATAATATCAAATTTGCTCTAAAGTGTTCTGGCTTAAAGAATAAAAAACTAATAGATGACATAGCTAAAAAATATCTAAGCCTAGTAGGGTTAAAAGATAAAATGAATTTATATCCAAATAGCCTAAGTGGCGGCCAATGCCAAAGAGTTGCGATTGCTAGAGCTTTAGCTCTTGATCCAAAGGTGCTATTTTTAGATGAGCCTTTTAGTGCTTTAGATCCAGTTGTTAGAGCAAATTTACAAACCGAGCTTAAAGAATTAACTAAAAATAAGCAAGTGATATTTGTAACTCACGATATTGATGAGGCTATACTTTTAGGTGATAAAATTGTGATTTTACATGCTGGAAAGATAATTAAAGAGCTACAAAATCCTAAATTTACTCCAAATACTCCAAAATATTTTGAGCTAAAATCTGTAATATATAAGCTAATTAATGGCGAAATAGAAAATATAGAATATATGATTTAAGATAGCCAAATTGGCTATCTTTATCTATCTTAGAAGTGTTGATACTTGTTGAGCTAGTAAAGTCATATTGTGAGCAGCCGCCAAAGTCGTGCTATTGAGCTGTAAATTTGATCTATTTAGATCGCTTAAATTTTTTACTACATCGTTATTTTGTAGCTGTGATTCACTAGCTTTGGCTGAATTTGATGCTGTGATAGAAGAGTTGATATTGCTTAAAAGCCCTTGCTGAGTGCTACCGATATCAGCTCTCATAGCATTAACGCTATCCTTAAAAGCAGCTATGCTATCTTGAGAGCTAATATCAATTGAGCTAATATTTGGACTATTTAGCGATATTGTAGTTGCAGAACTACCAGTTTGAAAGTTCATAGTCGAACCAAATATATTTTGACCATTAAAGCTAGTTGAATTTAGCGTATCTTGCATAGATGTCTTAAGCGCTTGAGCCTCTTTTGCAATAGCAGCTCTTGAGTTACTATCCATAGCTAGACTATTTGAACGAATTGATAGTTCATTTAATCTATCAGCACTATTTGTTAAATTTTGTAATGCTCCATCAGCAATTTGTAAAACACCAATTGCGTCATTTGCATTGTTAACGCCTTGAGAGATGGCATTAGCATTGCTTAAAAGTGTATTAGCGATAACCATATTAGCACTATCACTACCGCTAATAGCACGATTTGCTAAGATATTATCCAGGGCTTTATTAGCACTATTTTGAGCATTGTTTAAATAGTAATTTTGCATACTATTTGAATAGTCATTTATCTTCATTTGATACTCCTTACTTTATTATCTTAAATTTTAACTAAATTTAGCTTAATTTTCACCTAATTTAGGGGTAAATTTAATAAGTTTAAGATATAATTTCGCCACAAAATTTAAAGGAAATTCGTGGATAAAATCCCTGTGGCTTTGCTTATTGGTGCTAGTAGTGAAAGCTTAATTGCTATAGCTTATGCTAAAAAACTTGGACTAAGAGTTGTTGCCTTTGATATTAATCCTACAGCTCCAGGACTTAAAGAAGCCGATATATCATATAACGAGGATATCTCAAATCCAAATAAAATAATAGCAATTTTAGAGCGTGATGGATTAATACCAGCAATAATTTTACCCGTACCAATTGGCAGATGTCTTAATACTATTGGTGCTTTAAATGACTATTATAATCTAAATGGTTTTAGTTATAAAATGGCAGATATTTGTACTGATAAGCTCAAATTTGCTACTGCTTTAGCAGATAATGGGGGATTAGGCTCTTTAAGAGATATAAAATTTGATATATTTGATCCAAATTCAAATCACAATAAGCTTAAATTTCCACTAATAATCAAGCCAAGATTTGGCAGTGGTAGCAAGGATACGATAGTTATATCTAATCTTGATGAGCTTAAAAATATCACTCAAAATATTAAATTTACTAAAATGAATTTTTTAATCGAAGAGTTTATAGATGGCTTAGAGTATGGGATTGACGCAGCTATTATTAATGGCGAATTTCATCATATTTTATTAAGACAAAAGCTATTAACCCCGCTCCCATATAGACAGGCTATAGGGTATATTAGCATAGATGAAATACCATTTATAAGTAGCTATATCCAAAAGGTTATAACCAAATTAAATATAGATAATTGTTTATTACACGCTGATATAATAACCAAAGATAATAGAGCATTTATCATAGAGCTATCTACTCGCCCAAGCGGGCATTATCTAAGTAAATTTATAGAGATTACAACTGGGATAAATCCTACAAAAGAGTGGATAAATAAGAGCCTAAATCTACCATATAACTTCAAGCCAAAATTTAGAAAAAATACAATAATACGCTATTTTGATTTTGAAGGCGACTGGATAGCGGCTGATTTTGACTTGCTTAAAGATAGCTTAGGGATTATAGATTATAGGTGCGAAATTAATTCAACACTACCAAAAGTTATAGATGGCTCTACCATAATGGATAGAGGCTATGCGATAATACAAACCAACTCAAAGGAGCAATCACTTATAAACACGCAAAAATTAATATCAAATTTTAAAAGGAAAATAGATGGATGAGATAATAAAAGCTCAAGAACACTCATATAAATTATGGGAGCAACATATATCTAACTCAATGCTACTATACCCAAATGAGTATTTGACTCGCTATATCTATGCTAATAGAAGGGATTTTAATAGTATATTGGATTTTGGCTGCGGTGATGGACGGCACTTAGAGATGATAGCTAGGGCTGGACTAGAGCATATAATTGGCGTAGATTATAACCGTTCAGTGCTAGATATAGCTCAGCAAAGATGTCAAAAATATAATATCAAATGCGAGTTATATCAAAATAATCAAAACTCAAATTTAAAAGATCTAATCCAAAGAGATAATTTAGATTGCGTGGTTTGCTGGGGGATAACCCTTACTAATGCCTATTACGCCATAAGCGATATTTTTAAGCAATTTGCTAAAATATTAAAGCCAAATGGCAAGGTGATAGCTAATTGGAGAGCGCAAGATGACTCACTATATGGCGATGGCAAAGAGATAGCTAAAGATACATTTATAATTGAGCGTGATAGCCATAAAGGAATGCTATATTATATCCCAAATTTAGATGATATAAAAGAGATTTATAAGAGTGCGAATTTAGAGATTATAAGCATAGATAGCGAGAGATTTACTATTGATAATGGCAAGATTATAAACTCATGGCATATCATAGAAGCCAAAAAAATTTAAAATAAAATTTAAAAGTAATTTAATGAAAAATAGCGTAAATGATTATAAAGAGCATTTTAATTTTTGGGAGGATTTGATATTAAGCGGAGATAGAATTTATCCTAGTGAGTTTGTTGTGAGATTTGCTTTTAAGAATAAATTTAAAAGTGTGCTCGATTTTGGCTGTGCTAATGGTAGGCATTTAGAGTGTTTTAGCAAGGCTGGTGCTACTAGATTAATAGGCATTGACCTAAATCAAAAGCCACTTGATCTAGCCAAAAGTAGATTAGAGCCGATCATAAATAGCCGTGGCGCCACACTAGAGCTATATAGTAACAAAAATAGAGATATTAATGAAATTTTAAAAGATATTAGAGTTGATGCGATACTTCTTTGGGAGATAGTATATTTATATACACCAAATATAGTTTTAAATCTTTTAAACTCACTCAAATCTCATCTAAATCCAAATGGCAAAATGCTTATAAATTTCATCAGTAAAGATGATAGCCTAAAAATCGACGCAAAGCCTTTAGGCGAAAATATCTAT
This sequence comes from Campylobacter devanensis, assembly GCF_002139915.1. Lineage (NCBI taxonomy): Bacteria > Pseudomonadati > Campylobacterota > Epsilonproteobacteria > Campylobacterales > Campylobacteraceae > Campylobacter > Campylobacter devanensis. The sequence continues at coordinate 1,008,361 of NZ_CP018788.1, forward strand.
GAGATTACAGAGCCAACTCATAGGGGGTTGATTTTTACATTTTATGATTTAGATATGATTACAGAGCTTATGAAAAAGGCTGGTTTAAAGATAATATCTATAGAAAAAAACCACTATTGGCTAGATGGTGGAGCTATCAAGCATGACTATATCAATATCCAAGCCACGCATGATAGCTAAAATTTAAACCCTAAACTCCACAGAAAGCTTATGAGCCTCTAGCCCTTCAGCATCAGCTAGAGCCATACAAGCCTTGCTAAGCTCATCAATTGCTCTTTTATTCATAGAGATTATAGAGCTTTTTTTGATGAAATTACTCACGCTTAAAGGTGAGAAAAATCTAGCGCTACCGCCTGTTGGTAGCGTGTGATTTGGCCCAGCTAGATAGTCTCCTATTGCTTCAGGGGTATAGTGGCCTAAAAATATCGCCCCGGCGTGTTTGATGCGTGGTAGATAATCATACGCATTATCACACGCTATCTCTAAATGCTCCACAGCCAACTCATTCATCAATTCCACACACTCATCCATATCACGAGCGACGATTATAGCAGCTTTATTATCTATACTTGCTTTGGCTATCTCATATCTTTTTAAATTTGGCAATAATCTTTGAATTTCGCTATTAACCTTAGTGGCAAACTCATCACTAAAAGTAATTAAAAAGCTACTAGCTATCTCATCGTGCTCAGCTTGGCTTAATAGATCGATAGCTATATGAGTAGGATTAGCACTCTCATCAGCTATCACACCTATTTCGCTTGGGCCTGCTATCATATCTATATTTACATCACCATAAACCATCTTTTTAGCCGTTGCGACAAAGATATTACCAGGACCAGTGATTACATCAACTTTTTTAATGCTCTTAGTCCCATACGCCATAGCCGCTATAGCACTAGCACCACCTACTTTATAGGCGTTTTTGATACCTAAAAGATGCATAGCGCCAAGCAATAAAGAATTAACCACACCACCAACAGCAGGAGTACAAACCACTATATCCTTCACCCCTGCTACTATAGCTGGGACTGCATTCATAATCAATGAGCTAGGATATGCGGCTTTGCCACCTGGGATATATAGCCCTGCTCTATCTACGGGCGTTACCTTTTGACCTAAGAGCGCACCGCTAGGCTCAAAGTCTATCCATGACTTTTCTACCTGTTTTTCGTGGTAAGATTTTATCCTTTTATATGCTACTTCTAAGGCGTTTTTAAGCTCACTATCTAAAGCTTCATAAGCGCTTTTCATCTCATAAGTGCTTATAGCTAGATTATCTTTTACTTCCCACTTATCAAACTTAGCTATTTGGGCTTTTAATGCCTCATCGCCATGGGTTTTAATCTCATTTATAATACCATTTACAATTGGCATTACGCTTTGTATATCCATATTTGATCGATTGACTAATGAGTTAAACTCATCTTTAAAATTTGCTTGATTGCTATATAAAATTTTCATAAACATCTCCTTAAATTTACAAAATTATACTCTATTTTAAACAACTTAATCTTAATCACCATTAATTTCAAAAATTAACTCAATTTTTAATTTTGTCTTTATAATATTTAATAAACTTAAATTTGGAAATTTAATCTCCATCAACTCATCAAAACTCTTAGCCCCATTTAACGCCAAACAGCGCAAAATAATCCCCCGATAATGCTTAGCAAAGTGGCTGATAGCTCTACCATTTTTTAGGAATTTCATAGTTGTATATGGGGATTTAATAGAGTAGAACTTATCATAATATCCAGCCCTAAGATCCAATATCTCATCACCACCCAATAACTCATCTAAAGCGGTATTAAGTCTAGTTTTATAATACTTTACACTATCTATATCGCCTATCATTTGACCTTGCTTAAGCTTATAAAATCTAACATAATCCCCAGCCCTTAACACCCCATAAAGATTAGAAAATATCAATAAATTCTCATCAATATATCTAGCTGATTTTTCATCTAAACTTGGATAATCCAAAGCATCATACGCCACGCCATCATACAAAAGCACAGCCTTATGATAGAGATTTTGGGCTGATAAATTAGCTATTTTATCAATCTCTTTAGACTCTTTAATCCCAAAAATCTCGATTAAAGCTCTCTCATCTTTGCTATTTAAAATTTCATAATATCTATTTAAAATTTCATCTCTATCACAATTTATAGCCATCAAAGCCGATTTAAGCGGATTTGGCGTTGGCTTTTTGCTCTCACTTGGCGAAAATAGTATTTTCACAACTTAGCCTTTGAAATTCATCTTTTAAGCTCTTAAATTGCTCCATAAACGGAACTCCATGAACTCTAGTATATCCTATAGTTGTAATGAAATTTGTATCTCTTTGCCATCTTGGGACAAGATGATAGTGTATATGCTCAGCTATCCCAGCACCAGCTGCTGCGCCTAAATTCATACCGATATTGACTCCATTAGCATTTAAAACTCTCTTTAGCACATCTACACCGATTTGGACTATTTGACTCATCTCTAACCAAATTTGAGTATCTAAACTCTCAATATTATCTATATGCTCATATGGAATTACCATAAATTCGCCCAAGGTATATGGATATCTATTCATCAAACCAAAGCAATTTTTAGCTCTAAATAGCATAAAATTCTCACTATCTCTATTCTCATTAGCAATCTTACAAAAGACACATTCGCAATCCTTTGGCCTAGAAAAATACTCCGCTCTCCACGGCGCAAACTCATCTATCATTTAACACCCCTTATATCCATTACCGCTTGGTATATATCATCTTGACGCATAAAATGCTCACCTATCAAAAATCCCCTAATGCCACTTTGATTTAAGCTCAAAATCTGATTATATGAGTATAATCCACTCTCAGCTACCACCACTCTATCTGATGGTATGAGCTCTTTTAACTTTAAGCTAAGCTCCATATCCATATCAAAGGTTTTTAAATTTCTATGATTTATCCCTATAAGTTTAGCATTAGTTTGTAAAGCTTTTTCTAAATCTTCTTCATCGTGAATTTCCATTAATACGGTTAAATTTAACTCATTAGCGTAATTTGATAACTCTATTAAGCTCTTTGTATCCAAAGCCTTCGCAATCAACAAAATCATATCCGCACCATAAATTCTAGCTTGAGCAATCTGATATCTATCTATGATAAAATCCTTTCTAAGCAAAGGCAAATTCACAAATCTACGCACCAATCCCAAATACTCAATACTACCTAAAAAATAGTGTGGCTCACATAAAACGCTTATCGCCCACGCTCCGGCTCTTTCATACTCCAAAGCTATTTGCAGTGGATCAAAATCATCCCTTATAACTCCCTTGCTAGGACTTGCCTTTTTAACTTCAGCTATGATATTTATCCCATCTTTAAGGCTTTTAAGCGGATCAAGTGGGCTGCGTGAGTGGCTTAGGGCTTTTTGTAATATATTAAATGGTAGTTTCTGTTTTTGCTTCTCAAGATCAAATTTGGTTCTATCAATAATCTTATTTAATATCATTTTTTGCCTTTTATACACTTTGTAATCTTATTATAATGAGATTTGAATTCATCCTGCTTCAAATACTCAGCGCCGATTTTTTCTATCCAATCAATAGCCATATCGCACTTTTTAAGCTTATAATATCCCCAAGCTATTGAGTCTATTATATATGGCGACTTAGGATTTAGCTCATAAGCCTTTAATACTAATTCAAGACCTTTATAGATGTTAATATCATGATCGATTAATATATATCCATAATAATTATAATATACTGAATTATCTAGTTCATAAACAGACTCTTCAAAAAGCTTTATAATCTGTTCTATATTTTTAGTTTTGCTAAATTCATACTTATATATCGCCATTTTGGCTTTATAATCTTTGTTATCAGTTAACTCATAAAGTTGCTCTGCTAAGGCATAGGCCTCTTTATATTCTCCTAGCTGAGCATAAATTTGCGAGAGCAAATCATCGTTAAATTCATACTTTTTAAGCACTCTTTTGGCCTCTTTAAAATCCTCTTTATATAGCAAAATCTCAAGCGCATTAACAAGATACTGACTAGCTTCATTCTCTAAATATAACTTTTCATAAATTTTTACCATATTATCAAAATCAGCTAAATTTGAGTATAAATCTAGCAAGACATAGCAAGTTCTTTGACCACAACCATTTTGATTTATCCACTCATTTGCAATCTTAGTAGCCCCAACATTATCGCCTAAAAAATCATTAAAAATGCTAACTATACGTATCATATTATCTTCACTTTTATCAATTTCATATGCTCTGTTATATAGCTCCATAGCACGCTTTTTATCATCTTCAAAAGCATAGATATTAGCTAATAAAATATAATTTTGGCTACTTTTATCTTTTTTGATTAACTTTTTAGCAAGCTGCTTAGCCTCTTTGAGTTCATAAATTGACAAAGCATAACCGATTTTTAGCCTTAGCGTTTGAGCATCATCGCCCTTTAGCTCATCCATTAATTTATATAACGAATTTGATTTTGCACTTAAAGCTAGTTTAGCAGACTCTTTTAAAAAGACCTCATTTTGACTCTTTTGATATAATTGATAGAATAAATCACTAGCCTTAGCGACCTCGCCATCTTCTACCATCAAATAGGCGTTGATAATCTCTAAATCGCTATTATCTTCTACATCATAAATGGTGCTAAAATGTGGCTGACCTACTCCACAACCACATAAGAAAAAAGCTAAAGCTATAACTGCCTTACGCCAATACATTCTCTCTCCAACTCTTTATAATTTTTTTTAAAATGCTCCCAAAATGGGAAGGTTCTACACTGCTTAGGTCTATACTCATATATAGAGCAATTTTTATTTTTCTCATCAAAAAATATACACGCCCAGCCATTTTGATATGGTTTTTCTTTAATACTATACTTATTATCAAATTTTTCTAAAAATATCTCTTTAATAAGCTCTGGCTTATAGCCTAAATACTCACCCAAACTTCTAATCTCATCTTCACTAATCCATATATATCCACTCTCGCCAGTGCAACATTTACCACCGCACTCATCGCATTTGCTAGAGTCAAACTCATAATTAAACCCATCTTGCCTTATCACTTATAAACCTTACTTATAGTATTTGCTCTTTTAAAAATCTCTTTTGTCTCTATGCTAAATTCATCTTTATCAAAAACCACCAAAGGTGGCAAAATCTCGCACATAGATTTACTACTTTTTTTAGCCTCAAATAGTGCTAGTTTAGCGTTTTGACCTCTTTTAGAATGGACAAATCTAAGCTTTGTTAAATTTAGTTTAAATTTAACCAATAATGCTAAAATCCATCCAATTTGCTTTGCATCATAGCAAAAATATAGCACACCTTTTGGTTTTAGATTTCTATTAGCCCCAGCTAAAAATTGCTCAAGACTTAAAGAGTCATTATATCTTGAGTTTGCTATATGTTTATTTTGGCTTTTTGTTACTCCAAAGTGATAAAATGGCGGATTAGAGATGATAAAATCAAATTTAATCTCACTTTTAAACTCGCTAAAATCTCCTGTGATAAACTCTGCAGTAATACCATTTACACTAGCATTATACTGGCTAATTTGTACATTTATAGGGTTTATATCTATACCTTTTAAGATTACACTGCTATCACGAGCAACCAAAAGCCCTAAAATCCCACATCCGCATCCAACATCTAAAATATCACCCCTAAGCTTGCTAGCGCTGATAAAATCATATAAAAATAGAGTATCGCTATTATATCTATACCCATTTTCAAGCTGATAAAGCTCAAGCTGACTCATTATTATCTCTATTTATCTCTTGGGTTTTGATATTTTTTATTAACTCTTCATAATATTTTTTTTGATTTTCTATCTCTTTACTATGCTCTTTTTTATTCATTTCAATAGTATCTTTAGCTTTTTTTATAATAGTTGCAATTTGTGAGTTTAACTCACTATTTTTAATCTCTAAGTCTGTAATTTTTGAGTTTAATAGCTCATAATTTGCCAGCTTTTTAGTGTTATTCATATCGCTTTTTAGGCTTAAAATTTGCGATTTTAAGCGTTCTATCTCTTTATCCTTACTGGCTGTTTTTTTCTCTAGTTCATCTATTTTTTGTGCGCTTTTATTGGCGTCTCTTATGTTAAATTCAATCTTTTTTCTTAAATCAATTATTGAATCTTTATACTCTTTTTCTTTATTTTTTAACTCTTTTTTATAATTAATCTCTTGATTTACTAGTTTTGCATTTAAGCTAGCAATTGTCATATTTTGATCTTTTAGACTCTTTTCATACTGCTCTTTTATCTTTTTATCGCTTGCAGTTTGAGTCATTTTATAGCTATTTTGTAGATCTTTTTTGAGCTCTTTTAGCTCTTTTTCTTTATTATCATTTATATTTTTTATAGTTAAATTTAGTTTTTTTATCTCTGAGTTTTTACTATTTAATTCATTAAAATATTCACTCCTTTGCCTATCGATTTGCGCTTGGAGTTCACTTACATTTTTGGCATTTTGGTTTTGAAGATCAATAAGTGCTAGAGTTTGAGAATGCATAAGTTGATTTATCTCTTCATTTTTGCTAGTTATCTCTTTTTTTAGCGTATTTATCTCCTTTTCTTTTGCACTTAAATTACTATTAGCCTCACTATTGGCTTTTAAATTTTGCGCCTTAAGTGCTGCTATTTCATCACTTAATTTTTGATTACTATTTTGAAGATTTTGATTCTCTAACTTCTCTTTCATAGCGCTATTTTTTACCATCTCATCAGCTACGATTTTAGACTTTTGAAGTTTAGAGTTTAACTCATCAACATTACTTTCTAAATTTACAATTTTCTCTTCATATTTTTTGATACTCTCTATACTTTGAGCCTGTAATTCATTTATTCTTTTTGTTAATTCGTTGATATTTTCTTGGTGCTGAGCTTGCACGGATTGCAAGGCTTCATTATAGTTATTTTGAGCATTTTTATCAGCATTTATTAGAGCTATTTTTTGGCTTTCAACCTCTTTTGCTAGCTCTAAATTTTGCCGCATCAACTGAACATTATCACTTAATAAAACCCTATTATCACGAATTGCAATCTCTAGGTTATGTTTGAGTAAATTTGGCTCATTTGGTATCTCTAGGACATCACTTTGGATATTATTACCACGCACCTCAAGCCACGAAAAATAATCCCCAAGTGCCTCGTATTCAGATTTTAAGACATATCTATTTTGTTCGCTAGGGCTTAAATCATCAAAGCTAACTTGCTTATCATCTCCGCAGCCAACTAGCAATGCGCCAACTAGAAAATACCAAATTTTACTCACTATTACGCCTTATTTATTATATAATTAATAATTTTATGTGCATCATTTAGTGCTGATACAATGCTAGCTCCATTTTTACTAGCGATATCACCACCTACATATAGGCCTTTTACATTAGTTTGTAAATTTTCATCTACGATTGGCTTAGTATCGCTATCAAGCTCTATGCCACATTTTTGTAAAAAATCAACCGGAGTTGAACCGCCAATTGCATATATAATTCTATCATATATAACTACACTTCCATCGCTATAGCTTACTGATACTTTACCATTATCATTTTCTATACCTGTAATATCTACACCTAATTTTAAAGTTAGCTTGCCATCTCTTGCGCTATCTTCTACAGCGGCTAGATTTATATCATTTAATCTAGTAAATGTAGATCTTCTATAATTTAGCGTTACATCATTGCAACCGCTTAAATCTACAGCATATTCAGCTGCTGAGTTTCCACCACCTACTACAATGATTTTTTCACCACAATTACAATTATTTAAATTATAATTTACAACTTGGATTAATGAAGGTGGAATTTTATATTCTGGCTTATTTGGCTTGCCCATTCTACCTATACCAACCATTACATTTTTAGCTTTAAATACGCCTTTTGCTGTAGTTACAATTAGCAGATCGCCATCTTTTTTTACACTTTCAACCTCAGCATTAAAAACTGCTTCAATATCGCCATCATCAAGCAATTTATCAAAATAATTTAATGTGCTTTCTTTTGTTCCATCAAAGAACTCTACGCAGCCTCTTGTCTCGCTCTCTAAACCTTTATAAACCTTATCTACACGCTTACCATCTTTGTAGAATTTGCGAATTGTTTGAGAGTGATTATCGCCTTTTTCTAAAAGAAGAACATTTTTAAATCCTGCTTTTTTAGCCTCAACTACTGAAGCGATACCAAAAGGACCGCCACCAATAACTACCACATCATATAAATTTTCCATATTTTTCTCCATTTATTATATTTTTAAAACATAAAATATTAAATATATCTAAATTCAACTTAAATTACTATTGATTTTTAAAAGTAAATTATTAGATAAATTCAAAATATATTTTAATTAAATAAATACAATACAATTTAAAGATTAAACATATAAATGGTATAATTTAGCAAAAAAGGAAAAAAATGTTAAAAAACCTCACCTTTCTTATCATTTCATTAATGTTGGCTGGTTGCTGGGGAAAAAGCTCACTTCACTCAGATGCTAATCTTAAAAACGAATTATTAGCCTATACGCAAAAACACAACTCTGCTGAAATATTACTAGTTGCTACCTACCTAAATCCAATATATCAAGGAGAATTTACGACTGATATGCAAGATTTTGATACCTTTATAGTATCAATCTATCCACAAAATTTAACTCCAAAATCTGTAACTATAAATTCACTTGATGCTACACTAACTAAACTAGAAAAAGATGATAAACTCTCTACTTTAGTTTCGATGACCATACCTTGGAGTAATTATTATAAAGCCACTATTCCAACTCAAAAATCAAATATCCTAAGCGTAAATATCACTCTAGATAACAACACTACAGCTACGCTAAATTTCCAAAAAGTCGCCCGCTCACTCTACTGGCATACTAGATAAATTTACAAATTTAAAACTAAAAACCAAACAAAGGCAAGCCTAAAAGCTTACCTTTGGCCTAAATCCATCGCTTAACTCAGGGATTAAAACATTGTCAAAAAAGTGCGATATTTTAGTACTTTTACCAAGAGCAGCAAGATATATTATATAATTAGCCAAAACCTTTTTGCCATATATTCTACTCTCAGCATACGGCACCAAATCCATAGACAAAAATGGCTCATATCTACTATACTCGCTTTTACGATTAAATAGATCTCCACGAAGCAACATACGCTTAGTAAAGCCGATTCCACCATTATAAGCGTATGCTATAAATAGCGGATTATATAGATAATTTTCTAAATAATCTAAGTGAAAATTCGCAAATTTATAGGCAATTTCTGGCTTAAACATATCATCAATATCAAATTTATTCATTTCAAGTTTAGCAGCTATATCTTTAGCCAAAAACGGCATAAATTGCATCATCCCAAGAGCGTATGAAGTGGATATCGCACTAGGGACAAACCTACTCTCTTGTCTAGCAAGGGCTAAAATCAGTGCTTGCCGCCTGATATCTTTTGTACCAATGTATTCCATAAATGGCATCGGATAGAAGTGAATTTTATGATTATGCGCTCTTTCCATTATATAGCTATACTCTCCAAGGGTGCTTTGAGTATAAAACCTTGATGCATATGAGATTAGCTCAGAGCTTGGCATTTTAGCTACTTTCTCTCTTGTGCGTTGCCATGTAAATGGGTCGGTATAATCATATTTTAATAACTCTTTTGTAGCTGGCCTTGGTACTGCTATTTTAATCTTTTCACCACTAGTAAATTCTCTAGCATAAAGGCTATAGATATTGATATCAGCACTTTTAGCAATCTGTTCTAAAATATTCTCATCTTTAGTAATTAGATATATCCAAAAATTAGCATTATCTTTATTGCTAGCAAATTTGGATTTTGTAGCAGCTACTTTAAAAAACTCCACTGCCCTACTCTCATTATGCAATAAAATCGCATTTAATCCAAATATAAATGCCATATCGCTATTGAGTAGCTCAGCACTAACTCCTAATAAACTACTACGAAATTTGGCATTTTTTTTATTAATTACAGAGTCTTGAACAATTGATTTAAATTGCCAATGATTTAGGCTATTTGTGATTAATTTTACACTTGGAATGTAGGTATTTAAAAACTCTTCTTTATTTTTAGCGGCTGCGTAGTGTCTAAAATATCCAACCGGATCACCAACTGCTATATAATAAGCTAGTGGGTCTGCTGTATTAAATCCTTGAATATAATTTACAAATTTAGAACCACTAGTTTTTAAGCGTGTTACTAAATCTGCCCTTTGGCTAGGCATTAAAGAGTTTATAAATCCAGCGCTTATAACCATATTTTGACATGTCCAATTAGCAGTATGAATATTGTTAAAATTATATTTAGAACAATCAGCTACTTTCTCTTTTATAGGGCCAATTTTTTTATCAAAAAGCGCTTTAATGCTACCTTGATAGCGAAAAATCTGCCCTTGTAATTTCTTTAGTTGAGCCTTGCTAGCTTTTTTTTCATTAGCAAATCTATATATATAATAATCCTTGACTAGTCCTTTTGGTGCTGTTTTTAAATTCTCATAGCTTGGCACACTAGCCCAAAGCGGTATAACCAAAAAAGTTAAAAATAGACTAAATTTGATAAGCCAACGCACGGATATATCCTAATACAAATCTACTTATAAACTCCAAAGCAAGAAGTATTATAATAGGCGCTATATCGATCCCACCAAAGATCGTTGGAATTCTAAGCTTTCTTATGAGATTATACGCTGGGGCGCTAAGGCGATAAAGTAACTGGACAATAGGATTAAATGGATCTGGTCTTACCCAGCTCACAAGCGCTGCAGCTATGATTATAAATGTATAAGCTCTTATTACTATTTCTAAAATATCAACCACTGATATTATAAAATGGGATAAAATCGTCATTTGGCTACAATCTCCTTAATATCAGATCTTATCAATGGATATAGATCTTTAAGCTCTGGGCCATGCTCAGCGCCCGTTAAAAGCAATCTAAGTGGCATAAATAGCGATTTACCTTTTAAATTTGTCTCATCAGATATCACAATTTTAAGCTCATCAAAGCTATGTGGAATTTGCATATTTAAGATAACTTTTCTTATCTCATCTGCTTCTTTTTGCCATTGTGGTGGGATAATTTTGGCTGAGTTAATAGCGTCAATTTTGGCTATTATTTCAGGGATTAAGCTACTTTCTTGAGTATAGAATCTAGCTAAATCTGGCGAGCTAAACCCAAGCTCAACTAGCCTATCATCACTAGCGAGTTTGATATGCTCTCTATTGATTTGAGCGAGCTTTTCTTCGCTAAATTTAGCTGGCGAGCGTGAAATATTGCTTATATCAAACCAACTAGCAGCCTCTTGAATAGTAAAGATTTCACACGGCGTTTTATTGCCTATTAATATCAGATAATTTGCTATAGCCTCAGGCATATAACCCTTATCCAAAAGATAGCTAACAGAAGAGCTATTATCCCTTTTGCTCATCTTTTTACCATCCATATTTAGGATTATAGGCAAGTGAGCGTAGCTTATCTCTTGAGTATATCCTAGGGCTTCTCTAATCAAATTTTGCTTTGGAGTATTGCTTACATGATCTTCACCCCTAATTATCATAGTTACACCCTCAAGCATATCATCAATCGCACAAGCGAAGTTATATGTAGGAGTTTTATCAGCTCTTAATAGCACAAAGCTATCTATATTTTCAGGCTCAAACACTATCTCGCCTTTAATCTTATCAACAAATTTTTGTGTTGTTTTAGGTGCTTTTAGCCTCAAAGCCGCTGGGCGTGGATTGTTTAAAATCTCTTCATCACTTAAGTTTTCACAACTCCCATCATATCTATATGCTACGCCATTTCTAGCGGCTTCTTCTCTCTTTTTTTCTAGTGTCTCATCATCACAAAAACACAAAAAAGCCTTCTTATCTATTAAAAGCTTAGCCCCAAACTCTTGATGAAATTTAAGATTTTGGCTTTGATAATAAAGAGTATCCCATTTAATCCCAAATTTCTTTAAAATCTCCATTATCTCTTTATCTTTGCCCTCTATATTTCTCTCTTTATCAGTATCTTCTATACGAAGTATGAAGCCACTTTTATCTTGAAGTGAAGATATATAATTTAATATAGCAACTCTTAAATTCCCAATATGCATATCACCTGTTGGCGATGGCGCAAAACGATACATATCTTAATCCTTAAATTTAATTTTTTTATACTCTATAGGGTCGATTTTGCCACTATCTCTAAACCCTTTTAGTCTTAATAGACAGCTATCACACTCCCCACAAGCAGCGTCCCCACTCTCATAGCAACTCCAAGTATTAGCTAGATTCACACCAAGCTCATAGGCCTTAGAGACTATTTGCGATTTTGATAACCCAATTAAAGGTGCTTTAAAGACAAACTCACATCCAGTGCCCAAATTCACCGCTCTATTCATCGCTTTTAAAAACTCAAGCCGACAATCTGGATAGCCACTACTATCAGCCTCTACTAACCCCATATATATAGCCTCGCAATTTCTCACCTGTGCCACACTCGCACCAATAGAGATAAAAATCCCATTTCTAAAGGCAACATAGGTATTTGGTAGCTCCTTATCATTTAGTGAGTTTTTTGGAATTTCAATGCTTTTATCAGTGAGAGAATTCCCACCAACACTAGCTATAAAATCAGCATTAATCACGATTCTATCTACAACCCCTAAATCATCGCAAATTTTATCAAAGCACTCACGCTCTTTTAGCATTGTTCTTTGATGGTAATCAAAATGCAACCCCACAATCTCATAGCCCTCACTCTTAGCGATACTAGCTGCTACTGCACTATCCATACCGCCACTTATAATACACAAAGCCCTACGCATTGATATTAGCCATAATTTTATCTACCAAAGCTATAACGCCATTTTGAATTTCTAGCATATTTTGCTCTGAATTTGCTTCAAATCTAGTTACTATCACAGGAGTTGTATTAGACGCTCTTACTAGTCCCCAGCCATTTTCAAATTTAATTCTCACCCCATCAATATCGATAATATCAACTATCTTTGGTAGCCCATTATTAGCTCTATTTAACTCAATTTTTAAAGCCTCTATAATCTTAAATTTACTCTCATCATCGGCTTTTATCTTCATCTCATCGGTTGAATATAGCTTAGGTAATTTATCTAACTCCCCATCCAAATCAAACCCATTTGCTATTAGCTCAAGCACCCTTATCATCGCATATACCCCATCATCAAAACCAAAAAATCTCTCTTTGAAAAATATATGCCCACTCACTTCAGCCGCCATATCGATATTTAGCTCTTTCATAGCTTTTTTGATATTGCTATGACCGGTTTTGCCCATGAAGCTTTTACCGATTTTATCTATCTCATCATACATATTTTGGCTACATTTGACCTCGCCTAAAACCCTAGGATTTTTCATATTTTTAGCATATAAATAGGCTAAATCATCCCCTTTTATCGTGCGTTTTGGCGTTAAAACCGCTATCCTATCAGCATCCCCATCAAATCCAAACCCAATATCATAGCCATTTTTTAAAGCCTCTTTCAGCTCTTTTATATTCTTCTCTTCACTAGGATCTGGATGGTGATTTGGAAACTCTCCATCAGGCTCTGGGTATAGCACATTAAACTCCAGCCCAAGCGCCTTAGCTATAGGCATTAGAGTTATACCCGCTACGCCATTTCCCGCATCGCAAATAATCTTTGTCTTTAGCCCTTTAAGATGCGAAAATTCCTTAGCATAAAAATCCACATATGAGCTTAAAATATCAAATTTAATAGCACTAAAATTATCTTCAACCACTCCACCACTAGCTATAAATTTATTAACGGCATCTTTTAAAGCTTGTAAATCATCACCAAAATAGCTATCTTTTTTAATCGTAATCTTAAATCCATTATACTCCTTTGGATTATGACTACCAGTTATCATCACATTAGCATCAAATTTATCCGTAAAAACGCTAAAATACCCAACCGGCGTAGGCAACATCCCAATATCATAAATCTCAAGCCCAGCCGCATTAAATCCACTCACTAAATACCCAAATAAATCTCTAGCCGAAACCCTAGCATCATATCCTACGCTTACACTCTTTACTCCACGGCTTTTCATCACATTGCCAAGGCATATTCCTATTGCTTTGACGCTTTGCTCATTTAAATCTTTTTGGTAAATTCCTCTTATATCATACTCTCTAAATATAGAATCAAACATATTTTAGCCTTAAATCAATAATAAGGCTAGAATTTTAGCCAAATTTTTATAATCATTAGTTTAAATTTTATAAATTTTAATACGCATTTAATAGCTATTTTGTCTTTTTTGGCTATAATCACACCTATGAAACAGATAATAGTAAATTCAATCACAAAAAATGTAAATTCCAACACACTTTGCCAGTTGCGAGCTGAGCTTGGCTTTGATGATAGCGTGATTACCATATATAAAGGCTTTGCTACTAATGATGATTTAGAGCTAAGCGATGGTGATAGCGTAGTTTTTATAAACAAAGGTGAGCTTCCGCCAAAAGAGTGCTTAAAAGAGATGATGAGAGCTAGAAATAGCCCTGAGGTAAATATCGCTCTTGATAGTGCTAAAGTCGGTATAGCTGGGCTTGGTGGCCTTGGTAGTAGCGTGGCTATAGCCTTAGCTAGAGTTGGGGTAAGCTCTTTAAAATTAGTCGATTTCGATACCGTAGATCCATCAAATTTAAATCGCCAACAATACTTCATAGATGACCTTGGCAAATACAAAACCCAAGCCCTAGCAGATATAATCGCCAAAATTAATCCATTTGTAAGCGTAGAGATAGAGACCATAAAACTAGATGAAAACAATATAAATTTAGTATTTCAAAACTACGATATAGTCGCCGAATGCTTTGATAATCCTAAAGCCAAAGCTATGCTTATAAACAATCTCAAAAACAAAATTATAGTCGCCGCAAGCGGCATGGCAGGATATGGTAGCAGTGATGATATCAAAACAATCCAAATGGCCAAAAATCTCTATATCTGCGGAGATTTAAAAAGTGCTGCAAGCATAGGAAATGGCCTTATGGCTCCAAGAGTCGGTATCTGTGCTATGAAACAAGCAAATCAAATTTTAGATATTTTAATAAAGCGAGTAAAAGATAATGGATAAACTAAATTTAGGCGGAAGACTATTTGATTCTAGATTTATTATGGGAAGTGGCAAATTTGACCCCGAGCTAATCACCGCTTGTATAGAAGAAGCAAACGCTCAAATCATCACCCTAGCAATCCGCAGAGTAAATAAAGATAGCGATATAAGCATAACCAAATTTATCCCTCAAAATATCACCCTACTACCAAACACAAGTGGCGCTAGAGACGCTAGTGAAGCCCTTAGAATCGCCCGTTTAGGTAGAGAGCTTGGCTGTGGCGATATGATAAAAATAGAAGTAATTAGAGATAGCAAATTCCTACTACCTGATAACTATCAAACATTAAAAGCCGTTGAGCTTTTAGCTAGTGATGGCTTTATCCCACTTGCTTATATGATGCCAGACCTAGTCGCTGCTAGAGATATGGCAAATGCCGGCGCAGCAGCCATCATGCCCTTAGCCGCACCAATTGGGTCAAATAAAGGCCTAAGCAATAAAGATATAATCCAAATTTTAATAGATGAAATAGACCTACCAATCATCGTAGATGCCGGTATCGGCCGCCCTAGCCAAGCGTGTGAGGCTATGGAGATGGGTTGCGCTGCTGTGATGGTAAATACCGCTATTGCCACAGCTGGCGATATAAAAGGCATGGCAAGAGCCTTTAAAAACGCCGTTATAGCCGGTAGAGACGCCTATCTAGCTAAATTTGGTAGAGTTATAAATACCGCTCAAGCTAGCTCGCCACTAACTGGATTTTTAGGACAATAGATGAAATTCATACAAAAAACAGACCCAATGGCTTATCTACCATCGCAAGAACAGATCAAAAGCGATATAATGCTAAGGGTTTTAAATGAACGCCAAAATGTGGATTTTGATAAATTCAGTGCCTTTGATGTCCAAAAAGCCTTGGATAAAGATAATCTAAATTTAACAGACCTCCAAGCCCTTTTAAGCCCAGTAGCTGCTAATTTCCTTGAAGAGATAGTAGCCAAATCCAAAGCCACCAAAGAGCGATATTTCGGTAAAAATATCTATCTTTTTACCCCGCAATACATAGCAAATCACTGCGATAATAACTGCGTTTATTGTGGATTTAAAGTGGGTAATGATATCAAAAGAGCGCAATTAGATGAAAATGATATCATCAAAGAGCTAGAAAATATCGCCAAAACCGGATTAAAAGAGATACTCATCCTAACAGGCGAATCCCAAACCAAAACACCGCTAAATTATATCGCAAACGCTTGTAGATTAACTAAAAAATATTTTGATATAGTTGGTGTTGAAATTTATCCATTAAATAGTGATGAATACGCTATTTTACATGATAACGGCGTGGATTTTGTAACTGTTTTTCAAGAGACTTATAACCCTATAAAATATGGCAAAATTCATCTATACGGCAACAAAAGAGTCTTTCCATATAGATTTAACGCTCAAGAAAGAGCATTAATAGGCGGTATGCGTGGCGTGGCATTTGCGGCACTTCTTGGGATCGATGACTGGCGCAAAGATGCTATGGCAACCGCTCTTCACGCATCCTTAATCCAAGCCAAATACCCTCACGCAGAAATTTCCATCTCCGTCCCACGCCTAAGACCGATTATCAATAACAATAAGATAAACCCACGAGATGTAACCGAACGAGCCTTATTACAAGTGATCGCTGCTTATAGGCTGTTTTTACCATACGCCAATATAACGCTTAGTAGCCGTGAGAGTGCGTATTTTAGAGATCATGCCATAGCTCTTGGCGTCACTAAAGTCTCAGCCGGAGTAAGCGTAGCTATCGGCGAACACGGTGGCAAAGATGATGAAAGCAAGGGTGATGGACAATTTGAAATAAGCGATAATAGAGATGTCAATCAAATGAAAATCGCTATCAAAAATGCTGGTTTAACACCAGTAATGAGTGATTATATATACACAGGAGAATAAAATGAATAACGACCCAGTTTTAGGTGGTAGTCAATGCCCTTTTAGCACAATGACAGCTAAAATTAAAGCAATTTTTAGAAAAATATTTAAACAAGGCTAAATATTTTAGCTTAAACTTTTAACCAATCATTACTAGCTAACCTATTAGCTAGTAATATTTTAAATAATGTCAAGATTGATTTAAATTCTAATAATCTATTAAAATTTATTACAACTTATAAAATATCGTTTATTATAAACTTCTACCAAAACTTTGGAACACCATTTGCTTAGGGCTTTTATAACTTAATAATATTTCTATAAAAGGATTTATAATGGGTTTTAGAATAAATACAAACGTAGCAGCCTTAAATGCGCATGCTAACTCTGTAGTAAATGATAGAGCACTTACTGGCTCTCTTGGTCGCCTTAGCTCAGGTCTTAGAATTCAAACAGCAGCTGATGATGCTTCTGGTATGGCTATTGCTGATAGTCTTCGCTCTCAAGCTAACTCCTTAGGTCAAGCCATATCTAATGGTAATGATGCTGTAGGTATCATCCAAACTGCTGATAAAGCTATGGATGAACAGATTAAAATACTTGATACTATTAAAACTAAAGCTATCCAAGCAGCACAAGATGGTCAAAATGCTGATTCTAGAAGAGCACTTCAAAATGATATTAGCAGACTTCTTGAAGAACTAGATATGATAGCTACTACTACAAGCTTTAATGGCCAACAGTTACTAAATGGAAATTTTTCAAACAAAAACTTCCAAATAGGTGCTTATAGTAATGAAACTGCAAAAGTAAGCATAGGTGCTACAAACTCAAATACTATAGGGCATACTAGGTTTGAGACACTAAATAATGCGGTTTATTCAGTTTATTCTAATATTTCAGCTCAAGATTTTATTGTAAAAATCAGTGGTGTTGATGGATATCCTAATGGCTATACATTCCAAACATTATCTGGAACAATTATTCAAAAAGATGGTTATAAAGCAATAGCTGAAATGATGAATGGTGTAAGCGATAAAACTGGTGTAAGAGTTGAAGTTAATAATACTCAAATATTTAACGATGTGGTTAGTGCTGGTAGTATTAAAAATCTAATGATAAATGGCGTAACTATTGGAAATATTACCGTAAAAGCTAATGATTCTGACAATGTCCTAATTGGAGCAATTAACGCTAAAAAAGATGAAACCGGAGTAGAAGCAAGCCTTGAAAATGGTAGATTAGTATTAGCTGCTAAAGATGGTAGAGCTATAAGAATCGGAGCATTTTCAGGTGCAAGCTTTATGGGTGGTGATACTGCTGGAGCGTCTGCAGGAAGTGATGGTGGTGGTGCTTTATTTTTAGGGACTATGACATTTATTCGCCAAGATGCTAGGGATATTAAAGTTGGAATTAATGGAATATCTCAAATATCTGGATTTACAAATGGCGGTGGAAGTATTACAGCAGTAAGCGTTGCTTCAACTGCATATAATCAAGCTAGTGTAAATTTAAAATATATGAATGCTGGTACAATTGTTTCAGATATGGCTAAAGCAATGGGATTTTTTAGAGGTGGCGAACTTTCTACTGGAACAGCTCAAGCTGGAGGAGTTAACACATATGCAGGCGCTCAAGCTATGGTTGATGTAGCTGAATCAGCTAGAAAAACTCTAGACAAGCTAAGAGCTGACCTAGGTTCAGTACAAAACCAATTAATAGCTACACTAAATAACATCACAGTTACTCAAGTAAATGTAAAATCAGCTGAATCTCAAATAAGAGATGTAGACTTTGCTAGTGAGAGTGCAAACTTCTCTAAATATAACATTCTAGCCCAAAGTGGAAGCTACGCTATGAGTCAAGCAAATGCTGTACAGCAAAATGTCTTAAAGCTGCTACAATAAGTTAGTTTTAGTACTACGCCTAAACACAAGGCGTAGTAATCTTTTATATAAATTTAACTAATCACACTACTAGGGATATTTACAATCCTATCAGCTTTGTGCTATCTCATCAATCCCACAGACCATTCCAATTCACCTATGCTCGATACATATCCAGTATCAATACACTGCCATAGATACTCCATCTCTACCTAGAAGCCTTAGAGAATGTAGAGGAATTTTTTACTATTGTATTCATTTTTGATAAATCTTACTATCTCTTCACATAGTGGTTTGCTATATTTACATTTTTGCATCTAGATATCTCCCTTTTTCTATGTGATTAAACTCAGGTAAAACTTGCATAAATTCCGCCATTATCGCATCTTTATCAAATTTTCCATCTGCTATCATTGATTTTATATTTGCCTCAAATGTATTTAGACCTGCCCCATTTATCACCGGCTCATTCTCTATCACGCCAATACTAGCAAACCGCTCCATATCTAACTGCTCATTATCTGTGTAAAACTCCTCATAATCTTTCTCGCCGGTTGTATCACTACTACCAAATAGGCACGCCCATTGTCCATTTTGCGCTAGTTGAGCAGCCTTTGCTCTAGCCTCATCTTCATTTTTACATATATATGGCTCATAGCCTTTAGAATGTAGATAACGCACAGCTATATCACTGAATTTTATCAAATTTAGCTTCTCATCTAGCTTTGGAAAGAAAATCTCTCTATTTTCTCCAAATATCGCACTTAATAAACATAATTCGCCAGATTCCTTAGGTGTTATAAAATATCTACGAACATCATTTGGTGCTACAATTGGCTGGAGCTTTTTGATTCGTTGTTCAAATCCGTGTAATAAGCTTCCATCGCTAAAGGCGACATTTGCAAATCTAGCCATACTTACTGGTGTTAAATTTGATCTGTAAAATGCAAACATCTCCATAATTCGTTTACTAGCCCCCATCATATTAGCAGGATTGGCTGCTTTATCGCTACTAACAGTGAAATATCTTTTTGAGCGTTTCATCAATTCATCACTATTGAATATATTTGTTTGGATTAGTCGCATTAATGTATATGGATCCTTTTCACTTCTTACATGTTTTAAAGCGCTTAAATTTAGCACATAATCATACTTATTACCATCTATCAACGCTTTAAATATATTTGAACCAGCATCTATAGCATAGGTAGCAAACTCACCTTGTATATAGCCATAACTACTTCTAATATCACGCACTAACTCTACTAAGTTATTTTCACTAATATCAACTACATCAAGACGCATTGGCTCTCTAGCAAATATCTCTTTTACTACCGCTGAGCCGATACTACCAGCGCCACCAACTACTAAAAATTTAGAACTAGAAATACGCTCATTTAATTCATCTTTAAGTCTAGCCATATCACTATCAAATAGCGACTCACTCCTACCTATAAGATTTAAAACATCAATCATTTTATACTCTTTTTTTGATTATATTTTACCAACTTATAGCTGAATTTAGTAAATTTAATACTCTTTTACCTCTGGTTTCCCAGAGGTAAAAAGGACTTGTAAAGTTTAATGAGTTTTAAAAGTGCGAGTTGATTAAATCACTCTACGAACGACCGCACACCGTGAGTAGAGTTAAGAGGCTTTTATCATTGCATAGCAATGAAATGTATATTACTAAAACTAACTTATTGTAGCAGCTTTAAGACATTTTGCTGTACAGCATTTGCCTGACTCATAGCGTAGCTTCCGCTTTGGGCTAGAATGTTATATTTAGAGAAGTTTGCACTCTCACTAGCAAAGTCTACATCACGAATTTGGCTTTCGGCTGATTTTACATTTACTTGAGTAACTGTGATGTTATTTAGCGTAGCTATTAATTGGTTTTGTACTGAACCTAGGTCAGCTCTGATTCTATCTAGAGTTTTTCTAGCTGATTCAGCTACATCAACCATAGCCTGAGCACCACCATAAGTATTTACACCGCCATTTTGGTCTGTCAACTGACCAGCATTAGAGGCTCCACCATCAAAATACCCCATTGCTTTAGCAATAGCTGCACTAATTGTTCCTGAGTTCATATATTTTAAATTTACGCTAGCAGCATTATATGTAGCCGAAGCAGATACTGCCTCACTAATAGGAGCTGCAGACATACCGCTAATAGCAGATAGACCACCTTGCAAGCCAATTTTAATATCTCTAGCATCTTGGCGGATAAATGTTATTTGACCCAATAATAACGCACCACCAGATGTAGAATAAAGAGCGCTTGTACCAGCAGTATATCCACCCATAAAGCTTGCACCAGATAAAATATTTAATCTAATAGCCCTACCATCTTTACTAGCTAAAACTAGTTTTCCATTTTGCAAACTAGCCTCTACTCCGGTTTCATCTTTTTTAGCGTTGATTGCTCCAATTAAAACATTATCGCTATCATTTGTTTTTGTAGTGATATTTCCAATAGTTATACCATTAATAATTAAGCCTTTAATAGAACCAGCTGATATAGTATTGCTAAAGATTTGAGTATTATTAACTTTTGCTCTTACGCCAGTTTTATCACTTACACCATTCATCATATCAGCAATTGCTTTATAGCCTTCAGTTCTAAAAATCTTATAATCAAGTTTTTCAAATTCATAGCCATTAGGATATCCATCAATTCCGCTTAGTTTTACACTAGCACTCACATTAGAAATTGTACTAAATGATGAATATCTTGCATTATTTGTAGTCTCAAACCTAGTATGCCCTATAGTATTTGAGTTTGTAGCACCTATGCTTACTTTTGCAGTTTCATTACTATAAGCACCAATTTGGAAGTTTTTGTTTGAAAAATTTCCATTTAATAGTTGTTGGCCATTAAAGCTTGTAGTAGTAGCTATCATATCTAGTTCTTCAAGAAGTCTGCTAATATCATTTTGAAGTGCTCTTCTAGAATCAGCATTTTGACCATCTTGTGCTGCTTGGATAGCTTTGGTTTTAATAGTATCAAGTATTTTAATCTGTTCATCCATAGCTTTATCAGCAGTTTGAATGATACCTACAGCATCATTAGCGTTAGCAACGGCTTGACCTAGGGAGTTAGCTTGAGAGCGAAGACTATCAGCAATAGCCATACCAGAAGCATCATCAGCTGCTGTTTGAATTCTAAGGCCTGAGCTTAGGCGACCAAGAGAGCCAGTAAGTGCTCTATCATTTACTACAGAGTTAGCATGCGCATTTAAGGCTGCTACATTTGTGTTGATTCTAAAACTCATTATAAGTCCTTTTCTTAAAAAATTAAAAGTTCGATGGGGTATAAGCAATGTGTGTTCCAAAATTTAAAATTTGTCAAAAATTTAAATTTTTATACCCAAATATATGAAAATCAAAATTGAATTTAGAGTAAATTTTAAATTATCTCATAAAATTTATATTAAAAATTTCTTAATTAAGTAAATTTTTATAGAGTTTTTGATATTATGCCAAATATTTTTTAAAAAAGGAGTATAAATGGATGCGATAAACACCCTATTTATAATGCTTTGTTCGCTATTGGTTTTGCTAATGACTCCGTCACTAGCAATGTTTTATTCTGGGCTAGTTCAGGCTAAAAATGCATTAAATACTATAATGAATTGCTTCATAGTCTTTGGATTAGTCTCATTTACTTGGATATTTGTTGGCTTTTCATTAGCTTATGAGGGTGATTACCTTGGTATTATAGGTGATCTTTCGGCTGCTTTTTTAAATGGCGTTAATGGTGTAAATGCTAATGGAGTCCCGCAACTTCTAAATGTGATATTCCAAATGATGTTTGCCCTAATAGCAAGCGCTGTTATCACAGGATCGCTTGTTGGGCGTGTAAAGCTTAGTGTTTTGGCGATATTTTTGATCTTTTGGAGTATTTTGGTCTATGCTATTTTGGCTCATATGATCTGGGATGAGCAAGGATTTTTACTAACTCGTGGTGGGCTGGATTTTGCTGGTGGCGGTGTCGTTCATATCAGTGCGGGGACAGCTGGGTTAATTGGCGTTTTGATGGTGGGCGCTAGAAAAGAGATAGCACATATCAGTGAGCAAGCTCACTCTATACCTTATGCTTTTTTAGGTGGTATTTTGCTATTTATAGGTTGGTTAGGATTTAACTCAGGTAGCGCTGGAAAGGTAGATGAAATCGCCGTAAATGCCTTTATAGTTACTATTATTTCAGCTTCTAGCGGATATATAGCTTGGATATGTATGGAAATTTTAAACAAACAAAAACCTAGTATATTAGGCTCTTTAAGTGGCTTAGTAGCTGGACTTGTAGGTATCACACCAGGTTGCGGATATGTAGGCATAGCAGCTAGTATAATAATCGGTGCTAGCACAGCTATTGTCTGTTTTTGGGGGTTGATAGTTATCAAATACAAACTCAAACTAGATGACTCATTAGACGCCTTTTCACTGCATGGATTTGGCGGTATATGGGGCGCTTTGTGTGTAGGGCTATTTGCTACTAAAGAGATAAATCCTAGTATTGAATTTGAAGGATTATTTGTAAGCTTTAATCCGCATTTGCTTTTAGAGCAGATTATGGGAGTTGTGGTTTGCTTTGGGGTTTCGGCTATTATTAGTTTTGTGATATTTAAGGTTATATCATATTTTACCCCGCTTCGTGTAGATAGTGAGCATGAGAGCCTAGGCCTAGATGCTAGCCTACATGGCGAGAGCGCTTATAAAAGATAAAGTTTAAACTATCTTCATACTATGAAATTCGCAGATTAATGGTATTTAACCCACTAAATCTGCGAAATTAAATTCCAAAATTCCTAAATCAAATTATTTGAGCTATTTTACAATTCTTGTTAATAATATATTAATTTATGTTATAATATTTGACAATAATCAAAATTAAAAGGGCAAAAATGGATATTAGCAAAGAGGTAAATTTTATTTGGAATATAGCTGATAAGCTTCGTGGAGCCTACACCAGTGATAAATATAAAGATGTGATTATCCCTATGGTTATTTTACGCAGATTTGAGTGCGCCTTAGCTGATACCAAAAACAAAGTGCTAGAAAAGTATAATAGCGACAAAAACTGCCCAGCAAAAGTGCTAGAAAGCTTCAGCGGATATAAATTTTACAACACAAGCAAATTTGATCTAAAAGAGCTTAGAAACGACCAAAACAACATAAAAGCAAATTTGAAAAATTATATAGATGGTTTTAGCGACAATATCAAAGAGATATTTGAAAATCTAGAATTCCAAAAACAGATAGACAAAATGAGTAAAGAAAACTGCCTTTTTAGCATCATCAAAGCTTTTAGCGAACTTGACTTAGATCCCAAAATCGTCCCAAATCACACAATGGGCTATATATTTGAAGAACTAATCCGCAAATTTAGCGAAAATGCAGAAGCCGGCGATCACTATACAGGGCGTGATATCATAGCTTTAATGGTGGATATTTTGCTTTTTGGTGTAGATATACAAGGCGATAATAAAGTAATTTCAGTCCTAGACCAAGCTTGCGGAACAGGCGGAATGCTAAGCATAGCAAATGAAAAGCTAAAAGAACAAAACAATAAAGCACAAATTTATCTATACGGCCAAGAGATCAACGGCGAGAGCTACGCTATCTGTAAAGCCGATATACTCATAAAAGGGCAAAATGAAAAAAATATTTTAAAAACAGATACTCTAAAAAACAATGAATTCCCAAATGAAAAATTTGATTTTATCATCGAAAATCCACCATTTGGCACTTCATGGGGTGGAGAAAAAGCAAAAGATGGTGTAGAAGACGCTGTAAAACTAGCCTATGAGAGCAAATCTCGCTTTTTGGCAGGACTACCAGCCAAAAGCGATGCGCAACTTCTCTTTTTACAATCAGCCCTAGAAAAGGTCAAAGATAATGGCAAAATCGCCATCATCCAAAACGGCTCCCCGCTATTTAGCGGCGATACCACCTCAGGCGAGAGTCAAATTCGCCGCTATCTACTAGAAAATGACTATATAGATAGCATTATCGCCTTGCCAACAGAACTTTTTTATAACACTGGAATTGCTACTTATATATGGATACTACGCAAATCCAAACCAAATGAAAGAAAAGGCAAACTAGCACTAATCGACGCTAGTAGCTTCTATATAAAGCTTAGAAAATCAATGGGCAATAAAAGAAACGAGCTAAACGAGCAAAATATAGCACAAATTACCCAAATTTACAAAGATTTTAAAGAGAATGAGTATTGTAAAATCTATAATAATAGCGAATTTATCTATAAAGAATACACCATAATGACCCCACTTCAAAAGAGCTATACCATCACAGATGAGAGCCTAGAAAGCTTGAAATCTGCCTTTTATAATGACACCAAAATAACAGAATTAGAAAACAAAGATGAATTAAACCAAAAAGAGCAAAAAGAGCTAAGCAAACAAAAAGAGGCCAAAGAGCTTGCTAGTGCGATAATAAGCAAATTAAATGACCATAAAGATGGTAAAAAATATCTAAACAAAGATGAATTTATCAGCTTTTTAAAGCAAATTTTAGATATCAAAGATACCAAAACACTAGACAAAATAGCCAAAATATTTAGCCGTGATGACGATGAAGCACAAATTCAAAGAGATAAAAAAGGCGAGATTATCTACGATAAAGATGGCCGTGATAGCGAGATAATCAACATTAACGCTAGCATCGATGAATACATGAAAAGCGAAGTCTTGCCACATTTGCCACTAGCAAAAGCCTTTGATGAGGGCAAAATCGGCGCCGAAATTCCATTTACTCGCTACTTCTACAAATACCAAAACCCTAAAAGCACTGATGAGATAAAACTAGAATTTAAAAACCTAGAAAAAGAAGCAATTGAGCTTGAAAGTGGTATTTTTGATGAGTAAGCAAAATATGGAATTCAAAGATAGTGGGATCCCTTGGATAGGTCAAATCCCAAAACATTGGGAAGTAACAAAAATAAAATATTGCCTTAAAGAAAATTTCGGTGGTTGCTGGGGAGATGATTTAGAAAACGAACAAATTTCTCAAAATAGTCGCCTTTGTATTAGAGTTGCTGATTTTGACTTTGACAAACAAAAAGTTAAGCAAACAGCAGATACTTTTAGAAATTACACAAAATCACAAATTTTATCTACAAAATTACAAGATGGAGATTTAATTATTGAAAAATCAGGTGGCGGTGATAAAATGCCTGTTGGTAGAAGTGTTGTTTTTGAGCAAAATTTATTTGGTGCGAAAGAAGTTCTTTTTGCGAATTTTTGTCAATGTTTTCGTCCTTTAAATATTAACAATAAATTTTTTGCTCACGCAATGAAAGCTTTTTATCAAAATAATAATATGCGATTTTTTTTCAATCAAACTACTGGAATTCAAAATTTAAGTATTTTTAATATTCTAAATGCTTTTTTACCTTATCCCCTACTCAATGAGCAAAAAAAATAGCTGAATTTCTAGATAAAAAATGCGAAATAATTGACAAAAGATTAAGCAATTTAGAGAGAAAAATTAAGAGCTTAAAAGAGTATAAAAAATCACTCATAAGCGAGTGTGTAACCAAAGGGCTAAATCCTAAAAATATGGAATTCAAAGATAGTGGGATCCCTTGGATAGGTCAAATTCCAAAACATTGGGAAATTTCAAAAATAAAATATTATTTTAATTTTTCATCAGGTCTTAATATCACAAAAGAAAATTTAATTGAAAGCGGAATTCCGGTTATAAGTTATGGTCAAATTCACTCAAAAGAAAATACAGGAACTTTTATTAAAGATAGCTTTTTTAGATTTATTTCGCAAGACTATTTAAAGAATAAGAAATCTCTTGTAAATAAAGGCAATTTTATTTTTGCTGATACGAGCGAAGATTTAGATGGTGCTGGAAATTCTGTATTTGTAGATTTAGATTTAACCATGTTTGCTGGATATCATACTATTATTTTAAAAAATAAATGTAATTTTGAATTTTCTAAGTTTTTGTCTTATTTATTTCAAACTGATTTATGGCGTTCGCAAATTCGTTTGGCTGTAAGTGGCGTAAAAGTTTTTAGTATAACAAAAAAAATACTTGCTAATTGTGAAATTCTAGTCCCCCCACTCAATGAGCAAAAAGAGATAGCAGAATTTTTGGATAAAAAGTGCGAAAAAATAGATAGATTAAATGAGAATTACACCAAGCAGATTGCCGCACTAAAAGAGTATAAAAAATCCCTAATCTACGAGTGCGTAACGGGCAAAAAAGAGATTTAAATTTGATGGAATTAGAAATTTAAAGGACAAAAATGAGCAAAACTATATATGATGAAAAAAGACAATATCAAGCTGATATAATAAAAGAATTTGCTAAAAATGGAGTTGTAGAGCGAAACGCAAAGTACTATGATAAAAATTTAGCAATGGATAAAGAGATATTACTAGAGTTTTTAAAATCCACTCAAGAAAAGGAGCTTAATTCGCTTGGGCTAAAGGGTGATGAGATAATCTCTAAAATCAATGACTATATAATCAAAAATGGAATTCTAGAGTGCTTAAAAAATGGCGTAATGATAAATAATACAAACTTAGAGCTAGTTTATAACAAAGAAAGCTCTGGTTTTAATGCTGATTTAGCCCAGAAATATGAAAAAAATAAAATCACAATAATACAAGAAGTAAATGCCGATAATGAGAATAAAGAGCGTGTGGATTTAGTGGTTTTTGTCAATGGTGTGGCGTTTGCTTGTATGGAACTTAAAAGCAATTATTCAGGGCAGGATTATAAAGATGCTATAAAGCAGTATAAAGAGGATAGAAACCCGCAAAATAGGCTATTTGATAATAGGCTTGGTGCGATTGTGTTTTTTGCTTTGGATCTGTATGAGTGCTATATGACTACAAAGCTAGAAAAATCCAAAACTAAATTTCTAGCCTTTAATAAAGGCAAAGGAAGTGGCAGTGAGACAGGGGCTGGAAATGATGAAATAGAAGGCAAAATAAGCAATGTATGGTATCTATGGGAAGAGGTGTTAGTAAAGGATAATATAATTGATTTGATTAAAAATTTTATATTTGATGATAAGGGAGTTATGATTTTCCCACGCTATCATCAAATGGATCTAGTACATAAAGTAAAAAGCGATATTTTGAAAAATTCAGAGTATAAAAACTACTTAATCCAGCATAGCGCAGGATCTGGCAAGACTAAAAGCATAGCTTGGCTGGCATATATGCTAGCATCTTTGTATAAAGATGGCTCTGTAAGATATGAAAGCGTGATAATCGTAACCGATAGAATAGTAGTAGATAGACAACTGCAAAATGAGATAAACAAGATCAAGCATCAAGAAGGATTTATAAAAGCTCTTGGCGATGAAAATAGCTCAAAAGATCTAAAAGATGCTATAAAAAATAGTGTAAAAATTATAATTTCTACAATACAAAAATTCTCTTATATCAAAGATGAATTAAAAAATTTTAACACCAAATGTGCTGTGATAATAGATGAAGCGCACTCTAGCACCAGCGGGTCTAATATGGAAGCTTTGATAGATACTCTTAGTGCTGAATTTGGCGCAAAGAATAAACCTAAAAATATAAGCCTTTTTGGCTTTACAGCTACACCAAAGAAAAGTACTTTACAAATATTTGGTAAAGAGATAGATGGCATGTTTGCGCCTTTTCATCTATACTCTATGAAACAAGCGATAGAAGAAGGATATATCCTAAATGTACTTGATAACTATACAACATATAACACTCTTTATAATATAGTATTAAATAGCAGCGATAAAGAGGTAGAACAAAACCAAGCAAAACGCAAAATAAGAGATATAATCAAACATAATACCGATATCATAAAAAGCCGTGTAGCTGTGATAGCTGAGCATTTTGCTAATATCGGTAGCGATATGCTAGGCAGTAAAGCTAAAGCTATGGTAGTGTGCGAGGATATAGAAAGCGTGATAAGATATTATCAAGCTTTTTGCGAGTATTGCGTGGGGAGATATGATTTTAAACCTTTAATAGCTTTTAGCGGTCAAAAAGAGGTTGATGAAGTGGAGTATAGCGAAAGTGGGATAAATGGCATAAGCGAAGCATCTTTGCCTAGTGAATTTAATAAAGATGAGCGAAGGGTGCTTTTTGTCGCAAATAAATACCAAACAGGATTTGACCAAAATAAGCTTTGTATAATGTATGTCATCAAAGCCCTTAGCGGAATAACCGCCGTCCAAACACTATCAAGGCTAAATAGAATTTGCCCAGAATTTCCGCATAAAACTACTTTTGTGCTTGATTTTGTAAATAAATTTGATGATATTATGGCGAGTTTTGCGCCCTATTATACGCAAACTATGCTAAAAGATGGCATTGATATGGCTGATTTACTTGATATCAACGCAAAAATAGATGGATATAATATCTTAATGCCACTTGAAGAAAAGATAGTAGCAGATGCTATTGCTAATATAGATGATAATACTCAAACGATGATAAGGCCATATTTCACAAAAGCAATAACACAGATAAATAATTTAGATGATAAGCATAAAGTAGAGTTCAAAGGGTTGCTTACAAACTACAAAAAGATCTTTTTACACTTAAAAATCATTTTTGGTGATATTTCTAGCGATAAGCTAAATAATAGATATACTTTTATAGAAATTTTGCTCAAACAGCTTACAAATGAAAATAGAAGTAGCGAAAATATAGATATAGATATAGGCGTGATAAATGTTCAAGTACTAAAAAACCAAACACACACAAAAGAGAGTATAAAACCAGATCCGGTGATGGAGATGAGCCCCTTTGGCTCAATGAAGATTGATTCTAGCAAGCTAGAAAAGCTATCAATAATTGTAAAAAAAATCAATGATAATCTTAGTCTAAATATGGAAGAAAACTCGCAAATTCAAGCTATTATAAATATCTCTGAGAAACTACTAAATAGCACCAAGCTACAAAGCGGAGCAAAAAATAATAATAAAGATGATTTTACAAAACTTTATAATGATGAATTAAATGATATTTTAACAGATAATTATAATGATGCGCAATTTGGTGCTTTATACGGCCAACTATTGAATAATCAAACCTATATAGATGAAATTTTCATACCATTTAGAGATAATATTTATGATATTTTAGAAAAAAGATAGGTGAAAATTTGGCATAAATGGCGGATTTTCATCGGCTCTTAGCCTTGCTTGCGGTTATGAAATTTGAGTTAAATCGCATTAGAAAAGTTATTTGAAATTTGATTTTAAGAGAAAAACGGCCTTAAAATCAGCGTTTAAAGTATTTAAAGCATTATAAAAAGAGATTTTAAAAATTAAAGAAAATTTAAAAAATTAAAAATATTTTAAGAATTTAAAAAAGAAATTTAAGTGGTGGGTTTACCAGGACTCGAACCTGGGACCATCCGGTTATGAGCCGGATGCTCTAACCAACTGAGCTATAAACCCACTTGAAATAAGAGTTGAAATTATACAGAATAATTCCTTAAATCTATATAAAACAACTCTAAAAATTAAAATTAGACTAGATAAATTTATCTTTAAAGCTGACTTTGTTTATCTCTCATTTTATTAAATTCATCATCGATAACAGATGAATTTGGCTCTTGCGACATTCTTTCTAACATATTGTTATAGCGATTTACCAGCCAGATTACAAGAGATGATAGCAAGAATGCAGGCAATAATTCATAAACTATACTTGAAAGACCAAATAATATCCATAAAAGTACCGTTACACCACCGATTATAATTCCAGCAAGCGCAGATAAGGCGCTCATATGACGTGAATATAGACTAAATAATAAAACAGGTCCGAAGCTCGCACCAAATCCAGCCCATGCATTACCCACAACTCCAAGTACTGTATCGCTAGAATTAAATCCAATAATTGTAGCAATCACAGCTACAATTATAACCGAAATTCGCCCCGTCAATACCTGAGTTCTATCGCTTACATCATGTTTATAAAAAGCAAAGATAAAATCCCTAGTAACAGAACTAGCGCTAACTAAAAGCTGAGATGATATAGTACTCATAATGGCTGCTAAAACTGCTGAAATAATCACACCTACAATAAATGGGTGAAATAAAGTGTCACCAAGCTTTAAAAATACAGTCTCTGGATCGGATAAAGGATTGCCATTTTGCGAAAAATATACAAAACCAATAAGCCCACTAGCCATTGCACCAACTAAGCCAATAACCATCCATGAAATTCCAATGCGTCTAGCCGAGCTAAGCTCTTTAGCATCTCTAATAGCCATAAACCGCACAATAATATGCGGCTGACCAAAATAACCAAATCCCCAAGCCAAAAGCCCTAAAATACCTAAAAATGTCTGTCCGGCAAAGATATTTAAATGGTCATAATTTGCTGCGTGACTATACTCATTTAAAAGCGCAAAAAAGCTTGAGCCTTCTGGAATATCAATACTAAAATATGCTAATAATGGGATACAGACCAACACTAAAAACATTAAAATACCTTGGAATGCATCAGTTAGACACACAGCCTTAAATCCGCCAAAAAATGTATAAAATACCACTATAAATAGAGTTACTGCGGCACCAAGAGTAAAATCTAAACCAAAAAAGCTCTCAAATGTCTTGCCTCCTGCGATGATACCACTACTTACATAAAGTGTGTAGAATACCAAAATAAAAATTCCTGAAATTATGCGTAAGACTTTTGTTTTATCCTTAAATCTATTTTCTAAATAATCAGGAATAGTAATGCTATCGCCAGAAATTTCAGTATATACCCTAAGCCTACTGGCTAAATACTTATAATTCGCCCACGCACCAATGCTAAGTCCTATAGCAATCCATGCATTACAAATTCCACTTAGATACAACGCTCCAGGCAATCCAAGAAGCATCCAACCACTCATATCGCTAGCACCAGCACTTAATGCGGTCATAAATGGCCCTAAAGAGCGATTATCTAGCAAGTACTCATTTAAATTTGACTTTTTATTATAAGCTAGGCGACCAATCACCAAAAGCACCGCAAAATATAGCCCAATAGCTAAATAGGTAGTAAAATCCAAATTCTCTCCTTATTTACTGTTTTTTTTCTTTAAATATTTTTCATCTATATAACCCATATCTGCAAGCTTGTCAAAAATTCTAGCAAGTATCGGTCCAGCCGCACCTCCACCGCTTGCACCATGCTCTACTAATACAGTTACTATATATCTAGGATTCTCGTATGGAGCATATCCTGTCATCCATGCATGTGAGCGCTCATAGTATTCCATATCAACCTCTTTTATGCGCACCTTATCTTCTTGACTAATTCCTACTACTTGAGCAGTACCTGATTTAGCCGCTATGGTAACCTTTGATGGGCTTAATACTCTAAATCCTGTACCGCCTGGAATATTAGCTACTGCATGCATTCCTTCCCTTATATATTTTAGAGCTGATTTTTCTTTTTGGCTTAAAATATCTCTAGCATGCCACTCTTGAGGCACTCCATTGATACTACCAATAAAATGCGGTGTAACATCATGCCCCATTGCAAAAATTGCCGTATCTCTAGCTACTTGCATAGGAGTTGCTAAGAAGCTACCCTGACCTATACTAGTATTAATAGTATCACCTTGATACCATGGCTGATTTAATCTCATCTTTTTCCACTGAGCATCTGGAACAATTCCTATATACTCATTTGGCAAATCAACTCCAGTTTTAACTCCAAAGCCATAGCGTCTAAGAACTGGCGCCATAATATCAATTCCTACATTATATGCTCCACGATAAAAATATGTATCACAGCTATCACGCAAAGCCTCGACTATAGTCATCATCTCAGAGCCATAATTTTTCCAATTTCTAAATTTTCTATCACCTAGCTCAAGATATGGATCACAAAGTATCCGTGATGTTGGCGCATATTTTCCACTCTCAAAAAATGCCATACCCATCGCCATCTTTACAACACTTCCAGGTGGATATAGGGCATTTATTAATTTATTAGTAAATGGATGATCTGGATTATTCATCATCTCATTCCAATCGCTTTGACTAATACCAGTTACAAATTGATTCAAATCATACTCTGGCAAGCTTGCTGCTGCTAAAATAGATCCATCAATTCCATCCATAACTACTACCGCACCAGCTGGACGATCAAAAGCTTGATATAAGTACTTTTGTAATTCCAAATCAATAGTTAAAGATATATCAGTACTGCTTGGCTTAATATAACCAATCTCTTCTACAACCTTATTTAGTGCAGTAACCTTGGTAGTTCTTTGACCTTCTACTCCTTGTAAAATTTCATTATAATAGCGCTCAATTCCACTACGACCTGTATAGTTAGTCAGTTTTGAAAGCGGATTTGCCTCTATATCTTTTAAATTTGCCCTACCAACATATCCAATAACATGGCTAGCTAACTCACCTAATGGATAATGACGGATAGAAACTGGATTTACCGAGGTATTTTCACGCAAATTTAGCCTAGCAAAATGTGGTAAAACTCTATCATAATCTAAAAAATTTACAACATTTACAAAATCTTGTGAATAGGGAGAGTCGTTTTTGATATACTCTCTTTTTAGCTTTGTAGCATTTAAATCTGGAAACACTGAGATTATAAAGTTTATCTCATCATCTAATACTTTTAAATTTCGTCTTAAATGTGGCTTAATAGAGATCTCAAATCCTAATTTATTTACTGCTAAAGGCTGGCCATTTTTATCTAAAATTTGACCACGAACCGGAGCAATATCTTCAGTTTTTATTGCATTTTTTTCGGCAATCTGCTCATAATACTCATTTGATTTAATACTTAAATAATAGATACGAGTAAGCAAAATAATCCATACAAGAACGATAATTCCATATACAATAGTTAGCCTCATAGCACCCGCCCTCTAAATATTACAAGTGCTATTAGTGATTCTATCGCAGCATATAGCAAATACTCATAGCTTAGCTCAAGACGAGGCTGATTAAGTATATAAAGTGCAATATTACTCATAACCAAAGTAAGAATATAGCCTGAAAATACATATATAGTTATTAATAGCTTTCTCCATTTGATATTTGTCTTTAGCCAATCATCAAAAAGATAGTAAAATAACAACCATGCTAAAAGCACCGAGCAAAACTCAAATCCATTTAATTGTTCAGCAAAAAATAAAAAGGCTACAGTTAGATACCATCTTTTATCTTTTACCCCAAGCGTTCGCTCAATCTCATCACTAAGTATTATTAAATAAGCAAAAAATATCCCTATAAGAGATGGTAAAAATAGCGATGTTAAACTAAATATCTCATAGCCTATAACAGATATACAAAAAAGGCTAAATCTTAGAGATTGTGAATTAGTGCTATTTCGTTGCATACTGGAAAGTGTTTGCATTTTATGCAATCGGCCCAAATTTTTTGCGCTGGAAGCTTCTCTTTAGAAATTTCTTCAAACCCTAAGTTTTTAAAAAATTCACTTCTATAAGTAAGAGTAAAAACTTGAGCAATCTCAAGCTCTCTAGCCTGAGCTAATAAGGCATTTACTAGTCCACTACCTACGCCTTTGCCTCTATAGGATCCATCAACTATCAAGCTTC
The DNA here is from genome assembly GCF_002139915.1 of Campylobacter devanensis. Classification (NCBI taxonomy): domain Bacteria; kingdom Pseudomonadati; phylum Campylobacterota; class Epsilonproteobacteria; order Campylobacterales; family Campylobacteraceae; genus Campylobacter; species Campylobacter devanensis. Next base: position 1,042,882 of record NZ_CP018788.1, read on the forward strand.
TAACCTCAGCTAAATTTGCTGCGTGAATATGAAGAGCGCTATATCCAATGAGCCTATCATCATCAAAAGCCAATGTATATGAGCGAATATTAGTAGCTATCTCATCATCACTTCTAGGCAAAATCACCCCATTTTCAATCTCAGGACGAACCAAAATCTGCATACTAGCTATATCTTTTAATCTTGCTTTTTTATACTCTATCATTTTACACCAAATACTGCATTATATATCGCTTTTGTCGTTTTATCTATACCGGTTTTTTTACTACTTGAGACCAAAATCGCAGCTGGATCAATCTTTAAAACAGCTGACTTTTGACTCTGATTTAGTTTATCTGATTTTGTGTAAATATTTAATACATTCTGGTCAGGTCGGACAAATTCATTTAGATACAAACCAAGATTTTCATCTTTTTGCAGCCCCGCATGTCTAGAATCTATCAAATGGATAAAAGCCTTTATACTAATGCGTTCACGCAAATATTTATCTAGATTTTTTTGCCATGCATTATGCATACTTTTACTAACTTTAGCGTAACCAAACCCAGGTAAATCCACAAAAATCAATGGAACCTTATCCTCGCCATTATCGACTATAACCTCAAAATAGTTAATTAGCTGAGTTTTACCTGGTGTAGAGCTAGATTTAGCCAATCCATGGTGATTAGTTAGTGCATTAATAATAGAGCTTTTACCAACATTACTACGCCCTAAAAACGCCACTTCACTTATACCAAACTCAGGAGAATCATCAACTCCTTGAGCTGAGAGTAAAAACTTAGCACTTACGATTCTCATTTATCTTCTACCTGAAATATAAATTTAACTGGCTTTTTATCCTTGCTTTTGACACTATAAACACCTTTTAACTGATCTACTATAATTTCATCACCAAAAATTTTCTTATCACTATCAACTTCATGCAAAAATGCACTACCTTTTAAGGTGTAAATTTGCCCTTTTGGCTCATAGGTTAGTAAATCGCCACTACCATTATACTTTTTACCATCTAGTAAAATACTAAATTTGGCATCACTTATTGCCTCATATTTTTGCGGTTTTCGATTTTTATCAAAGTAAATTTTAACACGATTTGCAGTTAATGTATCGCTTTTACCTTTTTTAATTAATACATTACCTACAAGTTCTCCAAGTCCTACTTTCTCATCAGCATAGAAGCTATCAGCACTTACTTCGACCTGATTTGCACTTACTACACCATAAAAGAATGCAACAACTATAAAAGATTTAACTATTTGTAAAACCAACCTTTAACTCCTTTTGCAACGATATGATTACTATCAAGTGCATATATCACGCTTTTTCCTACTATTTTATCACTATTTTGCAATAATTCAAATGGGACACTGCTTAATAATGTTTTCTCCATCATTAGATACTGAATTTCACTAGAGTTGTATCGCAAATTGGTATCTAAATTTAGATATCTCACATCGCCAAAAAATGTTATATTATTATCTTTATAAATAGCCTCATTTGAGGTGATGTTGTGTCTATCTTTTTGGATAAAGGTAACATTTGGCTGAATAAATTCATTATAATCATCATAGGCTATAACACTTTTAGATGTAAATTTAGCATATGTATTTGTAGCATTTATCTCATAGCTTATTACTCCATCTGCTTGCATATTTGCTACCTTTATACTGTTACTTTGCAGGCTAGCTTCATATGGGTTTTGTAACATTAACGCCACTACGCTCATACTAAAAAGAGCCACAACAAAATAAAAAATTTTTATAGCCAACGCCCAATCCACTCATCACGTAAATTTTCTCTATCAATGATAATTTCTATCATCTCTCTAACTGCACCATAACCGCCATTTTTACTTAATTTTATATCTGGAGTAAGCGCTTCAAAAGCATCATTTGGTGCAAAACTAATAGCTACATTTTTTAACAATTTCATATCATTTAAATCATCGCCAATAGCAGCTGCATTTTCTAAACTTAGTCCTTCTAATTCTAAAATCTCCTTAGCCTTAGCAAGTTTATCGCTTACACCTTGAAAACAATACTTAATCTCTAGCTCTTTGGCTCTATCAGCTACGATTTGAGAGCTTTTACCTGTAATTATGGCCGAAATTTTACCCATACGATTCCACTGTTGTATGGCAAATCCATCTTTTACATCAAATCTTTTAAATTCATCAGATAAATTAGTCTTGTAAAGACCACCATCACTCATACATCCATCAACATCTAAAAATATTATCTCTATCATAATACGCCTTTGGTGCTTGGAATTCCTATCTTATCATTTTTAGCCACAGCCCTACGAAATGCCACAGCAAAAGCCTTAAATGTAGCTTCTGCTATATGGTGAGAGTTTGTGCCTCTTTGCTTGATTATGTGCAAGGTAATGCTTGAATTCATTGCAAGTGCTCTAAAAAACTCCTCTACAAGCTCACTATCAAAGTTCCCAATCTTTGGATTCATCTGCGATTCATAGACCAAAAAAGGTCTATTAGATAGATCCAAAGCACACTCCACAGCAGCCTCATCCATAACTACAACTGCATTGCCGTATCTCTCCACGCTACCAAGCGGATATAGAGCTTCCTTGATAGCTTGACCTAGTACGATACCGCAATCTTCTACGCTATGGTGATCATCTATATGTAAATCTCCTTTGCAATAAAGCTTAATATCCATTAAAGAGTGCTTTGCAAATGCAGTTAACATATGATCAAAAAATCCAATACCAGTATCTATATCGCCATTACCGCTTCCATAAATTTCAAGCTCTAAACTAATATCAGTCTCTTTTGTTTTTCTTTGTTTTTTTATCATTATATTTCCTAATCTCTAGCTATAAACGCACCTTTAAACTGACCACTAGATATGAAATCACGAGCTTCAGCTTCGCTTCTAAATCCTGTTAAAAATACCCTATAAATTGGCTCACCATTTAAACTATACTCACGAACTGTTGTTTTATAAATTCCGTTTGTATTATTATATTGAGTTTTATAGGTATTTGCTCCAGCAAGGCGTCTAAATGCACCAATTTGCACCATAAAATTACCGCCTGTATATGTGTGGGTTTTAGCCGTTTTATTAGCCGGAGTCTCAACCTGTCCGTAAAATCCTATAACTTCAAGCTTTACTGGAACTGTTCCATCAGCAATCATAGCAATTTCTAAAGCTGCGGCTTTAGATAAATCAATAACCCTACCAGCTACAAATGGTCCTCTGTCATTTATTCTTACTGTGGTTGTTTTGCCATTTTTTAAACTTGTAACTTTAACCATTGTATTCATTGGCAAGGTTTTATGAGCTGCAGTTAGAGTATGCATATTATATGTTTCGCCATTACTTGTTTTTTTGCCATGAAAATTTGGTCCATACCAGCTAGCAATACCTGTAGCTGTATCACCTACTTCTACTACTGTTGGGTAATATGTTTTACCATTTATTGTATATGGTCTCATTGTAGATTCTTGATTGCTAGCACCACCATTTGGTATAGTTTCAAAATCTGAACCTGAGTAGTTTGAACCATATCCTGAGCCTAAATAGCCACCTGAATACCCCGAACCTGAGTAGTGTGGGATACTCTTTGTAGAACATCCGCTAAATAATGCACCCGCTAGCGCTATGACTGATAATTTAGTGAGGTATGACAAGATTTTCTCCTATTGCTAATTTCATATTTGTTTTGCTATTTGCCTTTATAATTTCATCTACTTCTACGCCAAATTTACGTGAAATCATTCCAAGTGTATCACCCTTTTTAACCTGATACTCATAGATTGTTTTAGCATTTGCTGGGACGGCAAGTTTATAGTTTGATTTTATCTTACTTACATTATTATACTCTTTAATATCGCTTGCTTTAATATTTAACTTTTTAGCAATAATTTCAAAAGTATCACCTTTTTTAGTATTATAAATTTTACTCTTTGACCCCTCTTTATAATTAGCGACAAACTCCTCTTTTTTAATTGTTGGGATATAAATATAATAAGTCTCCCTATTTGGCGGAGTAAAGCTGTATCTTAAATGAGTATTATATTTGCTAAGATTTTCTAAACTAAATCCGATAGATACAGCCACATCTCTTAAGCTAGTTCCACCTGGAATTTCAACTCTTTTAATACCTATATATGTAGCTGAATTTAGCATTGAACTATCTTTTGAGATTAGAAAATCACTATCATTTGCCACATATGCCATCATTATAATTTTACGTAGATAATCTCTGCTTTCTAACGAAAGGTACTTTTTCTTTGGGTTTAAAAGCACCATTATATCATCACTTCCAGCTAATTTTATAGCTTTGCTTAATTTTCCCTCTCCTGCATTGTAAGCTAAAATAGCTAGATACCACTTGCCAAACCTATCTTTTAATCTTTCTAAATAATCAATAGCAGCGTGCGTCGCTTGAAGTGGATCTCGTCTCTCATCTACATATTTATCAACATTTAGATTATGTAATTTAGCGGTGCTTGGGATAAACTGCCAAATTCCAGCTGCTTTAGCTCCAGAGGTTGCTCTATTTGATAACTTAGATTCTACAATAGCTAAATATAATAAAAAATTTGGAGCATTTCGCTCTTTTAAGACATCTTTTATTATAGCAGCATGCTTATACTCTTTAGTTATTGTATTTATAAATTCTTTCTTTGTCATATCCATTCGAACATTTTTAAGTAGTAAAAAATGCTCATCGTTTATATATTTTGGGTCAATATCAAGCTCTTTTAATACCCTAATTTCTTTTTGAAAATTATCATCTGAAACCATAAACCCAAATGAGCAACTACAGCTTAAAAGTATAAATAAAACTATGGCAAATATTCTCATCTCTCTCCTTAAATTCCAAATAATCTATTTGCATTTTGCGTTGTAATACTCTCAACATCGCTCCTGCTAAGTCCTAAAATATCAGCCATTTTATCAGCTACATATGTCGTAAATGCTGGCTCATTTCTCTTACCTCTATGAGGTTCAGGAGTAAGATATGGAGCGTCAGTTTCAAGCACAAGTCTATCAAGCGGAATCTTAGGTAAAATTTCAACTAATTTTTTTCCATTTTTAAAAGTTAAAACACCACCTATTCCATAATAAAATTTACTGCTTAATTCAAGCAAGATAGGACTAGCATTAAAACAATGCAAAACTCCGCCAACTAGCCTACTTTCGTACTCTTTTAAAATTTTTAGACTATCCTCGTTTGCATCTCTAATATGCACAATAAGTGGCAAACCAAGTTCCACGGCTAATTCGATTTGACTGATAAAAGCCTCTTTTTGTTTGGCTTTATAACTATCTATATCTGTTGCTGGTAGTCTAAAATAGTCTAGTCCACACTCGCCTATAGCTATACATTTTGACTCTTTAGCAAATTTACGCAAAATATCTATATCATACCCATCGATTTCATATGGATGCACTCCAGCAGCAAAGTATATATTTTCATTTGAATTTGCTATTTCTAACGCTTTTGGCAGATCATTTATATCTGCTCCTGGAATTATAATCTTTTGCACTCCGCTATCAAATGCACTTTTTATTACGCTACTAATATCATCAAATCTAGCATCATCTAGATGACAATGTGTATCTATAATCATAAAATTTCTACCCTATTTTTACCATTTAATTTTGCTTTTGTTAAAGCTTTATATCCTATATTTATTGCTTGATCAATTTTGAGTGAATTATCAAAAAGACAAACTCCTACTGAAATAGTTGGGCGAATAGCTGAGGCGACTACTAAATTTGCAACCTTTGATCTAATTTGCGCCATAATTCTTACACTCTCATCAAAGCTAACTTTATCTAAAATCACACCAAATTCACCACCGCTAAGGCGCGCTACAATCATTCCTTTTAGCTCATTTCTAAGCATAGATGCCACATGCGCTATAACTCTATCGCATAGATCAAAGCCAAATTTAGCATTTATATCTCTTAATCCATCAATATCAATAATTGCGATGCTAAATTCTGCTTTTCGCTCTGCTAAATTTTTTACATAATTAAAAAAATAACGCCTATTAAATAACTTTGTTAATGGGTCATATTTTTTATATAGTTCGATATTAATCTCATCTTGCATAGCTTTTAGATTGCTATCTACTCTATATATAATCTCCTCTTTACTAAAAGGCACAGAGATAAAATCATTTGCACCATTTTTTAGAAATTTTGCCGCCACATCATTATCGCTAGCTGCTACTACGATTAAGCCTAGATGATTTTTATCCTTTGTTTGGCGAATTTGACGCATTAAGTCAAATCCATTGATAACTGGCATATTATAGGCTGTTAAAATTAGTTTAATATCTGGATTATCCTCTAAATAATTTAACGCCTCCTCGCCATGTGCTGCAGTAAAAACTTTATAAAGTTGCGAATTTAAAATCTCTTTTAGCTGATTTCTCACGCTCATAGACGGCTCGACTATCATAACCTTATAGCTACGATTTCTACATAGTCTATTAATTGTTTCAAAGATATAATTAATCGCATCAAGATTATCTTTTACTACATAATCAACAATATTTTTTTGCATAAAGAGCTTTTTTAAATTCTCATCTACACTACCAGTTAAAATAATAGCTAAGATATTTTTAGATAGTACATAATCAACCACTTCACCATCTGGTGCATCAGGTAAATTAATATCAAGTAAAGCAATAAAAAAGTCATCATTTTCCTCAATAGCCTCAATCGCCTCTGCGTAACTATGTGTTACTACGATATCCATATCAACATGTGCGTTCATCTTTTTGGCTATTAGCTTAGCTAAAGCTTTATTATCCTCGACTATAATGACTCTCTCACGCATGATAACCCCATCTTAATTTAATATTCAAAGTCTTGATTATACTCAAATTAGACTTTAACACTCATTAAAGCAATAACTTCTTAGCAAATTCAGTCGCCTCTTGCGTTATACTTTCACCACTTATCATACGCGATAACTCCATTACTCTTTCATCCATATTTAACTCTTTTGCAGTAGAGCCTTTTATATCTTTTTGTACTAAAAAGTGATGATGGGCTTTTGAGCTAAGTTGAGGCTGATGTGAAATAGCAAAAATTTGATATAAGCTTGATAGTTCTATCAATACATTTGCTATACTCATAGCCTCTTTGCCACTTAGATTAGCGTCTATTTCATCAAGGATTAACACTCCACCACCAAGACCGCTAATCTTAGCTTCACTAGCGATAAAAGCAAGTCTTAAACGATTTATCTCTCCACTACTTAGGGTTTTTAAATTTGAACTATTTAAATTTATATCTACTAAATCAGCACCATTAATATCTAAATTTTTACTATTTAAATCCATATCAATCTTATCCATATATAGATCTTTTAAATAGCTATTTATCATAGTTTCTAACTCTTTTATAGCTTTAAAACGCTCTTTTGTTATAGCTTCTGAAGAGCTTTTAAGCTCATTTGATAATTTTGTAAATTTAGATACTAAATCAGATTTTTGAAACTCTATATTTTCATAATGGGCTAATTCACTCTTTCTTCTTTTTAATATCTCTAGACACTCTTCTATACTTCCATATCGTTTTATTAAAGCATTTAGACTCTCTATGCGATCTAAAATCTCCTCAATGTCCAATCCTTCAAACTCATCAAAATCCACGCTACTTCTAGCTATTTTAAGCTCATTTAAAGCATCGCTAAAAAATCCACTATCAATCTCGCTAATATGCAAAGCATCCATTACTGCCTTTTCATAGGCAAATACCATCTCAGCCTTACTCCACGCCTCTTCTATCTTATCTTTTTTGCTAAGGCGTTTTTTAATAGCATTAAGCTCTTCAAATTCTCCTACCTTAGGAGAAACTTGCTCGATCTTTTCTATCTCAAATTTAGCAAATTCTCTAAGCTCATCTATCTTTTTTTCCTCTTCATTAATATTATCAAGCTCTTTTTTTATAGATATAAATTTGCTAAATTTTTCCTTAAATTCAGCCAAATTTTGGCTATAATTTTTAGATTTTTTACTAGCTAAAATATCCAAAAGCCCAAGCAATCTAGCATTTTCAAACTCGCTAATCTCTTTAGCGCTTAGATATTTTAAGTGGCGATTAGCTATTAAATTTAGATTTTTTTTAGATATTGATTGATTGTTTATAAAATATCTTGTACTCTTATCTTTTAAGAGTTTAAAGCAGTTTATACTCTCTTCTTCAATCCCAAACTCATCAAGCCCAAGCCTACACTCCACATCGGCTTCAATAAGCCTAGCATCACTATCTTTGTAGCCAAAAACGCTTAATATCGCCCCCATCAAAACGCTCTTTCCAGCACCACTCACACCAGTAAATACACTAAGCCCAGAGCCAAATTTAAGCTCTAATTCATTAAAACTTAAATAATCTTTAAGATAAATTCTCTCTATCACTGCTGACCCCATCTTAATTTCTCTTTTAATACACCAAAATAGTCCCGCCCCTTTTGCCTTAGCAAATTTACTCTAATATCACTCACACCGATATCCACACTATCAAATTCAATCAAATCAAATCTATCTTGCCCATCTATTAGCACCACCACATCATCATTGCTTCTAAACTCCAGCCTAAACTCCCTAGGCAAGACAAGCGGCCTTTGAGTAAGGCTATGAGAGCATATCGGCGTAACGCTATAAGCATCACACAAAGGATGGATAATAGGCCCTCCAGCGCTCATATTATACGCAGTTGAACCCATCGCAGAGCTAATTATCACCCCATCACCAAAATATGAATTAAAATGCTTTGAATTTAAAAACGCATCAATATGCGAAGTGGTATCTATTTTTTTACGCATTAAAACAATATCATTAAAGGCTAATTTTGTAGTTATTTTGCCATTTTTATTAAAATTTGCTCTAAGCATATATGGACGCTCAACATCATAAATTCCAGCCAAAAATTGATCTAAAAATCCACCAAATCCATCCAAGGTAGAATCAGTCAAAAATCCCAAATGCCCAGTATGCACACCATATACATAAACTTCACTTCTAGCTGCCTTGCGACATGTAGCAATAAAATTACCATCGCCACCTAAAGAGATAATAACTCTAGCTCTTTTAGTTAGCTCATCAAACTCATATCCCTGCACGCCAAGACTACTAGCTACATGAGATTCAAATATCACATCAATTGAGCGACTTTTTATAATCTTTATAATCTTTAATAACGCATCTTTTTGCTCTATTGGATCTCTAGTTGTAATTGCTATAGTATTTAAATTTTTATGAATTTTAGACATAACTCTCCCCTAAAAGCCAAATTCTACACAAAAAAATATAATATAAAGTATAATAATAAAATGAAATTTAACTTTACACGCTCACTAGTCAAAATTTCTAATAAAAGTTTTATAAAATTTAATGTATAATTGCCACTTTTTACAAACGAAAGGATTAATATGCGGAGTCATTACTGCACCGACTTAGACGCACAAGATATCGGTAAAAGCGTCAGTCTATGTGGTTGGGCAAATTCATACCGAGACCACGGCGGCGTTATATTTATAGATCTTCGTGATAGAAGTGGAATTATCCAGCTTGTATGCGATCCAGCAGACAGCAAATCAGCACACGAAATAGCATCAAAAGTTAGAGATGAATATGTCCTAAGAGCCAAAGGCAAGATCAGAGCTAGGGGTGAGGGACTAGTAAATCCAAAGCTAAAAACCGGCGAGATTGAAGTCATAATAGATGAGCTAATCATTGAAAATGAGAGCGCTCCACTACCTTTTGTAATCGGCGATAACAGCGTTGGTGAAGATATCAGGCTTAAATATCGCTTTTTGGATTTAAGAAATGAAGATAGCCTAAGCAAATTTCAACTTCGCTCAAAAGCTAGCATAGCGTGTAGAAATGCCCTTGATAGACTAGGATTTTTAGAGGTTGAAACCCCTATGCTAACTCGTGCTACACCTGAGGGCGCAAGGGATTATCTAGTGCCTAGCCGTGTTCATCCTGGCGAATTCTACGCCCTACCACAAAGCCCACAGCTCTTTAAACAGCTATTAATGTGTGCTGGATTTGATAAATACTTTCAAATCGCAAGGTGCTTTAGAGATGAAGATTTAAGAGCTGATCGCCAACCTGAATTTACTCAAATTGATGTTGAAATGAGCTTTTGCGATCAAGAAGATGTGATAAAAGTCGGCGAAGAGGTGTTAAAAGATATATTTGCAGCTTGTGGGCATAATATCCAAATTCCATTTAAAAGAATGAGTTATAAAGATGCTATGGAGCTTTATGGTAGCGATAAGCCTGATCTTAGATTTGATCTAGCTATGGTTGATGTAATCGATATCTTCGCTAAATCAAATAATCAAATTTTCAGCACTCCAGCACAAGATCCAAAGAAAAATAGAGCCAAAGCTATAAAAGTCCCAAATGGAGATAATATATTTAGCAAACGCCAAATGCAAAGATTTGAAGAATTTGTCCGTAAATTTGGCGCTAAGGGCTTAGCATTTATCCAAATAAAAGACCCAAAAGATACAGCCGGACAAGATAACTGCGTAAATTTTGATGGACTTAGCCTAAAAGGGCCACTAGTTAGATTTTTTGATCCAAGCGATCTAAAAGAGCTAGTTTCTAGAATAGATCTTAAAATCGGCGATGTCGTATTTTTCGGTATCGGAGAGAAAAAAACTGTGCTTGATTATATGGGGCGATTTAGAATTTTCTTAGCTAATGAGCTTGGTATAATAGATCAAAAATCATTAGAATTTTTATGGGTTGTAGATTTCCCTATGTTTGAGCAAAATGATGATGGTAGCTACTCAGCGATGCACCATCCATTTACAATGCCAAATAACCCAGATGAGCCAAATTTAGAAGATATCACGAGCATAGCTTATGATGTTGTCTTAAATGGTGTTGAGCTTGGTGGTGGAAGCATTAGAATTCACAAAAATGATATCCAACAAAAGGTCTTTAAACTTCTTAAAATAGATGAAAACGAACAAAGAGAGAAATTTGGATTTTTACTTGATGCGCTTAGTTTTGGTGCGCCTCCGCATGGTGGATTTGCCATAGGCTTAGATAGACTTATTATGCTAGTTACAAACTCATCAAGTATAAGAGATGTTATAGCATTCCCTAAAACTCAAAAAGCCTCATGTCTAATGACTCAAGCCCCAAGTAGCGTAGATACTCATCAGTTAAGAGATTTAGGATTAAGATTAAGAGAAAAGGAAAAATAATGAAAAAGCTATTTTTAATAATAGGCGCCCCAGGCAGCGGAAAGACTACAGACGCTAGCATAATAGCTAAAAACGACTCTAAATTTAGCCACTACTCAACAGGCGATCTATTAAGAGCTGAAGTCGCTAGTGGTAGCGATCTTGGTCGCTTGATAGATAGCTTCATCTCTAAAGGCAATCTAGTCCCACTAGATGTAGTTGTAAATACCATAGTTAGTGCTATCAAATCCAGCCCTACAGAGTATATTTTAATAGATGGCTATCCACGAAGTGTAGAGCAAATGTTAGAGCTTGATAAGGTCTTATCAAATACAAATGATGTTAAACTAAGTGGCGTTATAGAAGTAGATGTAAGCGAACAAGTCGCAAGAGAGAGAGTCTTAGGTAGAGCTAGGGGCGCTGATGATAATGATGAAGTCTTTAATAATAGAATGAAAGTCTATCTAGCCCCACTTAAAGAGATTAGAGATTTTTATAGTAGCAAATCCCTACTTCGCAATATCAATGGCGAACGAACCATCGAAGAGATCGTAAGCGATATGGCAAATTTATTAAACACTATGATAAAGGAGTAAATTATGGATATAAGCAAAATCAAAGCTGGCAGTAATCCAGATAAACTAAACGCAGTAATCGAGATCCCATATGGATCAAATATCAAATACGAAATAGACAAAGATAGCGGTGCTGTCGTAGTAGATCGCGTGCTATACTCAGCTATGTTTTATCCAGCTAATTATGGATTTATCCCATCAACTCTAGCTGATGATGGTGATCCAGCTGATGTTTTAGTCTTAAACGAATATCCACTTCAAGCCGGTAGCGTGATACCTTGTCGCTTAATTGGCGTTTTGGTAATGGAAGATGAGAGCGGTATGGATGAAAAGCTCTTAGCAGTCCCAGTAACCAAAATCGACCCTAGATATGATGGTATCAAAAGCATAGATGACCTACCAAAAGCCACGCTTGATAAGATCAAAAATTTCTTTGAAACTTACAAAATGCTTGAACCAAATAAATGGGTAAAAGTCAAAGGTTTTGAAGATGCTAAAAAAGCTCAAGATATCTTAGACAAAGCTATCAAAGCTTACAAATAACCTTAATGTGGCAAAATCTTGCCACATTAATTAAATTTAAATTATCAACTAAAGGATTAAAATGATAATCTGCGAAGAGTCCTATCCAGAGATTTTAGACATTATCGCCTCCAAGCTCACAACTGCTGATATAGAGCTTTTATTAGTTGATAGCGATGCTATGCATCAAATAAATTTAAAAGAGCGCAAAATAGATAAAACAACAGATGTTTTAAGCTTTCCGCTCCACTATATCCCACATTTTCCAATCGGCTCAATAGTTATAAATACAGACCTAGCAATGACTAAAGCCAATGAACTAGGACACACAATAGATGAAGAGATAGCTCTACTTTTTATTCACGGATTGCTACATATTTTAGGATTTGACCACGAAAATGATGATGGCCAGATGAGAAGAAAAGAGATAGAGATTATCACAGAATTAAATTTACCAAGTAGCCTAATAGTGCGAACTTTGGATGAGTAGGGACTAGCCCTACTATCTTTTAGAATCTACCATTTAGTGATAGATAGTATCTTCTACCTTCATCTACTCTATCATATGTATTTACATATGCATCTTTACCTTTGTTTTTATAAGTTTCAAATCCATCTGTAAAATCTTTATCAAATAGATTATATACTCCAGCATTTAGGCTCCAATTTTTATTTATCTCATATGAAGCACCCAAAGAGGCTAAAAATACATTTTGATAATACTCTCTATTTATATTATCATTCCCCATATATCTATCTATCTGCCACTCACCTTTTATCCATGGAGTGATTTTTTTAGTTATAGAGTAGTCAGCTTTAGCTACTATATTATGCTTTAAGCTTCCCTCTTCTGGTTTGCCTATGCTATCTTTAGTAGCGCTATCTTTAATCTCAGTATCTAGATATGTATAGGATAAATTTAAATTCATATCACTAATAGGTCTAAGTCCAGCGCTAACTTCTACACCCATATACTGCACTTCACCATGATTTATAGCTTGAGAGCATGAGCTACCTCCAGTAGCACTTGCATTACAATTTCCTATATTAGGTATAGCTTCGCCTTGATTGTATGATGTGCTTGAAATTTTATCTTTAAAATCAGTAATAAATCCAGTTACAGCCATATCAAATATATCATCACTATAGCCCATGCCTAGCTCATAGTTTATCGATGTCTCCTCTTTTAGATCTGGATTACCGTATGTTGGGGTTTTGCCTTGACCGCTATAGTTATACTCTCCAGCTATTAGCTTATTTGCTGTAGGAGCTTTAAAACCTGTTGATACACCACCTTTAAATGTGAAGTTATCATTTAGATTATAGACTAGATACGCTCTTGGAGAGATATTATTACCAAATGTCTCATGGTAGTTATATCTAGCACCTAGTGTTAATCTTAAATTTTCTAATATCGAATACTCATCTTCAGCAAATGTCGCTATAGCATACTGGCTAAATCTGCTTGGACTAGCTATCTTATCTTGCATTTTTTCTAGTTTATACTCAGCCCCAACGCTTAATATATTACTTTGACCAATTGGAATCACAGCCTTAGTATCAGCTATATAGTCTTGAGCTAAGATATCTCTATTTTGTCCTTTATATGGATTTTGTGCTACAACTAATCTACTATCATTAGTTACGCGGTTATACTGAATACCTGAATTTATAGTAAATCCATCATACACACCCTCATGCGTTAGATAGGTTACTAACTTTTCTACATCCATAGTTGGTTCATAGCCGCCTTTTGCTCCTACTGTACCAAGCTGCCCCTCTCTATTATCATAGTAATTTCTAGCATAATCTATATCAAATGTAAATATATTTGCATCATCATGCATATAGTTTAATCTTGTGCCTATATTATAGTTATTAGCCTTTGTTGGGCTTTCACCTTGACTTCTATCTAATTCTTTACCATGTTCATTTCTATATATTACATTTGATTGCTCTCTATAGCTTTGTGCATATCTAAATGTAGCGCCTAGTTTATTCTCTATTAATGGACCATCGGCATAGATATTAAATCCATATAAATTTCCCCACTGATTATCCTCATTTATTAAGGTATTTAATCCAAATGAAGCGCCCCACTCATCGCTAACCTTTTTAGTGATGATATTTACCACGCCACCTAATGCCTCTGAGCCATATAGGGTACTCATAGGTCCTTTTATAACCTCTATTCTTTCAATACTAGAAAGTGGCGGCAAAAATGCGTTCATCACCTCACCAAATCCATTTGGTCCTATATCGCCACTAATACCTTGACGTCTTCCATCGACTAAGATTAGTACATATCCATTACCTAAACCGCGTATAGATATATTATTCGCACCAGTTTTGCCAGGTGCTGATATATCAACTCCTGGTATATCAGATATAGCCTCAGCTACATCTCTATATGGCTTTCTTTCCAAATCTTTTTTGGTAATGACATTCATTGTTGCTGGAGCTTCTTTAATCTCTTGAGAGAATCCCGAAGCCGTAACAACCACCTCATCTAATGCATATTTATCGCTGGCTAGAGCACAATTTGATATATATGCGATTGCAGCTACAGAAAGTAAATATTTTTTATTCATAAATTCACCTTTAAAAAATTAATAGTGAAATTATATGATAATAATTATTAAAATAGATTTAAAAGCAAGCCAAATTTAACTAAATTTAAATATCAAATAAATCAAAATATTATCTAAGTTATTATTTAAAATTCGATTCAAAAGCCTAAAAATAGATACTTTTGATTATAATTTAATAGATGAATTTAATAATATATCAAGTTTAGCTAATGTATAATTACAAATTATCCGTCTAAATTTCAAATTATAAGGGGAGCTTATGAGTAAGCAAATCGAAGGGTTTCTTGGTATAAGCGAGGATCGCAAGAAAAGTAGAATTCCTGCAAAACTCGATCTTATTCAAAGTGGAACTGGGCTATTCCTAGGACTATTTATGTGGGCACATATGCTGTTTGTATCTACCATACTATTTGGTGAAGATGTTTATAACCAAGTTGTGCATATTTTAGAGCTTAGATTTATGTATGATAGCCCAAATATGAGCTATGTTACTAGCTTTTTGGCAGCCTGTGTGCTTGTAATCTTTTTTGTCCATGCTGCGCTTGGTATGAGAAAAATGCCTATCAATTTTAGACAATGGCAAATTTATCGTGCTCACGCAACTCGTATGAAACACGAAGATACAACACTTTGGTGGATTCAGGCTTGTACTGGGTTTATTATGTTTTTCCTTGGGTCAGCGCACCTAATCATCATCATCACAAATTCAGATCAAATCGCCCTACTAGCTGATGGCACACTTGGATCAGCTGAGCGTGTTTATAGCCATTTTATGTGGTTATTTTATCTAGTATTGCTTTTTGCTGTTGAACTTCACGGAAGTATCGGTCTATACAGACTATGCGTGAAATGGGGATGGTTTGAGGGCAAAGATGCCAAAGCAACTCGTAAAAATCTAAAAAAAGCTAAATGGATTTTAAGCGTATTCTTTATAGCTCTTGGACTATTAAGCCTTGGGGCATTTCTTAAAATCGCTATGAACTAGGAGTATAGTATGAATGTAAAATATTATGATGCATTAGTAATCGGCGGTGGTCTAGCTGGTTTAAGAGCTGCTGTAGCCGCTGCTGATAAGGGTCTTAGCACTGTAGTTTTAAGCCTATGTCCTGTCAAAAGAAGCCACTCTGCTGCCGCTCAAGGCGGTATGCAAGCAAGCCTTGGTAACTCAAAAATGAGTGAAGGCGATAATGAAGATGTGCATTTTGCTGATACTGTCAAAGGTAGCGACTGGGGATGCGATCAAGAAGTTGCTAGAATGTTTGTCCAAACCGCACCTAAAGCAATTCGTGAGCTTGCTAGTTGGGGCGTGCCTTGGACTAGAATCACAAAAGGCAAAAGAAGCGCTATCATAAACGCACAAAAAACTACAATTGATGAAAAAGAGAGCGTACATGGTCTAATCCATAGCCGTGACTTTGGCGGTACCAAAAAATGGAGAACTTGCTTTACTGCTGATGCTACTGGCCATACAATGCTATTTGGTGTAGCAAATGAAGCTTTAAAACGCAATGTAGAAATTCATGACCGCAAAGAAGCTATAGCTCTTATACATGAAAATAACCGCTGCTATGGTGCGATTGTACGTGATCTAGTAACTGGTGAAATCACAGCTTATGTGGCCAAAGGCACCCTAATCGCAACTGGTGGCTATGGCAGAATTTACAAACACACTACAAATGCCGTAATCTGTGAAGGTACAGGCGCTGCTATCGCTCTTGAGACTGGTATTGCTAGACTTGGCAATATGGAAGCCGTCCAATTCCACCCAACTCCAATTGTCCCAAGCGGTATATTACTAACTGAAGGCTGCCGTGGTGATGGTGGGATATTAAGAGATGTTGATGGATATCGCTTTATGCCTGATTATGAACCAGAGAAAAAAGAGCTAGCTAGCCGTGATGTCGTTAGTCGCCGTATAATGGAGCATATCAGAAATGGCAAAGGGGTTAAAAGCCCTTATGGCGAGCATGTCTGGCTAGATATTAGCATTCTTGGTAGAGAGCATATAGAGAAAAACTTGCGTGATGTCCAAGAAATTTGCCAAATTTTCAATGGTATAGATCCAGCTGATGAAGGTCCAAAAGGTTGGGCACCTATTCTACCAATGCAACACTACTCAATGGGTGGAATTCGTGTCAAACCAACTGGTGAGAGCCAAACCTTAAAAGGGTTATTTAGTTGTGGTGAAGCAGCTTGTTGGGATATGCATGGATTTAACCGCCTTGGTGGAAATAGCGTTGCTGAAACCGTAGTAAGTGGTATGATTATCGGGGATTATTTCGCTGAGTATTGCGATAAAAATGAAGTAGATATCCAAACCAAAACAATAGAAAGCTTTATCAATAAAAGCAAAGAATATCTAAATGAACTCATCAACAAAGATGGCAAGTACAATGTATTTGAAATCAAAAATAAGATGAAAGATATAATGTGGGAACATGTGGCTATCTTTAGAACTGGCGATGGTCTAGCCAAAGCTGTAAAAGAGCTAGAAGAGCTATACAAAGAGAGCACAAATGTCAAATTAGAAAATAAAGAGCTATATGGTAATCCTGAGCTTGAAGAGGCTTATCGTGTGCCTAAAATGCTTAAACTAGCTCTATGTGTGGCTTATGGCGCACTTCAAAGAACTGAAAGTCGTGGCGCACACTATAGAGAGGACTATCCAAAAAGAGATGACGCTAACTGGTGTAAGAGAACTTTGGCATATTGGAAAGAAGGCGATACACTCCCAACACTAGAGTATGAAGAGCTAGATATTATGAAAATGGAGATGCCACCAGCATTCCGTGGATATGGCGCTAAAGGCAATATCATAGAAAATCCACTATCAGCTAAACGCCAAGCCGAAGTTGATGAGATCCGCTCTAAAATGGAAGCTGAAGGCAAAAATAGACATGAAATTCAAGATGCTTTAATGCACTATGAACTTCAACCAAAATACAAAGCATTAAACGAAAGAGCAGGTATAGGCTATGAGTAGAAAAATAAAAATTAGAGCATTTAAATACAATCCTCAAAGTAAAGTTAGCAAACCGCACTTTGCTGAGTATGAACTAGAAGAAACCGATGGTATGACACTTTTCATCGCATTAAATCAAATTCGTGAAAAATTTGATCCGGGTCTTAGCTTTGACTTTGTCTGTCGTGCTGGTATATGTGGAAGCTGCGGTATGGTTGTAAATGGTCGCCCACAACTAGCTTGTAGAACTCTTACAAAAGACTATCCAAGTGGCGTTATCGAGCTTATGCCACTACCTGCATTTAAACTACTTAAAGACTTAAGCGTTGATACAGGTAACTGGATGAATAATATGAGTAAAAGAGTTGAGAGTTGGATACACTCAAATCACACTACTGATATTAGCAAAATGGAAGAAAAAGTAGATCCAGACGCAGCTCAAGAGACCTTTGAGCTTGATCGTTGTATCGAGTGTGGTATCTGCGTAGCAAGTTGCGGAACGGCTCTTATGAGACCTGACTTTATCGGTGCTGTGGGGCTTAACCGTGTGGCTAGGTTTAAAGTTGATCCACTAGATAATAGAACAGATGAAGATTTCTATGAGCTTGTAGGTGATGATAATGGGGTCTTTGGTTGTATGAGTCTTTTAGGTTGTGAAGACAACTGCCCTAAACACTTGCCACTTCAAAGCAAAATCGCATATATGAGACGCAAATTAGCTACTGTAAAATAATTATACACTCCCTAAGAGTTTCTCTTAGGGAGCTTGCATTTGAAACAAATTTAAATTTGAAGTAATTTATCTAGGATTTTTAAACAGAGAGATAAATAGACTAAAAAGTCTATTTATAAAATTAATTAAATAAACTATCTAGTAGTTTATCAGAGACCTTATCTATCATATCTGAACTCTTATCAACGACTTTATCGCTCATTTTATCAACGATTTTATCTACTTTTGAGTCCTCTTTTTTCTCTGATTGAGCCATCAGTGATGTAGAAAACAAAGTAGCTACAACCATTATACTAATTACAATTTTTTTCATCTATACTCCTAATGATATTTAAGTTATATGAACATTGTACCCCCCCCCAATAACAATAAGTAAATAAAATATAGATAAAGTATAAATATAAAAATTTAATTCAATTTAATCGTTAATGTTGAAAAAATTATAAAATTGATCTTTGAATTTTTATTATTATCATTTTTATCACCAAATCTATATTTTATACATAATATTTAATTAAATTTTATTTGAGTATTAAATTCGATATTTTTCAAATTTAAGCTTAGATTAATCTCTATTACATTGCTTCTAATTGACTATATTTAGCCATTGCTAAACTCTTAAAAATTAAATTTAACTAAAATATTAATTTTATTGATAAAATATATAAATGCTTAAGTTCAAATTCACTACAATTAATTCTTAAAATACTACATTAAAATGAAAAATCATGAAAAAAATCGCCATAATCATTATGCTGCTTTTTAGCATAGGTGTAGCTAAAGATTCTAATCTCAATCCAAAAGAACTAGAAATTAATTGCAATAAAGGCGACATGGCATCTTGTATTCTTCTTGGTGGTTTATATTATCAAGGTCAAGGTGTAAGGCAAGATTATAATAAAGCTGTTCAGCTCTTACAAAAAGCCTGCGATGATGGAAATGCTGCGGGTTGCGGTATGCTTGGAGTTTTATATGAAGTAGGTTACGGGGTAAGACAGAATAGTATTACGGCTAAAGATCTTTATGGCAAAGCTTGTGATATGGGTTTACAAAAGGGTTGCGATGATTACGCAAGATTAAATCAATAAAGATATATAAATGGGTATCGGTGCTATATTAATACTATTTAGTTTTGTGCTAGTTTATCTAGTGCAAAAGTTTAAAATAGGAGTTGCTAGGATTTATATCTATATTGGGTATTATTTTATAATGAGCTTAGTTCTACCGTGGAGTGTTGCTAAAGAGTTAGGCGTAGAAAGTGAGTATATCATCAATCTAACCCAAGGACAGGGATTTTCTATGCTGGTAATAGGATTTACTTTAGGGTTTAGTTTGGTTGCTAGTGGTATTTTAATGTTAATATTTAGGCTTTTTAAGCGTAATATAGAGATGAATTTTGGCAGTTTGTTTAGTTATGTTTTTTGGTATTTGAGTTCTATAATACATAATATTTTTGCATTTATTATATGCATAATAATTTATGCGGTTAGCCAAATGCGAAAAAATAAACCTAAATTTAAAACTTACTTAACTGAGTATATACCAAATGTGGCATTCATTATATTAGTATTGAGCTTTTATGGTAATTTTACAAATATAGTTAGATAAATTTTTAAATTATAAAAGATTGTCAAGGCGCTACGAATAATGCCTTGACAATGACAAACACCTACGGCCAATTAAATTAACACAACACTACTTAAAATGCCCTTTGGTATGAGAAGTCTATAATCTCATTTTTCCCTTCACTTGCAGCTGCGTATAGAGCGAAATTTGGATTGCGTAAAAGCTCCCTACCATATGCTACTATATCGCAGTATCCGCCCTCTATCATCTGCTCGCCCTGCTCTTTTGTAGTGATTAATCCTACTCCAATAACTGGTATATTTACCACCTCTTTAATAGCCTTTGCATAATCTGCTTGATACATAGGCTTAAGTTCTGGAACTAGGCTTGGCTTAGATACCACGCCACCGGCCGATACACTAATATAGCAAGCACCTAGTTCAGCGCATTTTTTGGCTATGATTTTGCTATCTTCTATGGTATTTCCGCCCACCTCCCAATCATCAGCACTAATGCGAACACCAAATGGGATAATAGGTGAAATCTCTTGAGCAATCAAGCTTAGAAGTCGCATTCTATTATCTATACTTCCGCCAAATTCATCATCTCGCTTATTGGTTAATGGGCTTAAAAACTCGCTAATCAAATACCCATGCGCTGCGTGTATCTCTACAATATCATAATTAGCAGCCTTGGCTCTTATAGCGGCATCTTTAAATTTAGTTATGATTTCATAAATTTCTTGAGTGTTTAGCGTCTTTGGATGCTGGTATTCAGGGCTAAAGCATATTCCGCTAGGACTTAATATATTACCACAAGTTCCCTTAGCTCCGGCGTGTCCTAGCTGTATGGCTGTAGTTTGGCAAGTGTATTTTTTGATTTCGTAATTTAATTTTGCGTGTGCTTCTATTTGATTATCACTCCATAAGCCTAAATCATTTTTAGATATACAACCCTCTGGTGATACCGCTGTGGCTTCAACGATGATAAATCCAACTCCACCAAGCGATCTAGCCGGATAGTGTAATCTATGAAAACATCGTGGCAATCCGCTATAATCCCTAGCCTTATAAACACACATTGGCGGCATAGCTATACGGTTTGGAAGTGTGAAATTACCAACTTTAATAGATTCAAATAATATAGACATTAGTTCTCCTTTAAACATTTTTCTATCGGTATTATTATACCGTTTTGGTCTTTAGAGACAAAGCTACTGGTGCCAAATTCATAATTAAATTTCGCACTCGTAACATTATAATCTCCGCATTTTATAATCTCTTTTGAGTTAAATTTATACAAAAGCTCATTTATATCAATGCTTCTTTGATTATCCATCTCATTGTATAAAAACCCAACAAAAAATATAGCACTACAAAGCGCTAAAATAGATATCTTGGATTTTAAATTTAATTTATCATTAAACACAGCAAGAAAGATCAAAATAGCAAGGATAAAAACTAAAAAAAGCAAAATTCTCATCTCTCGCCTCTTAGCTGATAGCTGATATCTCCAGCACCAAAACCAATCACAAGGCCACTAGCTAAGCTATGTTTAACGCCAAAATTATCAAAAAATTCAATACTATTGCCGTTGCGTTTAATGTTATCAGCAAATAAAGCGCCCTTAAACTCGCTCTTTAAATCTATATTATTTGGCTCTTCACCAGCGGCATAAACAGGCAATACCACAAGCTCATCAACATCGCTAAAACACTCTTTAAATCCATCTAAATTTGCCATCAATCTTGAGTATCTATGTGGTTGGAATATCGCTGTAATGCTCTCAAGTCCAAGCAGCTTTGCATACTCTTTAGCACTTTTTAGAGTCGCTTTAATCTCTGTAGGATGATGACCATAATCATCGATTAAGGCAAACTTTTCATTAGCAACTAAGATATCAAATCGCTTTTTTATCCCTTTAAATTTCTTAAGATTTTCCCTAACTTCTTCAAGTCCCATCATAGAATTAGCCGCCAAAATAGCAAGACTCGCATCCACAGCGATATGCTCTCCCATACCCCAAGCCTCGAATTTACCAAGTCCTTTGAGATGAAAGCTAGTATATGGCTCATAATTTCTAAGCACCATTTGAAGATTGGTTATATCACCCTTTTCTAATCTAATAGCGTCCATTTTAATAGTGCTTAAAAACTCATCTTCAGCATTAATAATACGAATCTTAGCTCTTTCTAAAAAGCCCTTATAAGCAGCATGAAATTTCTCAATATCATTATCATAATGCTCCATATGTTCAGGTTCAGCATTTGTTACAATAGCTAAAAATGGATTGGAATTTAAAAAGCTACTATCACTCTCATCAGCTTCAAATATCAAATTATCACTAGCTTCATACTTCATATTTGAGCCAAATTCTTTACTTATAGCACCAATTATAGCACTACCTTCCATAAGGGCTGCAAGCATAGCTGAAGTTGTGCTTTTACCATGTGCTCCAGCTACAGCAAAGACTCTTTTACCCTCTAAAATAAACGGCAAAGCCTCCTTCCTTGATAGGCACTCAATGCCACGCTTTCTAGCCTCTAAAAGTTCTACATTATCACCTTTAATTGCAGCACTATATACGACAAAATCAGGATCTTCAATAGCACTTTTACAGTGTGGTACGGTGATTTTCATACCGCTGGCTCTAAGCTCTTTAGTAATAGCACTATCAGCAATATCTGAGCCACTGATTATAAAATCACGTTCTTTTAAAAATCTAGCAATAGCTGAGATACCAATCCCACCAATACCGATGAAATGAACTTTTTTCATATATTTAATCCTAATAACGCTTCAGCTTTTTGACGGAATTTCCATATTGAGCGAGCTTGTGTAATTAGCTTTTTATCTATATCACACATTAGCATTCCTTCATTTGCATCTAGACTACTCTCGATCTCCCCATGTGGATTTATAAGCATAGTTTGCCCATAAAACTCACTCTCAACCTCGCCAAATTTAGTTTTGCCAAGACGATTTACACGAACGATATATATATTATTTGTAAGCGCTCTCATCTTTAAAAGTTCATTCCATCGCTCATTAGAATTTAGCGTACAAGCACTTGGCAATAACACGCAATCGACCTTTTTAGCTACAATCTCAGCCCAAATTCGATCAAAATGCGCCTCAAAGCCAAAAACAACCCCAAATTTAATCCTATCAACACTAAAACTCATTATACCAAAGCTATCTTTTTTAGAGTAGAATTTCGCTTCATTCCAGTGCGGATAGTCTATTAAGATATTTTGCTCTTCATATTTTGTGCTTTGTGGGCTGAATTTAGCTACGACCTTTTTACACTCTTTGCCTTTGATTTGTAAAAGTGGGGCTATTATCGTTAGATTATATCTATTTGCCATGGCTGAAAGGCTAGTCTTTTTGTGTTCGCTCTGCTCTTTTATCATAGATTTTGGCATCTTTATAACCTCATTAAAAAACGAATTTATCACATACTCGCCAAGCACTACTACGCTAGCGCCACCTTTAGCTGCTAAATTTAAATAATGATCGATTCTTGAATCGCTCATAGCCAAAGTATACAACTGTAAAGCTGCTACCTTACTCACTCTCTTCTCCTATTTGAGTAATCTCTAGCTTAGCATTTTCTAGCATAGCTCTAGCTTCATTTACTAGCTTTAGTCCATCTTTATATAGTTTTATACTATCACTAAGCGCTAAATTCTCATTATTTAAACTCTCTAAAAGCTTCTCAATTTTATCTATTTTATTTTCAAAACTCTCACTCATCTAATGCCTTTTTAATATGTTTTTCTATCTTATCTATCTCGACTAAAAATGCGTCATGTCCATAATCACTATCAACGCATATATAACTTCCTCTATGCCCTTGACCTATCTTAACTAGCGCTTCATACATCTCAAGCATCAAATTTGGCGGAAACAAAATATCCCCACTAAATGAGATAAATGTTAGCCTAGCACGAGTAAGCATCAAAGCTTCATTAAGTGAGCCATAGTGCCTAGTACAATCGAAATTATTCATCATCTTAACAACATATAAATATGATAATGGATCAAATCTTTTAGGGAAATTATTGCCATTATACTCCATATACCTATCTACTTCAAATCTACCTAAAAGCTCGTATAATCCATCAGTTTCTACATATTTTCTACCAAATTTTTTATCCATTGTAGCAGGGCTAAGAAAGCTAATATGCCCAGCCATTCTACCAAGCGCCATGCCTGTTAAGCCATTTGCCTCTATATCATCTTTATTATAGTAACCACCTTTGAAATTTGGATCATTTACTATCCCTTCAATAGCTATTTTATTAAAAGCAATAGCCCAAGCTTTAGTAGCGTAAGTAGTAGCTAGCATTATCACTCTTTTGGCGAAATTTGGAAACTCTATAGCAAAGCACAAAGCTTGCATTCCCCCAAGGCTACCACCTACTACTGCATATGCTTCTTTAATTCCTAGCCTATCAAATAGTCTCATTTGCGCCCTAACAACATCGCTAATTACAAGAACAGGGAATCGTAGTCTATACTCTTTTTTAGTACTTGGCTCTATACTTAGAGGATTTGTAGAGCCAAATGAACTTCCTAAAATATTTACACAGATAACAAAATATTTAGTAGTGTCAATAATCTTTCCATCACCTATTACACCATCCCACCAGCCAGCTTTTCTATCGCCTTCATAAATTCCAGCAGCATGAGCTGAACCAGTGAGTGCATGGCATACGACTATAGCATTGCTTTTATTCTCATTTAGTTTGCCATAGCACTCATAAGCTAAATCAAATTCGCTTAAAATTCGCCCGCTCTCTAAATGCAATGGCTCATCAAAATGCTCTACAGCTCTATATATTTCCACTAATTTACTCTATAATTTGGTGCTTCTTGAGTTATGATAACATCGTGAGCATGGCTCTCTTTTAATCCTGCACTTGTGATCTCTACAAACTCAGCCTTCTCTTGAAAAGTTTTAATATCATTGCTACCACAATATCCCATTGAACTTCTCAATCCGCCTACTAGCTGATGGATTACATCACGGATCGTCCCAGCATATGGCACACGGCCTTCGATCCCTTCAGGAACTAGCTTATCTTGAGCGGTGCCTTCTTGAAAATATCTATCGCTACTTCCTCTAGTCATCGCACCTATACTTCCCATACCTCTATAACTTTTATATTGACGCCCTTGGAATGTTACTAGCTCACCTGGACTCTCATCGCACCCTGCAAGCAAGCTACCTACCATAATGCAGCTAGCACCAGCTGCTAATGCTTTTGCAAAATCACCGCTATATTTAATACCACCATCAGCTATAATAGGCACATTAAATTCCTTAGCCGCCTCAGCACAATCGCTAATAGCTGTAATTTGTGGCACCCCAACTCCTGCTACAATTCTAGTAGTACATATCGAACCTGGCCCAATACCTACCTTCACTCCATCAGCTCCGGCTTTGATTAGATCAATTACCGCTTTTGGATTAGCTACATTACCTACTATGATATCTACTCCAGTTATTTGAGATTTAATCTCTTTTAAGGTATCTATAATCCCTTTGCTATGGCCATGAGCAGAATCCATCACCAAAGCATCAACCCCAGCTTCGGCTAAAGCTTTGGCTCTATCTATTTGACCAACGCCAATTGCTGCAGCAACTCTAAGGCGACCAAATTTATCTTTATTAGCGTTTGGATACTCTTTGCGTTTTTTAAGATCTTTAATGGTTATTAAACCTTCTAATTTACCATTTTTATCTACTATAGGTAGCTTTTCAACTTTATTTGTAGAAAATATCTTTTGTGCATCATCTAAAGTACATCCCGATGGAGCGGTGATGAGTGGGGTTTTTGTCATCACTTCGCCTACTTTTTTACTATAATTATGCTCAAATCTCAAATCACGATTTGTTAAAATCCCTATTAATACACTATTTTCATCAATTACTGGCACACCTGAAATTCTATAATCACTCATTAACTCCAAAGCATCTTTGATACTAGCATCAGCGGTGATTGATATAGGATCCATTATTACGCCACTTTCGCTTTTTTTGACCTTTTTTACCTCTTTTACTTGTGATTCTAGATCCATATTTTTATGTATAACCCCAATTCCACCAAGTCTAGCCATCATAATAGCCGTTCTATGCTCTGTAACTGTATCCATCGCTGCTGAGACTATAGGTATATTTAACTCGATATTTTTACTAAATTTAGATCTGATATCTACTTGTTTTGGTAAGATATCAGAGTATTGTGGGACTAATAAAACATCTTCAAATGTTAAGGCTCGTTTTATGATTTTCATACTATTTTCCTTTTATTATATTCTCTAAGCTTAAAGCTGCGTCTAAAACTGTCTGTTCTTGCCACGCTCCACCAATTAATTGAGCGGAAATATTTAATCCATTTTCATCATTTGATACTGGCACAGTGATAGCTGGAAGGCCTGCTAAATTCACTCCAATTGTATAAATATCACTCAAATACGCACTCAAAGGATCTTTTAATTCACCAAATTTATATGCCACAGATGGCGCAACTGGCATTAAAATTATATCTACTTCATTTAAAATCTCATCATATTCACGCTTGATAAATGCTCTTGCCTTTTGTGCTTTTATATAGTAATCATCATAGTAGCCGCTACTTAAAACAAATGTCCCAAGAAGCATTCTACGCTGAACTTCAGCTCCAAAGCCCTCACCCCTAGTATTCGCATACATCTGCCCTAAGCTATCAGCCTTGGCTCTATTGCCATATCTTACACCATCATAGCGACTCAAATTTGCACTAGCCTCAGCTGTAGCAATGATATAATATGCGGCAATATCATATTTAGAATTAGCTAACTCTTTATAGCAAATTTCATGACCGGCATTTTTTAACTTATCTATGGTTGAATTTAATGC
Source organism: Campylobacter devanensis (assembly GCF_002139915.1). Classification (NCBI taxonomy): domain Bacteria; kingdom Pseudomonadati; phylum Campylobacterota; class Epsilonproteobacteria; order Campylobacterales; family Campylobacteraceae; genus Campylobacter; species Campylobacter devanensis. Next base: position 1,069,933 of record NZ_CP018788.1, read on the forward strand.
ATCTTTAACTGGAGCGCTTGCTTCATCAACATAGTTTTTAATTACAGCTATTTTTAATTTTCTATTTGGATTTAAATTTGGAGCCACTGGAGTAAAATCTACATTTGCACTAGTGCTATCTAGTTTATCATGTCCAGCAATAACATCATATAATATTGCAGCATCTTCTACATTTTGCGTAATTGGCCCAATCTGATCTAAGCTACTAGAATAGGCACTAAGTCCATATCGACTAACCCTACCATATGTAGGTTTAAAGCCCACACAACCGCAAAACGCCGCTGGTTGGCGTATGCTACCACCCGTATCACTACCAAGAGCCGCTATAGCTATACCGGCTGCTACGGCCGCTGCGCTTCCGCCACTACTTCCGCCTGGAACTCTAGAGTGATCAAGCGGATTTAGCGTTCTACCATAATATGAACTCTCAGTAGTGCTTCCCATAGCAAACTCATCCATATTTGTTCTACCAAATGGAGCTAAACCAGCTAAGATTAGCTTCTCAATTACAGTTGCGTTATATGGTGCTTTGTAGCCTTGTAAAATTTTTGAACAGCTTGTAATTGCCCAATTTTTTACTTGAATATTATCTTTTATAGCAATTGGCACACCAGCAAAACTCTCATCAATTGGACTATTTGTCAATTGCTCAACATATGCACCTATCTCTTTAGTTTTTTCTATTTTATTAATCAGCTCTTTACGAAGTAGCTCTAGATCGCTAGAACTTAACTTCATAGCCTCTTTTAGACTTATCACTCTTTCTCCTTATATATATTAACCAAAATTATTCCTACAGCAGTAACGGCTAGTAAAACCGCAATTGTAACAACTATAGTTATAACCCCAACTGGTTCAGTTAGCACTCATCACCTCAGCACATCTAGGACATAGACACTCATCACTTTGAGCACTAAATTTCCAGCATCTTGGGCATTTAAATTTAGCCGAACGAGCAATAACGAATCTATGATCATCTACTACAAACTCTGCTAAAATATCACTATCAACTCTAAATACTCCAAAATTACTTACCATATACCAATCAGCTACTTCATCTTTATCAAGAGCCAATATAGAATCACTGCTAGTTTGAATTTCTAATTCTAAAGTAGCTTTAATTAGCTTATCTTTTTTTAGATTGTCAATAATTTCATTAAATTTCTCTTTACTCTCTCTAAGCAATGTATCATCGATTGCACTATCAAATTTAATTGGTTCATAAACTAGATCAAAAACATCGCTTTTGCCATCTTTAATTATACTAGGTGCATACTCCATAACCTCATCTATTGTATATGTAAGAGTCGGTGCAATAAGCGGTAAAAGCGCCTTAGTTATTAAAGCCATAGCGGTTTGCGAACTTGCTCTTTTAGTGCTATTTGCAGCATCACAGTATAATCTATCCTTGCATATATCTAGATAAATACCACTTAAATCGCCGCTTAAGAAATTTAATAAAATATTAAATCCTTTTGAATACTCATAATTTTTAAAACAGCTACTAACTTCATTAAAGCACGCACTTGCCTTACCTAAAATCCATCTATCTAGCAAGCCAAATTCATAATTAAATTCTTTTAAATCGCTAATATTGGCTAGTAAAAATCTTATAGTATTTCTAATCTTTCTATACTGTTCGGCTACTTGTTTTAAGATATCATTGCCTATTTTTAAATCACTTGAATAATCACTTAAACTAACCCATAGACGCAAGATCTCAACACCAAATTCCTTAGCAACTGCATCTGGAGCTATTACATTGCCTTTGGATTTACTCATCTTTTCGCCATTTTTATCTACAGTAAATCCATGAGTTAATACGCTTTTATATGGTGCTTTTTCATTTACAGCACAGCTTAATAGTAGAGAACTTTGGAACCACCCACGATGCTGGTCGCTTCCTTCAAGATACATACTAGCACTATATTCACCAGCGTCATAATCACTGCTATTTAACACAGCATTCCAAGTTGAGCCACTATCAAACCAAACATCTAAAATATCGCTAATTTTTTCTAATTCATCAGCCTTAAATTTAGATCCATTAGGTAATAGCTCTTCAATGCTCATACTCCACCACGCATCAGCACCTTTTTCATCAAAAATCTTAGCTATATGATCTAAAATTTCACTATCAAAAATAACTTCTTTAGTAGATTTAATTCTAAAAAATGCAATTGGCACACCCCAATCACGCTGACGACTAATACACCAATCTGGACGATTTTCTATCATTGATGATATTCTTTTAATCCCAGCTTCTGGATAAAATTTCACACTATTTAACGCCTCAAGAGCGGTCTGACGCAGAGTTTTGCCGCTTAATTTTGGCTCATCCATAGCAATAAACCACTGCTTTGTTGCTCTATAAATTACAGGCTTATGCGTTCTCCAGCAAAATGGATAGCTGTGAGTAAATTTACTTACTTTAACTACTGCATCGCCTAAAAGCTCTATAATTTTCTCATTAGCTTTAAATATATGCATACCTATAAACTCATCTACAACATCTGCTGGCAATAAACCATTATGTTTTAGCGTCTCATCATATAGCCCAGCCTCATCAACTGGCATTATAACCTCTATACCATATCTAAGACTAGCAAAATAATCATCTTCTCCATGACCAGGTGCAGTATGGACTAATCCTGTACCGCCATCCATTAAGACATGCTCGCCAAGAATAAATTTAGACTCTCTGCCATTAAGTGGATTTATAGCGTGTAAATTTTCTAATTTTTGCGAATTAAACTCACTGATAATCTCTCCACTTGTAATGCCTTGAGCTACTAAAACCTCAAGTAAAGGCTTAGCAAAAATTAATTTCTCTTTTGTAATGCAGTAAATTTCATTTGGATTTAAACTAATTGCTTGATTAGCTACTAATGTCCATGGAGTAGTAGTCCATATTACTGCTTTAGCATCTTCAACTCCTATTGCTTTAGATGCTGATTTTGATAATTCAAAAGCTACATATAGACTATAATCTTCTTTATCAGCATACTCTACTTCAGCCTCAGCAAGCGCGCTCTTAGCCGCCCAGCTCCAAAATACAGGCTTACTTCTTTCTATTAAAAGACCTTTTTTAGCCACTTCGCATAGGGTTCTATATATATTTGCTTCAAATTTAAATTTCATCGTCATATATGGATCTTCCCAATCCCCTATGACGCCAAGAGATTTAAACTCAGCTTTTTGAATCTCTATAAATTCACTAGCCCAGTCTCTACACTCACTTCTAATAGCTGCGGTACTCATACTCTTTTTTTTATCACCAAGTTTCATCTCTACTTGTTGTTCAATTGGCAATCCATGACAATCCCATCCTGGAGTAAATCTAACACTCTCTCCAAAAAAGTAGTGAGTTTTAACTATTATATCTTTTAAAATTTTATTTAATGCGTGACCTATGTGAAGGTGACCATTTGCATATGGTGGGCCATCATGAATATTAAAACTCACAGATGCATTTTGACGAGCTTTTTTCATCTTATCATAGACTCTATTTTTATCCCATTTTGCGTATCTTGCTGGTTCATTTTGTGGCAAATTGCCTCTCATTGCAAAATCAGTAACCGGCAACAAAAGAGTATCTTTATAATCCATATAACACCTTTAATAATAAAAAATTTTTTGATTTTAGCAAAAAGTATATAAAACTTAAGTAAAAATTGCTAAATTTAATCTATATAAATTTTTATAATTCAAATTTAACCTATCAAATACTATTTTTAAGCAAACTTTTTGATTATTATGATATAATCACCGCTCGATTTTATATACCGCTCAGGAGGTCAAATATGGCTTTAGATACGGCTAAAAAAGCTCAAATAGTTGCAAAATTTGCTAGAAAAAGTGGAGACACAGGCTCTTCAGAAGTTCAAATTGCACTGCTAAGTACAAGAATAGCAGAACTAACAGAACACCTAAAAGTAAATAAAAAAGACTTTAGCTCAAGATTAGGTCTATTAAAACTAGTTGGTCGTCGCAAAAGACTATTAAAATACCTAAAAGCTACTAAATATGAAACTTATACTAAATTAATAGCTGAACTAGGTCTAAGAGATAAATAATTCATAAGCCCTTTTTGGGGCTTTTTACTTCTATACACTATAAAATCAATATCTATTAAGCAAAAAAATTGTAGAATACTAGCTTAAATTTAAATTTAGGAATTTTTATGCTAGGAATGGGAATCGGTGAAATATTAATAGTCGCCATTATTGCTGTAATAGTCTTAGGTCCTGATAAACTACCAAGTGCGATGGTTAATATAGCAAAATTTTTTAAGATATTTAAACAAACTATAAATGGAGCTAAAAGCACATTTGAACAAGAGATAAAAATAGCTGAATTAAAAGAGGATGCTAAAAAGTATAAAGATAGCTTAACTAGCGGCATAGATGGAGTAAGAAAAAAGCTAACATTTGAAGAGCTTGATGAGTTAAAAAGCAATGTAACTAATATAGCAGGTTCAACACAAAAATCACTAGCTGATATCCAAAATGAGATATCAAATTTAAATCCTATAAATAAATTAAATGCTGGTTTTGACTTTAATGATGAAGAAGATCAATCACAACAACCTAAAAATACAATAACTGATAATCCAGCAAATATAAGCAATCTTCCAAAACCAAATTTAAGCTCATTAAATAGCATAAATAGCAACCTAAATTCCAACCAAAAAGAGCTAAAAAATGAAATTCAAAACACAAAAGAGGCATAATGTTTGAAGATTTAAGACCGCATTTAATCGAGCTTAGAAAGCGTTTGTTAATTAGTGCATTATCAGTTATAGTATGTTTTATCATATGTTTTAATTTTTGGGCGCCTTTGCTTGATTTTATGACTGCGCCACTTAAGGCTGTATTGCCAGATAATAGCAACATCATATTTACTCAAGTAGCTGAACCATTTTTTACAGCGATGAAAGTAGCATTTTTTGCTGGACTTTTGCTTGCATTGCCTATAATCTTTTGGCAATTTTGGCTATTTGTAGCTCCAGGACTATATGAAAATGAGAAAAAATATGTGATTCCATTTGTGCTAAGTGCTACAGTAATGTTTGCCGTAGGAGCTGCATTTTGTTACTATTTTGTAGTGCCTGTTGGCTTTGCTTTTCTTATAAATTTTGGTGGGACACTATTTCAAGCACTTCCTAGCATTGGTGATTATGTAGGATTTTTTACTAAAATCGTAGTTGCGTTTGGAATTAGCTTTGAGCTACCAGTTGTCACATTTTTTTTAGCTAAGATTGGTATGATTACTGATGAGAGTTTAAAGGGATTTTTTAGATATGCGATTGTTGGGATATTTATTTTTGCAGCGATTATGACTCCACCAGATGTGCTTAGTCAATTTATGCTAGCTATTCCATTAATTGGACTATATTCTTTATCAATTTTAATAGCTAAAATGGTAAATCCAGCACCAAAAGATGAAGATGAAGAAGAAATTGATGATGAAAAATAATATATTTGATCTAGATAGTTATGATTATGAGCTTCCCTCTAGCTTAATTGCATCATCTCCAGCTAATCCAAAAGAGAGTGCTAATCTATTAGTGTATCAACGCTCTAACAATAAAATAACGCATACAAAATTTGGTAATTTGATGGAATTTTTACCAGATTGTGATATTATTTTTAATGATACTAAAGTTATCAAAGCTAGAATCTATGGCAAAAAATCAAGCGGCGGAGCTGTAGAGTTATTATTAAATCAACCTTTAGGCCAAGGTAAATTTAGCACTTTAATTAAAGGTCGAGTAAAAGCTGGGACAATTTTAGAATTTGATAATGGGCTAAGTTGTGAAGTTATAGAGCTTTTAGATGAGTATAGAATTGTTAAATTTAATCAAAATGGTAATGAAATTAAAACAGAAAATTTATACCAAATTCTAAATCAAATAGGACATATCCCACTCCCTCCATATATCAAAAGAGCTGATCAAAAAAGCGATGAGATATGGTATCAAAGTATATTTGCTAAAAATGATGGAGCAGTAGCTGCGCCAACTGCTAGTTTGCATTTTAGCCAACAAATGATACAAGATATAAAAAACAAACACAACATCTCATATATTACTCTACACGTAGGAGCTGGAACATTTAAAGGTGTTGAAGTTAGCGATATTAGAGAGCATAAAATGCATAGCGAGATCTATACTATAAGCGATGAGGCAATAAATACTATAAATAGCAATAAGCCTATTCTTGGCGTAGGAACGACAGTTACAAGATGTATTGAATACTTTTATAGAACCAGAGTAAAAGATGGACTATGCGATCTATTTTTACATCCAGCTAATCCACCACAAAGACAAAACTATCTATTAACTAATTTCCACTTACCAAAATCTACACTAATTATGTTAGTAGCAAGCTTTGTGGGCTTAGAAAATGTCAAACAAATTTACAAACAAGCTATAGAAAAAGAGTATAAATTTTACTCCTATGGTGATGCGATGTTGGTGATATGATGAGAATTTTATTTTTACTTTTAATGGCTGAATTTGCAATGGCAAATAGCGTAGATATTAAGGAATATGTCGCTTTTAGCGTACTATTTTTCTTTGTAATGCTACTAATCGTAATTAGCAGGAAACCAGTACAAAATAGAAATCAAAAACTAATCCGTACATCAGATAAAAGATTAGCTAAACTAAATTTAAGATTTTTCCATAATAGGCTTGAAAATGGTGATATTATCGAGCGCTTGGGGTTATTTTTTAGAGTACTTCATGATAAAGCTGCGCAAAACCAAAATATCATAATCTTTAACTACCCTCCAAGACAAGCTAGGTATTTTAGTGCAAATTTTAAAGCTATCACAAATGCAACTCATAATATTCTTTGCTTTGTAAATAAAAGCATAAAAAATAGCTCAATTTTATTTACTATAAAACCAACCAAAAATCCAGATGAATATCAAATTTCAATTAAAACTTCAGCTCAAATGAATACTAGTGAGATTATAAGCGCATTAGAATATAAAAATAGAAATATAAATTATAAATTTCTCTCTATCGCTTCAAGCTATGCTGAACAAATCGGTTCAAAGATTGAATTTAGCGTAAAATCCAATAGCTCAATCTTTTCATTTAACGCTACAATGCATCAGCTAAAAGAGCCGCAAATCAGCGAACCAAATGAGCAAAAAAGTGCCTTAGTAGCCTATGAGAGTCAGACTGGATTTTTTGCTCTTGTAGCTGGACTTAGTATTTTTGGGATATATATCCAACCAGAATCAAGCTGGGAGAGTGTGAAAAACCATATAACAGATATGCTTTATAAACCTGATTTTTTATTTATTCAAGCAAAAATTGTTAAAAAACTTCCATATAATGAGTTGAATTTAATCAAAGAGTGGCAAAAGATTAAGGGCTTTAAGATTATTATAATAAGTGATAATTCTCATTTTGATGATGTCGCAAGTAGCTTTGGCGATACAAAACTATACCAACCATATACTATAGATGAGTTAGCTAGCGTAATTTGCTAGCTATTCCATCTCTAGACGCATTAGATACATATCTTCACCGCTAATAACATCTAGCGAATTTGAACCACATTTTGGACAAAGAAACTCATTTTCTAAAAGCACACTTTGAGCACCGCACTCGTTACATTTAATCGTAATATCTTTTGGATGAATTATAAGCTTAGCGTCTGAACAGATTGTATCTGCTTTAAAAGCATCAAAAGCACTTTGTAAATAGTGTGCTTCTACTCCGCTTAATCTTCCTATCTCAATCTCTACTTTATTTATCTTTGTAGCATTATGCTTCATAGCATTTGTCTCGCACAATTTAAATAGATCTTGGACTATAGCTAGTTCATGCATTGACTCTCCTTTTAGCAAATTCTAGGTAGTAACTCACCCTTTGGTGGCTCCATAAATCTAGATGCTCCATAGCTATTTTGTATAATCACATTACCTTTATTACTATCTAAAATCTCGCCAATAGTATTTGCACTTGAGTCAAATTCTCTTAAAATCTCAAGCGCTTTAATCTCATCTTTAGGATCAATAGCTAAAACAAAGGTTCCCTCATTAGCAAGCTCATAAGGCTCAAAACCAAGAATTTCACAAATTCCCATCACCTCATCACTCACAGCGATACTCTCTTCGCTAATTTTGATATCTCGCCCACAAGCCTTCGCCCACTCATTTAACACAGCTGAGAGTCCGCCACGAGTCGCATCTCTCATAGCAAGAGGAGCGATACTAGCATTTAAAAGCGCTTCAACTACATTATTTAAAGGCTTACAATCGCTTTGCAAATCCAAATTTAGCTCATTTCTATTTGCTAAAATCACAGCACCATGTCTGCCCACATCACCACTTAAAAGGATTTTCGCACCACTTTTTAAATTCTCCACTCTAGACTCTTTGATAATCTCTCCAATACCTGAAGTATTGATAAAAATCTTATCACAACTCCCCTTACTAACCACCTTAGTATCACCGCAAACTATGCTAGCTCCAGCCTCATCAGCTGTGCTTTTCATACTATTTAAGATCTCTTTAAGCTCATCAATACCAAGCCCCTCTTCTATAATCAAAGCACAACTAATATATCTAGGCTTTGCCCCTACCATTGCTAGGTCATTTATCGTCCCACAAACTGCGATTTTACCGATATCGCCACCTGGGAATTTAGTAGGGCTTACTACGAAGCTATCGGTGCTAAAGGCTATTTTGCCACTTAAATTTAAAATCGCACTATCATTACCTTGGGCTAAAATTTCATTATCAAAAATCCTAAAAATCAACCCATTTATGAGTTCATTCATCTCTTGCCCACCACCACCATGAGCTAATAATATCTTTTTCATCTATCCTCTTTTGCTATATTTATAATACGCCGCACAAGCGCCCTCGCCACTTACCATACAGCTACCAATAGGATTTTGTGGATTACACACCTTGCCAAAGACTTTACAATCATACGGCTTAGCCTTACCACGCAAAATCTCACCGCAGATACAGGCCTTAGACTCCTTAGATTCACCAACTTCTACATTAAAATATTTTTTAGCATCCAAGTAGCTAAACTCATCTCTTAGTCTTAATCCGCTATCTTTGATAACGCCTAGCCCTCTCCACTCAAAATCACACGGCTGAAAATATCTATCTATTAGCTCTTTGGCCTTTAAATTACCATCTTTGCTAACCACTCTAGCATACTCATTATAGACCTTATGGGTGCCATTTTCATGCTGATTGACTAAATTTAATATACTATCCATAAGATCCAAAGGCTCAAATCCGCTCACCGCAATTGGCGTTTTAAACTCATTTGCTAGCTCTTCATAAATTTTACTACCAGTAATCACGCTCACATGCGATGGACCCAAAAACGCATCGATTTTCACATCTTTATCACTCATTATAGCCCTTACTGGTGCTGGGACTGTGACATGATTCATATGTATAAATAGATTTTGTAAATTCAACTCAACAGCTTGTTTTACCACCACTGCGCTCATAGGCGTGGTGGTCTCAAATCCAATAGCAAAAAATACAACCTTTTTATCTGGATTTTCTTTGGCTATTGTGATTGTATCAAGTGGCGAGTATAAAGCCCTAATATCAGCCCCATCAGCCCTAAGCATAGCCAAAGAGCCTTTACTTCCTGGCACCCTTAGCATATCAGCTAAGGTACAAAATATCACCCCATCTATACTAGCAATCGCTATAGCCTCATCAATGCGACTTCTAGGCATTATACACACAGGACAGCCTGGGCCGTGGATGAAATTGATATTCTCTCCTACTAATTGTGGTAAGCCAAATTTCATTATACTATGAGTATGACCGCCGCAAATCTCCATGATATTTAATGGCTTTTTGCTTCTTTGCTTGATTATCTGGCTTAAGGCTAAAATCTTATCTTTATCTCTAAAACTATTTATCAAATCCATAATTTACCTAATTTTCAATTTAATTTTTCAACGCTGCTAAGCCCATATCGCCTTCATCGGCTGATATTTTGCCACTATTCATATCATCTGCGATCTGCTTATAAATCTCTAAGCTCTCTAAAGCGTATTTGGTATCTATCTTCTCCATCGCAAATCCCACATGTATCAGCACATAATCCCCCACCGATATAGGCTCAGCTATCAAGTCCAAGCTCACCCCACGCTTAACACCGAGAGTTTCAACAATGGCAAAATTATTCTCATCTATTGATATCACTTTTGAAGGTATGCTAAGGCACATTATTTTAATTCCTTTTTCATTTTTAAATAATTTATCCACTTATCTATGCCAAGGCCCGTTTTGCTATCGACTTCTATTATATCAACTTTTGGATTTAGCTTTTTGGCCTCTTTTTTTACCTCATTGATATCAAAATCAAAATGCTCTAATAGCGAAGTTTTCGTTATCACCACTATATCAGCCGCCCTAAACATAACAGGATATTTAGCCACCTTATCGCTCCCTTCTGGCACACTGATTAAGACAGCATTAAGGTGAGCACCCACATCATAACTAGCTGGGCAAACTAAATTTCCAACATTTTCTATAAATACCAAATCAAGCTCTTTAAGCGGCAAATGGTGTAAGCCATTATGCACCATAAAAGCATCTAAATGACAAGTTTGGCCGGTGCTAATCTGATGAGCCTTGCCACCTGCGTTTATAATGCGATTAGCATCCATATTGGTCTCTAAATCCCCCTCAACTACCCCAACTCTTAGGCCACTTGATTTTATAGTAGCTTCTAAAAGCGTGGTTTTCCCAGCTCCTGGGCTACTCATCAAATTCACACACAATAGCCCATATTCGTCTAAATGCGCTCTATTGTGAGCAGCTTCGCGATCATTATCTTTTAATATTTTCTCTACTACTTCAATAGTCTTTTTTTCATTTAACACCGGATGGTCATGATGACCGTGATGGTGATGATTATGATGATCATCGTGACTATGATGATGCGATCCACCCATACTGCAACCACAATCTTTACACATAATATCTCCTTAATTTTAAAACAATTAATAATCTTATATATTAAATCTTAGTATTATATCTAAGCAGATTTAAGCCAAAGTAAATCTGCCCCATAGCAATACCAGAATCATTCATAGGCTCATTAATTGGCAAATAATATTTAATATCATGGCGTCTAAACTCAGATATAGTTCTTTTTAACAAAGCTCTATTTTGCCATACTCCACCGCATAAAACAACTGGAAGGCTATGCATTTTAGCAATCTTTAGAGCTAAATTTGAAATTCCATTTATAAAAGCAGTAGCTGCTACTTTCATAGGATCATTTAAAGCACCTATAAATGCATTTTTATAATTAATTACATCTCCATCTATTTCAAATTCATAGGCCGCATTTATATTTTCATCATATAAAGCCTCAAGCATCATAGGGGCTTGCGCATCATAGGTAATAACTGGCAAAGTTAGCACAATTGCAGCAAATGCATCAAAAATTCTACCAAGCGAACTAGTATCTACTATATTTAATCTATTTTGTAAGATTTTATCTAGATTAGATCTTTGAATTTGAGGCACTATGGCATCTATTTTTGGTGAGTTTAGATTGTATTTTTTTGCTATTGCGTAAGCTAGATAGTAGATATTTTTTATCCCTTTATCTGCTCCAATAAGCTCAAAATTATCAAAATGCATAACTCTTTTAAACTCATTATCTTTGCATCTTAGCACTTCGCCACCCCATATAGTAGCGTCCTGGCCATATCCAGTTCCATCAAAGCTAAGAGCTAAAACTTCACAATCTAAGCCGTTTTCTAACATTACACTAAGAGCATGAGCATGATGATGATAGACCTTATAAATCTCTTTATCTTTAAAATTATTTACAAATCCAAAATGTGGATGAGCATCACCAATGATAAAATCAAACTCAAACCCATAAATACTCTTAAAACTCTCTAGCAGCTCATCAAATCTTTTAATCACTGCTAAAGAGCCCATATCACCAATATATGGAGAGCTAAAGATAAGGCCATCTTTATAGATAGCAAATTGATTTTTCATCAAACTCCCAAGCGCTAAAAAACACCCTTTTGGCACATCTTTTAATCCTAAATTTAAAGGTGTAATATTAGGCTTTAATCCACGAGAAGTTCGAATATAAATTGGCTTTGACAATAGCTCAAAACAGATGCTATCATCGCTTGGATTTACAATATCTCTATCATTATCAAGAGCATAATCACACACACTACCAAGTCTGCTAGCAAGCTCATCAAAGTTTGTTAAAATAGGCTCTTTGCTTGGGTTTGCGCTAGTGGCTATAATTGGAGAATTTAATCTATCTAATAGCATTATATGTAGTGGAGTTGGCGGTAAAAATATACCAACACTTCCTACGCCACTAGATATTGACTTAGGTAGATTATTTTTGGATTTTAATAAAACAATAGGTTTTAAATTCGAGTTTAAAATCTTAGCTTCACTCTCATTAATATAAGCATAATCACAAGCCATATCAAGATCTTTACACATTATGGCTAAAGGTTTATGCGGACGCCTTTTACGCTCTTTTAGAAATGATACAGCCTCACTATTTAGAGCATCGCAAACAAGATGAAATCCACCAACTCCTTTAATAGCTATGATTTTACCATCTTTTAAATCATCTATACATCTTTTAAGAGCCTCTTTATTATTTGCAAGAATTTTGCCATCTAAACTCTTATAGCTTAACTTTGGACCGCAGTTTTTACATGCTACTGGTTGAGCATGATAACGGCGATTGGTTGGGTCTTTATACTCATCTTGGCACTGTTTGCACATATTAAATTTGCCCATTGTAGTATTTATTCTATCATATGGCAAGCTTTTAATTAAAGAAAATCTAGGGCCGCAGTTTGTGCAGTTGATAAATGGATGATTGTATCGTCTATTTGTAGGATCTTTTAATTCGGATTTACACTCATTACATATAGCAAAATCAGGTAAAATCGGTGCAAATTTATAACTTTCTTGCGAGCTAATTATATTAAAATCATCATATTTTTTATCGCTATTGCTAATAATAATATTATCTATTCTAGCTAGTGGAGGCAAATTTATTTTAAGCTTAGATATAAACTCATCAATATTTTTCCCATCGCCACAAAGCTCAATTTTCACACCGCTAGAATCATTTAATACAGCTCCATTTAGCTCAAGATTTTTAGCTAATGAATAGACAAAAGGGCGAAATCCAACACCTTGAACCAGCCCAAAAACTTCAATCTTAATTGATCTCAAGTGGATAGTGTCCGCTAAATTTACTTTTATAATTTGAATTACAAAACTTTAAAGCCAAATTTGCAATTACAGGATTAGCAAAGAGATTTCCGCTAAATATCATACCTTCGCACTCTAGCTCATCTTTTAAAATATCACCAAAATCACTTAAAAAAAATGCCAAACTCTCCAAACAGCCAAAGCTAATATTCTTCGCATCTGCGCCAGCTAGCCTAAAACTCATCGTGCTTCTAATAGCTCTTACCCAATCAAATTTGCTCTTGCTACTCATCTTATAATCAATTCTTACCCCTTTTAAACCGCTATAATCCCTAGCGTAGTTTAAAATTTGGCCATTATATCCTAGAATTTGATCAATTATCATAAATAGCGAATAAAAATTATTAGGTAAATCTATAGTACCATTTGGTAGCTTGTACTCTTTTTGATAGTTTGCAAGTAACCTATCGCCACCATCGAATTCAGAAATTTTTTGCCAAATTTCTTCAAAGCTCTTTGGCAAATTAATTCTAAGCATATCAAATACATCTTCACCCTTATAAACTTTGATAAAATCGCTATATTTTTGACTTAAAAATACTCTAGCGATTGTAGAATTTGCTACACCTAACTCACTTACACAAAGACCAAAAAGAGCATAATTTTTATCATCAAATGAGTTTATAAACTCCATCTCTTTAGTTTTTATAAACTCTCCAGAACTAATAATTAAAATTCTCTCGTCTAAGATTGATACTTTCATATCATTTTTTAAACTTTTAATAGATAAAAAATTTATCCCATTTTCACTTAGGGCTTGAGTAATCTTATAAACATTGATATCCCAAGCGCTTCTAACATCAAAATATAGCGGTGCATCTTTGTGATTACTGCGATATATCGCATTAGTACGCAAATTTATAACCGGCTTTTCAAAACTAGCAAGAGCGATTAGAGATTTTTCATCGCATACAAAAATTTTAGCTGTATTTTTAAGATTTGTTGGTAGTATATAATCACAATCAAAACTACTAAATTTAGATATCTCATAACCATCATAATTTACAGTTTTACCAGCCATTATATCTTTTATAGCATTAGCTATAAATATATTATTACTTTTAAAGCCAAATTCATTTTCATCTGATTTTAAAGCATTTGGAGTAATATTTTTAAAACTAAAATCAAACTCGAATTCGCTATTTTTTGGTAATTCATCAGCTAAACTAACCTTGGACTCTTCAATAAAAACTGAATGCGGAACTAAATTTATATACTCATCGCTAAATTTAGCTAGCTCGTTTTCATTGCCTTCTACATATAATTTTATAGATCTATTTTGAGCTGTAATGGAGTATTTTAAAGCACTTTTTTTAGCCCAAAAATCTAAAAAAAACGCTAAAACCGAGCCATCATTTGCACAACTAAATTCAAAGCAAAGTATCAAAATTGCTCCTTTTTCCACTCATCAGCCATATCTTGCACACCTTTATCATCTATCCTTTCATAGCTAAAACCTAAATTTGAAAGCTCTTTTAAGATTATTTTTTCCATTAAATTCGTAGATTTTTTAATCTCATCGCTAAGCTCAAAACTCATTGGAACAATTCTTCTAGGTATTACACCTATTATTTTAGTTTGCGGTCTATCGCCTACTAAATCCATCATTTCAATAGTTTGAAGCATCTCTACTTCGTGTGCTGAACCAGACCAATTAATGCTCTTTGGCATATCTTCAAAATCAAAGAAATATACATCTCCTATCTGCCCACCATCAGCATCGATACAATCAACGACTATTAAATAATCGCTATCAGCCATTATCGGAGTTAAATGATTTGCTAAAGTACCGCCATCTACAAATTTTAAATTATGTTCTTTGGAGTTAAATTTAAAGTTATTCTCAATCATCTTAACAAAATGAACGCCGACACCTTCGTCGGCGAACATTACATTTCCTACTCCTAGGATTAAAACACGCATCTACTTCTCTTTTGGGAATTTGTAGCCGCTGATTATCGCATCCATAGCACCATCTTTGCCTTTTATAGCGTTAAATACAGCCATATAGATATGAACTACCATAAATATAAAGATAATCCACATAGCAATATGGTGAATTTGACGCACATTAGCAAGTCCTCCCATCCAAGCCTCAATAACTTTCATAGGCGTATAAAGCAACCCGCCAAGTCCTTCATGATATACATTGACATATAAAATCAAGCCAGTTAGGCAAATCACAAAAAGCACAATATAAAAGAATATATAAGAGGCAAATTGTAGTGGATTATAGGTTCCTTGAATATGGGGATGCTTACCTAAGAATAGATAATATTTAATTTGGGCAATCCAAACTTTAATATCTAAAAAATTCTTTACACTCACTCTTTCAATATGGCTTTGCTTATCAAAGAAAAATAGATATATCTTAAAGATAAAACAACCTATTAGTATAAATCCAGCTATTTGATGCACAGCACGCCATTTAGCGTTCATAAAATTTATAGGCTCACCTGTTATAGCAGGACTTACAAAGACATAAGCAAGATAAAATCCGCTCACACTCAAAACCACAATAGATATAGCTCTAATCCAGTGCGTAAGGCGTAATCCTATGCTAAATTCATAATCAGCGATATGTTTTTTACTATTTTTCATATCTGCTCCCTTAGATTAAATTCGGATTAACTTTATAGCTACTTAATTCATTGCCTTTTGTATCCATCACATGTACAGCACACGCTATACAAGGATCATAAGAGTGAATTTTGCGTATTATCTCTAAAGGCTGTTTTAAATCAGCGATTTTAAGACCAATCAAACAAGCCTCATAGCTACCCATTTGACCTTTAGCATCTTTTGGGCTAGCATTCCAAGTAGATGGAACAACAGCTTGCCAATTCTCAATCACTCCATTTTTAATCCTACACCAGTGGCTTAGCATACCACGAGGCACATTACCGATAAATCTACCTTTATACTCTTTTTTGCTATCTATTTGATATTTAGCACATGTGCTATCATCAACTTTTAAATTCTCAATTAGATTATTTAGTGCTTTTAAAGCATTATCAGCAATGATTTTTGCCTCAATCATTCTGCATGCAGTTCTACCTAAAGTAGATAAAACAGCACTTACTGGCAAGCCAGTTTCAGCTAGGAATTTATCCACCACTGGCACTACATTTTTATTGCCTTTAGCGTAATTTATAACTATATTTGCTAGTGGGCCAACTTGCATAGGCAAGCTATCATATCTTGGGGCTTTAATCCAGCTATATTTACCATCTAAATCAAAGACTTTAGAATCTTCCATTTCGCCCTTAGCATTTAGAGTTTTAGCATCTTTAAATCCTGTGTAATTTGGCGTAGTATCACCATCATAAGGGTGAAGTGGAGCGTCGTTTTTATACCATGAGCGAGTAGCTTCTTCGGTGATTTTGCTCTCATCTACTTCAAATACCTTAGATATATCGCCATTTAAGATATAACCACCATCAAATAGATACTCATTAGCACCAATTTGGAAATCTTGATATGTTAATAAATTTGGGGTTCCTACATCATTTACCACACTTGGTTCATTTGCATAGGCTTTAGCAGCCATTACAAGATCTGGCCAATAAGCACGATTGATAAAGTCAGCCATCTCTTGGAATTTCACCATATATTCACCTAATCTTGCTGGGCTTTGAAGATCCATAACGCATGTTACGCCGCCTACAGTTAGGCTTTGTGGGTGGGGCTGTTTAGCACCAAATACCGCCATAGCTTGAGCTATTGTTCTTTGAAGTCTTAAACACTCTAAATAATGACTTAGAGCAATTAGGTTTTGCTCTGGAGTAAATTTATAAGTAGAGTGACCCCAATAAGCATTAGCAAATGGCCCAAGGTTGCCTTTTTCTACGAATTTTTTTACTTTATCTTGAACTAATTTTAACTGATCTGCGCCACATGCATATGGAGTATCGCAATATTTAAATGCCTCTTCGCTAGCCTTTTTCGGATCAGCACTAAGAGCACTTACCACATCAACAAAATCAAGCGCATGAA
This sequence comes from Campylobacter devanensis, assembly GCF_002139915.1. NCBI lineage: Bacteria > Pseudomonadati > Campylobacterota > Epsilonproteobacteria > Campylobacterales > Campylobacteraceae > Campylobacter > Campylobacter devanensis. Next base: position 1,087,222 of record NZ_CP018788.1, read on the forward strand.
GTTGATAAAAATGCACCGGATGATCATGTAAAAATAGAGCCGCATTCATAAGTGTTCTAGTGAGTTTGGCATTAAGTGGTGGGACGATACCAAGAGCATTTTCTACAGCTTCAATTCCCGCTCTATAGTGCGAAAATGTACAAACACCGCAAATTCTTTGTGTCATAAATCCAGCATCTCTGGGATCTCTACCTTTTACAATTACCTCAATACCACGCCAAAGAGTTGAGCCACTATAAGCCTCTTTAACTACATTATTTTCATCTACGATTACTTCTACACGAAGATGGCCTTCAATTCTTGTAATAGGATCTACTACTATTCTTTGTTCGCTCATATTTTACTCCTTCTCTTTTGTTGCAGTAGCGATAAGTGCGTGAGCTGCGACAGCTACACCTGTGATTGCTAATACACCTATACCAATTTTATCACTTATTGCATCAGCACCAAGCCCATCAAATACAGTATGATATAATCTATCGCCTAATGGCACTTCAAATGGCCCCATCTGATCCCAAAAATCTGGCTCAGAACAGCCGATACAGCCGTGACCTGCTTGGATTGGCCAACTAGTATGTTGATTAAATCTCTCACGAGAGCAGTTATTAAATGTATATGGACCTTTACAACCTACTTTATATAGACAATATCCATCTTTTGCACCTTGATCGCCAAATTCTTGTACAAATTCACCAGCATCAAATCTACCGCGTCTTTCGCATAGATCGTGAATTCTAAGCCCATAAGCCCATTTTGGTCTATTATATACATCAAGCGCTGGAAGTGTGCCAAATAGTAAGAAATTTAAGACATTACCAACGATATTTTTTTCACTTGGCGGACAGCCTGGGACATTGATTACTGGTTTATTTGTAATCTTATGAAGTGGTTTTGCGTTTGTAGGATTTGGAGCTGCAGCTTGAATACCGCCAAAACTAGAGCATGTACCAATAGCAAAGATAGCAAGAGCATTATCACTAGCGTGGATAGCGTGTTCTCTACCTGTCGTGCCTTTTGAGCCTACTGTTAAATAAAAGGCGCTATCACCATCTGGAATTCCCCCTTCTACCATTAAGACATATTTACCTTTATACTTTTGTATAGCTTGTTCTAAATTCTCTTCAGCTTGCCAACCAGAAGCTGCCATAACTGTCTCATGATACTCTAAGCTAATATAATCAAAAATTAAACTATCAATGGTTGGAGCATCACTTCTTAAAAGACTCTCGCTACAGCCGGTACATTCAGCCATATGGAGCCAAATCACAGGCAATCTATCGCTAAGCTCAGCTGCTTGAGCTACCATAGGTGCAAAACTAGCCGGCAAGGCCATAAGAGCAGTCATCGCTCCAGCCCATTTCATAAAATCTCTACGAGTAAAGCCATGTTCATTTAAAACATCCATAATAGAGCTATTTGCTTTCATTTTTGGAAGTTTGGCTAACTCTGATAGCCTATTTTGTATGGTGGTTATATTATGATTATCTACCATAAATTTCCCCTTTAATTGAGATTAAATTTATCTTAAAATAAATTCTTTACCTGTTATTTTACTATCATTTAACTTAATAAATTTGATAAATCAAAATTAAATTTTAATTTTAAAGTTAAATTAATACAAATGGGCTAAAATCGGCTATTTTGCTACAAATTTAGGACTAAATAGGCAGTTTTTATTGCAAATTTAAAAAAACAAAAAATTAATTATACAAACTTTATCCCAGTTAAATTGAAGTATTAAATTCACTATTTAAATTTTATATATTAATAAAATTAACAATACATATACATAAGATCATTGGTACTGTTATAATTATTAGGCTATTTTTCATCACATTTGTAAGACTGCATAAAACAAAAAACAAATCACTGTAAATATCTAAAGCCAAATATTATTAATTTCATACTTACTAAACATAGGTCATCAAAACTATTATTATAATTAGGCACACATAAATCTAAAAAATAATATAAAAGAAAGTTATTTAAAAATTAAAGAGAGCATAACCCTCTTTAATTTGGATAAATTCAAGCATAAATATCTAGCTTGCCAAGCTTTAAAGCCTCATTTTGAATAAATTGTGTAGGATTAGTTATTCTTGTAGGTGCTTCTATGTTTGGAGTTTGCATATTATCTGCTGTTTGACCAAACAGTTTTGCCATCATATTTTGTTCGACATCGATTGACTTTTTTAGCACCATTGTGCTAGCTACTAAACTAGCCTCTGCACTTCCACTCATACCTGCTAACATTTTTAACTCCTTAAAATTTAGATATATATAATATCGGATAAAAATTAAATTTTATTACTTTTTTGTTATTTTATATAAAAAATTTCCGCTACTTTGGATTATTTGAACCATTACTATCAAGATAATTACCGTATATGTCATAATATCTGGGCGAAATCTTTGAAATCCATATCTCATAGCTACATCGCCAAGGCCGCCACCGCCAACGGCGCCCGCCATAGCGGTAAATCCGATCACAACTATAAGAGTAAGCGTGATAGCATTTATAATGCTTGGCAACGCTTCTATAAATATAACCTTAAATATTATCTGCGTTTTGGTGGCTCCATAGCTTAATGCTGCTTCTATAATGCTACTATCTACTTCATTCATCGCATTTTCGATTAATCTAGCGATAAATGGCGCTGAGCCGATAGTGAGCGGGACTATGGCTGCTGTCGTGCCAATACTGGTGCCAACTATAAATTTAGTTAATGGAAACAAGACAATTATAAGAATTATAAATGGAAAGCTTCTAAGTGTATTGACTGCGATATCTAGAGTATTATAAATGGCTCTATTTGGTTTTAGGCCATTTATAGAGGTTATAACTAAGATTATAGCTAGTCCAAGTCCTATAATAAAAGCCAAAAGCGTAGATACAAAAGCCATATATAAGGTATCAATCGTGGCTTCAAAAAGCAATTTTGATATCATTTACTCTCCTTTATAATCTCATATAGAGCGCCTGAATTTTTGATGAATTCTTCTACTTTAAGCTCATATTTTGGTTCTACATTGATAACTAAGCTACCAAGAACGCTACCACCTAGCTTTTCTAATTTTCCCCAAACTATGTTAAAATCAATATCAAGCTCTCTAGCCATATTGGTTATGATACTATGCATCGCTACATTTGGCGGGAAAAAGATTTTGATATTTACGCCAGTATTTGGCAAAATCTCCTCTTCGCCTAGGAAGTTTTTCATATTTTTATTAGGATTTAAAAATAGCTCTACAATTGAGCCTGAATTTGTGATTAAGCCTTGTTCGAGTAAAATAGCTCGATTGGCTATGTTTTTTACAACCTCCATTTCGTGTGTGACTAGCACGATTGTGATGCCAAGGCGCTCATTTATCTCTTTAAGTAGGCTTAAAATTTGCTTTGTGGTGTTTGGATCTAGCGCACTTGTGGCTTCATCGCTTAATAATATTTTTGGACTAAGTGCCAAAGCCCTAGCTATAGCAACTCTTTGCTTTTGGCCGCCACTTAGCTGACTTGGATAGTTTCTAGATTTATCTTTTAATCCTATTAGCTCCAAAAGCTCATCAACACGGATTTTTATAGCTTTTTCATCATAGCCCCACACACGCAGTGGCATAGCGATATTATCAAAAACCGTTTTTCTACTCATTAAAGCAAAGTGTTGAAATATCATACCGATATCTTTTCTAAGCTCTCTAAGACCTTGCTCATTTAGTTGCGAAATTTCTTTATCAAATACTTTTAGACTGCCATCTTGATAATCTTCCAGCCCATTAATGCAGCGTAAAAGCGTGCTTTTTCCAGCTCCGCTATGACCGACGATAGCGAAGATTTCACCTTTTTTGATATGAGCTGAAATTCCACTTAAAACTTCATTTTTGCCGTAACTTTTGCTTAAATTATTTATTTCTATCATTAATTATCTCTTTTCATATAGGAACTATTGAGTTTTTTCTAGCTGTTTTTGTTAGTGAGTAAAGGCATAAAAGTAAAATTATAGAATACACAAGCGAGCTTGATTTTATTCCATTTACTAAATACTCTTGATAGTATTTTGTTACTTTTAGATTATTTATTGTGGTATTCAGCTCATTGTTGGCAATATTTATTTCTTTTAGATTTTGTTTTATTAGCTCTTTTGCGTTTATTATTTCTGCATTTGTTATGGTGTTTAAATCTATTATTTCTTTATGCACTTCTGTAAGATTTAAATCTGTGCTATTTTTTAACAAATTTGAAATTTTTATAATTTCACTAGCATTTAAATCATTTAGTTTTTTCTCAAAGTAGTTTTTTGATAGTATCTCATTGCTTTTAAATACACCTACAAAAGGATTTATCAGCTGTGGAGATAGATATAGCACAAAAGCGACAATAACCCAAGCAAGACATCTAAAAACCCAAACAAGATATTTAAAAACCGATAAGATCAAATTTTTATCTTTTATTTTACGCAGATATATTTCTTCTAATGAGTATGAAAAAAATATAGCTAAACAAAAATAAATAGAAATTATTAATGGTATAGTTATTTCATACAATAAAGCATAATTTTTGTATGTGTCTGAGAAAAAATAAAAGATTGATGATAATGCCGGAATTGTGAAAAAACAAAAAAACAAGAATGCAAACAGTATTCTTCCTTTATGTTCATTGTTATAAAAACATAAAGATAAAAGTAAAAATATAATTACTAATAATAGTAGCCATCTAGCTAAATTTAGATAATAAGGTTTTATAAATAATGTCGCAATAATAAATATAACAAAAGGAATAATATAAATTAGAGATTTGTATGTATACTTATAATATATTAAATTATAACCTATAACTATTATTGTCAAACAAATTAAAACAAGAGTTAGTCCTGAAAAAACATCCTGGCTAATGTTTTTGCTAATAAATCTAGATTCTCCAAAAAATGTAGCTGTATATATATCCACAAAAACAAAACTACAAACAGCATAGACAACTATACAAAACACAGTAAAATTTAAAATTTTTAAAAAATTCGTATGGTGGTCGCTAGTAATTCTATAAATTTTTAAAAGCAAGCTATCTATAAAAGTAGAAAAATTCTTATTTTCTTTTTCTAATTCTAACTCCTTACAATATAACTCAGCTTTGTGAAATTTCTGTGCGTCTAGTTGATCGTTTTTTTGTATTAAAACATTTTTGATAGCACGAAAAGAATCTTTTATATTTCTTATTGTTTCTAATTTTTCTTCTTCTGTTTTAATTTCGCTATAAACTTCATCTACTATTTTTTTTACATCTTCAAATTCTATATTGCCGTTTTCTCCCCAAGTAGCGTTGTTTATATTTAGAATTCCTTTAAAATCACCTGGGCTAAAATTTGGTATCACATTAAATTTTGTCCTATAAAAAGATGCTGTCTTTTCAAACACACAAAGATGAAAAGCCACAAATTCATTAAAATAGCTATCATCAAAATAAACATTATCTTTAAAATGTATCTCTGAAAAATCAAAAAAATCATCTCGACTAAGTCCATTGAACTCACAATTTTTAAAAGAAACTTTTTTTTCAAAAGTAGATTTGCTAAAATCAGCTTTATTATCAAATGTAAAATTATCAAAATTAACTTCTGCATCAAATACAGAATGTTTAAAAGTTATAACATCATGAAACTTTACTTCTTTAAAACTTAAACTATTATCAGTGGAAACTTTATTTTCAATAAATTTACAATTCTCAAAGTTAAGCTGTTTTTTAAACTCACATTCATAGCAACGAATATTTTTGTTAAATATAGAATGATTAAAATCTACTTTATCTTCAAATACCACTTTCTCAAAGTGGACTTCTTCCTCAAATATCTTTCCTATCAATTCCACTTTATTATTAAAAGTAAAATTTGATATTTTTATTTTATTTTGATATTTTTTTTCTTCATTTCCATAAAGTTGTAAATCTGATTTATAAAAACATTCTTTAAAAGTGTTATTACTAGCAAATTCTAAAAAATTATCTATATTTTCAAAGCTACATCCCAAAAATTGAGAACTAGACATTATGTTTAAATTATTATTATCAAATACGCAATTTTTAAACTCACAATATCCTAGAAGTCTTATTTTTTCAAAAAAAAATTTATTTTTAAAAGAACAGTTTTCAAACTTGCCGCCTACATTTAGAAAAATTTTTATATTATCTTCAAATAAAAGATGGAAATTATCAGGTATTTCTTTAACATCTACTCTGACTTTTATATAATATTTTATATTATCATGATCTCCACTTGGATATGTTACTTGAATTTCTTCAGTCGCTACCCCAAAAATATTAGCTAAATATTCTTGCTTTTCCATCTTACTTATATTCTTTTTATCCTAAATATTTTCCAAACTCTCTAGCTCACTACATACTTTTTCAAATTTAGCTTTTGCTGTGGCTAGGCCTTCTTGATTGGTTTTAAGCACACTTTCAGGGGCGTTGGCTACGAATTTTTCATTATTTAGCATATTTTCAAGCTTAGCTATCTCTTTTTCAAGCTTTGATTTTTGTGAGTTTAGTCGTGCTATAATGGCCGTTGTATCCATGCCAGCAAGCGGTATAAAGCTCTCTAAATTCTCGCTCACATCTCTAGCGGAATTAGGGATAATATCTTTTGTTATCTCTACATTTTCACATTTAGCAAGTAGTTTGATAAAGTTTAGGTAGTTAGCGATATCAAGATTGCTATTTAACTTTATAAAGGCTTTTGAGATTTTGGCGTTGCCTTGGTCTATCGTTGCTTTAGCACGGCGAATGCTTATTATGGCTTCGATTATTAGCTCAAATTTAGATATGATAGCTTCATCTATTTTGCTAGCTTTTGGGTATTTAGAGATCATTATGGAGGTAGAATTTTCTAAATTTGTCCCACTTAATTCATGATATAGATACTCGCTGATAAAAGGCATAAATGGGCTTAGTAATTTCATACTCTCTTTGAAAATAGAGCCAAGCTCGCTAATTGCGCTCTTATCGGCTTTTGATAGCTCAATCCCCCAATCACAAAATTCATCCCATAGGAATTTATACACCCTATCTGCTGCATCATTGAATCTATAGCTATCAAGTGCTTTTCTTGTTTCGTTTATAGCGATTTTAAAGCGATTTAGTATATATTTGCCTAGCTCTGTATGCACGGCATTTTCATCAAGATCGCTGAATTTATCTACATTCATACGCAAGAATTTAGTAGCGTTATATAATTTGTTGGTGAAATTTCGGCTTAAAACCATCTGCTCATCGCTCATTCTGACATCACGACCTTGAGCGCATAAGATAGTTAGCGTAAAGCGAAGTATATCGGCTGAATACTCATCGATCATATCTAGTGGGTCTATTATATTTCCACTTGATTTGCTCATCTTTTTGCCATCTTTGTCTTTGACAAGAGCGTGTAGATATATATCTTTAAAAGGTAGCTCTCCTAAGGCGTTGTTGCTTTGAAACATCATTCTAGCCACCCAGAAAAATAGTATATCAAAGCCAGTAATTAGCATGGAATTTGGATAAAATTCGCTTAAATCACTCTCAAGCCACTTCTCATTTTTCAGCGCATTACCATTTCCCCAGCCAAGTGTGCTAAAAGGCCAAAGCCCACTAGAAAACCAAGTATCAAGCACATCGGGGTCTTGGGTGAATTTATCTCCACCACATTTTGGGCATTTGAGTGGTTTTTCACTCTCATCAGCCCACTCATGTCCGCACTCGCAGTAAAATACAGGAATTCGATGCCCCCACCATAATTGACGGCTTATACACCAATCTTTTAACTCTCTCATCCAAGCATTAAAGCTATTTATCCAATGTGATGGGTAGAATTTTGCTCCGCCTTCATTTACGCTTTTGATAGCTTCATCGGCGATTTCAGATTTTACAAACCATTGCTTGCTAATATAAGGCTCTACCACATTTTTACAGCGGTAGCAGTAGCCTACTTGATTTTCATAGTCTTCGATTTTTTCTACAAAGCCCTTGCTTTCTAGCTTCCCAGCTATTTTATCTCTGGCTTCAAGCCTTTCAAGCCCTTTAAACTCTCCACAATGCTCATTTAAAATTCCCTTTTCATCAAAGATTGTTATAAACTCTAAATTATGCCTATTTCCTACTTCATAGTCGTTTGTATCGTGCGCAGGGGTGACTTTCACACAGCCTGTTCCAAAGCTCATATCCACATGCTCATCAGCGATGATTTTTATTTTTCGCCCAAGCAAAGGCAACTCAACAAACTTGCCTATTAAATCTTTATATCTTTCATCATTTGGATTTACCATGACAGCAGTGTCGCCAAAGTAAGTCTCAGGGCGTGTAGTAGCAACCACTATATAGGGACGCTTGCTCGCATCTTTAGCGGAGTTTGAATTTTGCTCGCTTGATGAATTATTTATTCTATCTGCACTCGCAAAATTCTGCGCAACCCCCAAATCTGCTTCGCCACCTATCTGGCTATGGTTTGAAGAGCTATTTTCACATAAAAAATATCTCAAATGATATAATTTGCCTTTATTTGCTTTATGCTCGACTTCTACATCGCTTAAAGCGCCATCGTGAGTACACCAATTTACCATATAATTTCCACGGATTATAAGCCCTTTATTATACAAGCTTACAAAGGCTTTTCTTACAGCATTTTTAAGCCCCTCATCCATAGTAAATCTCTCTCTACTCCAAGCAGGCGTTATCCCAAGGCGACGCATTTGATAGACGATTTGACCGCCGCTTTTTTCTTTCCATTCCCAGGTTTTTTTAAGGAATTCTTCTCTACCGATTTGCTCTTTTGTAATCCCACTAGCTAGAAGTTGCTTTTCAACTACATTTTGAGTAGCTATCCCAGCGTGGTCAAGTCCTGGCTGCCAAAGAGTTTTATAGCCATCCATCCTTTTATATCTTGTAATTATATCTTGTAAAGTAAAGGTAAGCGCATGCCCTATATGTAGGACTCCTGTGACATTTGGCGGTGGCATCATGATACAAAAAGTTTTATTATCTTCTTGAATATTTTTATTCCCATCAATCTCGAAATATCCACGCTCTTCGCAAATTTTATAAAATTTCTCTTCTATTGTTTTTGGATCATAAAATTCAGCCATTTTTTGCCTTTAGTGAAAGATAAAAATGTGCGATTTTAGCTAAATTTATATAAATAAATAATAAAATTTATGAAGCTATAAGCCATTTTAATGGATAATAGCAACTTTGGAATTTTAAATTATGAAAGGATTAAGATGGATTTTCGCATTGAAAAAGACACAATGGGCGAGATCAAGGTGCCTAATGACAAGTATTGGGGAGCTCAAACCGAGAGAAGTTTAGAAAATTTCAAAATTGGCAAAGGCACAATGCCAAGTGAGGTTATAGAGGGTTTTGCCTATCTTAAAAAGGCTTGCGCTATCGTAAATAACAAACTTGGTCGCTTAGATGATGCTAAAACAAAGGCTATTTCTCAAGCTTGCGATGAGGTACTAGCCGGTAAATTAGATGGCAATTTCCCGCTTGTAGTATGGCAAACAGGTAGCGGAACTCAATCAAATATGAATTTAAACGAAGTTATCGCTAACCGCTCTACTGAGATTTTGGGTGAGGATTTTAGAAGTAAAAAGCTAATTCATCCAAATGATGATGTAAATAAAGGTCAAAGCTCAAATGATACTTATCCGACAGCTATGAGAATTGCCTTTGTTTTAGAACTTCAAAAACAGCTTTTCCCAGCTATTGATAAGCTTTTAGCTACACTTGAAGCAAAGAGCAAAGAGTTTGCTAATATCGTTAAAATCGGTAGAACTCACCTACAAGATGCTACGCCTTTAACCTTAGGTCAAGAGTTTAGCGGATATGCTCACATGTTAAAAGCTAGTAAAGATCAAATTCTAGCTACTATTCCATTTTTAGAAGAGCTTGCTATTGGTGGAACAGCCGTAGGAACAGGGCTAAATAGCCATCCAGATTTTAGTCCTATGGTGAGTGAAGTTTTAAATGAGATAACTAAAACTGAGTTTAAATTTAAATCTCATCCAAATAAATTTCACGGCCTTACAAGCCACGATGCTGAAGTATTTTTAAGTGGTGCTTTAAATGGTCTTGGGGCAAATTTAATGAAAATCGCAAATGATATCAGATGGTTAGCAAGTGGCCCAAGATGCGGTATCGGCGAAATAAATATCCCTGAAAACGAGCCAGGAAGCTCTATTATGCCAGGTAAAGTCAATCCTACTCAATGTGAGGCCGTGACCATGGTAGCAGTCCAAGTAGCAGGCAATCATGTAAGCGTAGCAATGGGTGCATCTCAAGGTAATTTTGAGTTAAATGTATTTAAACCTGTAATTGCTCACAATATTTTAGAGAGCATTAGATTGCTAAGTGATTCTATGGTTAGCTTTAATGACCATTGCGCTATTGGAATCACCGCAAATGAAGCTAAAATCGATAAACTTCTTCACGAAAGCCTTATGCTTGTAACTGCTCTAAATCCACATATCGGATATGAAAATGCTGCTAAAATAGCTAAAACAGCTCACAAAAATGGCACAACCTTAAAAGAAGAAGCTATAAATTTAGGTCTTTTGACAGCTGCTCAGTTTGATGAGTGGGTAAAACCTGAAGATATGACCGCTCCTAAGAAATAGAGGTGAATTTAATTTTGCAATGACATAAAATTAGTTATGAATTTACTACCCTATATGTCATTGCAAGGAAGTTGCTTGCAACTTCCAAACAGATCTTTTAAATTTATTTACTCATAAAGCAGCAATCAATACAAAGTAATCCTAAGTAAAAATACCATCTATTAAAATTAACTCTAAAAGATTTAAAGAAGATGTAAAATCTATATTTAAATTTACTACAAGTTCCAACAATGATTAATTGGCCCATTTCCATGACCAATAACCAGACCGCTTTTGAGTGCGTTTGTTACATACTCTTTAGCATTTTTTACTGATTGATTAATACTTAACCCACTAGCGATATTACACGCAATAGCTGAAGATAGAGTGCAACCTGTACCATGAGTATTATTAGTATCTACTTTAGGAACACAAAATTGGCTAAATTCACCATTTTCATAGAGCAAATCAACTGCGGCATCTTCTCTTAAATGACCACCCTTTATTAATACGCTTTTGCAGCCATAATTACTAATTTTAATAGCTGCAGCTTTCATATCATCCATATTGTTTATCTCCATACCGCTTAATGCACTTGCTTCAGGTAAATTTGGCGTTACTACACTTGCAAGATTAAAAAGCTCTTTAGTATAAACTTCGAGAGCACTCTCATCCATTAATCTTCCTCCAGTTGTTGCCACCATCACAGGGTCTAAAATTATATTTGTACAGTTATATTTTTTAAGCATTTTAGCAACTGAACGCATAATATCTGCATTTGAGAGCATTCCTAATTTTATTGCATCTGGAGTTATATCACTTAAAACTGAATCTATTTGTGCCTCTACAAACTCAGGCGAACAGTTTAAAACTCCACTAACTGCTGTAGTATTTTGTGCAGTTAGCGAGACTATTACTGCCATTGCGTAGTGCTTATGAGCTGTAATTGTTTTTATATCAGCTTGAATCCCTGCCCCACCTGATGGATCTGAACCTGCTATAGATAGTACTTTTTTCATATTTTTCCTTTATATTAACTGAAATTTATAATCAGTTTTGTATAATAGCAAGTCAAATTTAACATTTAAGGATAAAACAATGAAAAAACTACTAGCTTTAAGCCTTGTTGCTGCAAGCCTTGTAAGCTCTGCACTTGCTACAACTCTAAAAGTTGGCGCCACTCCGGTTCCTCACGCTGAAATACTTGAATTTATAGCTCCAGAGTTAAAAAAATCAGGTATAAATTTGGAGATAAAAGTATTTAACGACTATGTAATCCCAAATATTGCAGTTGAAGATGGTGATTTAGATGCTAATTTTTTCCAGCATATACCATATTTAGACGAATTTAATAAAAATAAAGGCACTCACCTAGTTAAAACTGTTGGTGTCCATTTAGAACCAATGGGTGTTTATAGTAAAAAAATTAAATCTTTAAGCGAGTTAAAAAATGGTGCAATAGTAAGCATTCCAAATGACCCTACAAACGAAAGCCGTGCGCTTGATGTACTAGTATCTGCTAAATTAATAGAAGTTGATACAAATGTAAAGCTACGCACTCCTTTAGATATTACTAAAAACCCTAAAAATCTCAAATTTAAAGAGATAGAAGCAGCTACTTTGCCACGTACTTTAGATGATGTAGATATTGCAGTTATTAACACAAATTTTGCAATGAATGCAAACCTAAACCCTACAAAAGATGCTCTAGTAATCGAATCTAAAGAGAGTCCATATGTAAATATTGTAGTTGTAAAAGATGGAAATCAAAATAAAGATGGTATAAAAGCTCTTAATAAAGCATTGCAAACTCAAGCTCTTAAGGATTTCATAACTGAAAAATATAAAGGCTCTATAGTTCCAGCTTTCTAAATTTAAATTCATTTTTAAGCTAATTTTGGGGTTATTTTAGATATAATTAACCCCAAATTTTTATAAATTAAGGATATAAAATGTCAAAAAGATGTGCAATTACAGGCAAAGGCCCTATGGTTGGAAACAATGTAAGCCACGCTAACAACAGAACAAAAAGAAGATTTATGCCAAACCTTCGCACAGTGCGTGTAACATTAGAAGATGGAACAACTAGAAAAATCAGAGTTGCAGCTTCTACATTAAGAACAATGAAAAAACAATCAAAATAACCATTTAAAAAGAGGAATTTATGTCTTTGATTAAAAAGATTAAAAAGTTCCTCCACTGGACCGATGAGTCCAAACCCGAATATGATCTAAATACTGAACTTTATCAACAGTTAAAAGCTTTCCGACTTCCATTAATATTTGTCGTACTAATGATGTTATTTGGTACATTAGGATATATGATTACTAGCGGTTTTACACTAATAGATGCGATATATCAAGCCGGAATGACATTTACAACTGTTGGATTTACCGAAGTCTCACAAATCACTACCACTGGACGTCTTTTTACCATCGTTTTTATACTTATAGGATTTTGTTTGTTTACATTTTCTATGGGTCTTGTTATCGAGATTATTAAAAAAGGTGTCTTAACTAGGATTTTAAAGGAAAGAAGCATGATATATAAGATCGCAAGACTTAAAAATCACTTCGTAATCTGCTATCATAATCTCTATACTATCGAGCTTTCAAGGCAATTTAGAGAAAACCACATTCCATTTGTAGTTATTGATAGCAGAGAAGATTTAGCTCAAATAGCTGAAACATATAAATATCCATACTATATAATAGATGAACCTCATACTCAATCAGCTATCTTAAAATCACACCTCTCTAGCGCTAAAGGCCTAATCACTCTAAGCCCGCACATAGCCGATAATATCGCCCTTATTGCTACAGTTAGATTATACGAAAAAGAGCTTGGTAGGATTAAACCATATTTTATTATGACTAACTCAGATAATGATAATGACACCCAAAAGCTAATAAAACTAGGCGCAGACTCAGTAGTAAGCCCATCAAAGCTAGTCGCTCAAAGAATCTCAGCTATGAGCGTACGCCCTGATATGGAAAACATCCTAGAGCAATTTTTATACAAAAAAGATTCTCCTATAGATATGGAGGAGATTAGAGTCCCAGAGGCTTCATGGATGAGATTTAAAAGAATAAAAGAGACTCATTTAAGAAAACTTACAAATGCTGATATCGTCGGTATCACAGACCAAAATGGTAAGTTTAATCCAATGCCAAATGGCGATACTTTAATTGGCACTAGCTCAAAGCTATTAGTAATTGGAACTGCTGAGAGCATCAGAGCAACAAAACGGCTAATTTTTAGCAAATACAAACCAGAGGAGCTAAAATATGTTTAACCTAATCAGTCTTAAAAACGGCCTTGAAAATGTAGATGGATTTTTCTTTGGTGGCGTTAGCACTGGGCTTAAACCAAATGGTGATAACGACCTTGGATTTATCAGAGCCGATGAGCCATTTATGCTTTCAGCTAAATTTACATCAAATAAATTTCAAGCTGCACCTATTGTCCATTTTAAACGTTATGAAAAAGGATTTAAATCAAATTTCTTACTACTAAATTCAAAAAATGCCAATGCAATGACAGGGCAAAGAGGCGTAGATGATATTGATGAACTTTTTAAGATTTTAAATCAAAAAACCCCGCTAATAAATCCAATTATGAGCTCTACTGGAGTGATTGGATATAGATTAAATCAAGAAAAAATCAGATCTGGATTTGATAAATTTGATCTTAATCAAAAAAGCAGTGACTCTGTAGCAAGGGCAATTATGACTACTGATAGCTTTAAAAAAGAGATAGCTTTTAGAGTTGAGCTTGAAAATGGCAAAAGCTTTAATATTGCAGCCATTTGCAAAGGCGCAGGTATGATAAATCCAGCATTTGCTACTATGCTTTGCTTTATTCTTACTGATGCAGCTATACCGCAAAGCGATATGGATGAACTACTAAAAGAGACGACAAAATATAGCTTTGATGCTGTAAGCGTAGATGGTGATACTAGTACTAATGATACACTAATGCTACTTAGTTCAGGCAAAAGTGGCGTATATGATAAAGAAGCTTTTAAATTTGCCTTAGATAAAATCACATTAGAAATGGCTCTAAATTTAGTCAAAGATGGTGAAGGAAGCACCAAAGTTGTCGCCTTTGAAGTAAAAGGTGCTGCTAGCGATGATGAAGCTAGCAAAGCAGCTAAGGCACTCTCAAATTCGCTTTTAGTCAAAACAGCTATTTTTGGAGAGGATCCAAACTGGGGTAGGATAGCCTCCACGATCGGCGCTAGCGGCATAGAATGCGATAGCACTAAGTTAGCTATATACTATGATGATGTACTAGTATATGATAAAGATCACCCTGAGCTAGATGAAGCAAGAGAGCAAAAAGCGCACACAGTAATGAAAAAGGATAGTTATCGTATCATTTGTGATTTAGGTATTGCAAATGGTAAATTTACTGCATATGGATGCGATCTAGGGCATACTTATGTTAAAATCAATGCCGATTATAGATCGTAATTGGCTTGGTTTAAGTATCTTTTTTGTATAATGTCGAGATTTTAAATTTAAAAGGAGTATAAATGCTACACGAATATAGAGATTTAATCACAGAATTAAAAGGCAAAAATGCACATTTTGATGCTGTATTTAACAAACACAATGAACTAGACCAAAGAATTCTAGATGCAGAAGAAGGTCGTGAACATATGGATCAATTTGAGTTAGAAACTCTTAAAAAAGAGAAATTAAGACTAAAAGATGAAGCTTACCATATCTTAATGGAATATAAAAAATCTAAAGCAAATAGCTAAGTAAATTTGGGCTTTTTGCCCAAATTTACTTTGATTGACAATCATTAATAAAAAATATACTTTATCAATTTATTATAATAATAATTCTTTTTTATATTTTATCGAAATTTAAACGTTTTTGTTATACAATACACTATAACCCTAATAGCTCTATAATTAAATAGCTTGTGGCTTTAACAGGTTTAAAGAGTTAAAAAATTAAAAGGAAAAATATGTTTGGTTCAAAAAAAATCGCTCAATATGAAGAACAAATCGTCGCTCTAAAAAAAGAGCTAGAAGCAAGAAATGCTGAAAATAGCAAGCTTCGAGCTGAGTTACAAGGGCTTATGGCTTCTCAAACCAATCTAAAACAGTGCGAAATAATAACCGAAATAGCTCAAAATATGATTGAAGGCGTAAAAGCAAATTCAAGAAATATCCAATCAGGTATAGAGAAAAATCTGGAGCTATCTCGTGCATCTATAGATAAAATTGATTTCAATCTAAATAACATTGCCGAATTAAGCCATTCTAGCAACAAATTGATAGATTCTCTAAATGAGATCACAAGCTCAAGCAACAAAACTCGCACAGCAGCTGAAAACCTACACAAAAGTGTTGATGAGATTACTAATGTAATAAATCTAATCAAAGATATCTCAGATCAAACAAACCTTCTAGCGCTAAATGCCGCTATAGAGGCGGCTCGTGCTGGTGAGCATGGTAGAGGATTTGCCGTTGTTGCTGATGAGGTTAGGAAACTAGCTGAAAGAACTCAAAAAGCAACTGCAGAAGTAGAGATGAATATCAATCTATTAAAACAAAATGCTAGCGATATGTTTGCTCAAAGTGAAGAAGTTGAGACTATCTCAATTGAATCAAATAAACATATTGAAGGCTTTATCGCTAAATTTGATCTATTAGTAAACAATACTAAAGATATAGAACATAACGCAAAACTTATCTCTTATGATATCTTTACAAGCCTTGTTAAGATCGATCATATGCTATTTAAAACAAATGGCTATAATCAAATTTACACTAAAAACTTCGAACAGATGCCAGACCATACAATGTGCCGTCTTGGTAAATGGTGTGAAGATAGTGGTAAAGCTATATTTGGTGATACTGCTGAGTTTAATCAAATTCTTGAACCGCATAGTATGGTGCATAAATATGTCAATTCTGCAATCGACCTTGCAAGTAAAGATTTCTTAAACAACTCTCCAGTAATCATTAAAGAATTTAAAACTTCTGAAGAATATTCTATTAGATTGTTTGAAATATTTGATTCGATGGTGCTTGCTAAAGCAAAATCGATGCAATAAACCTGAGAGCTTTGGCTCTCACTCTACTCTTTTAATCAAAATCAAATTTAAAACTTGGTAAAATTACAAAAATTAAGGATCAAATTTGAGGCTAATTATTTTAGTTTCTTTGCTTTGCTTGATGCTAAATGGTTTTGAGGCTGCACAGAAGAATACTCCAGTCAATCTAGCATCAAAGCTATCAAAAGGCTCATTTGATATTCAAACTTGTAAGCTACTAACATCACATTATAAAGAGCTTCATGGTAATACCCAGATTTTAAATAGTATTGATTTAATCAATATAGAAGCGATTAAATTTGACCACTGGACAACTAGGGATTTTAGTATAAATATATTTCAAGCTGTAAATACTCATACAAAAAATTATAACTTTTATGGTATTTATACTGCATCACATGATTTAAATTTAGATATTTTTAAACTAACAAACTCCCTAAATACCACCTATGATGACTCGCTTGATATTCCAACAGCCTATATGCACTCTACAAACCTTAGTGCTAAGCTGCTTAAAAACACAAAAATTGGAGCTATGCTTTATCAAGATGAGACCAAGCAGTATAATACAAGCTACTATATAAATACTAAAATTTATAAGAATTTATATCTAGATTTGTCATTTTATAATACTCAAAGTACAAATAATTTTTATACTAAATTTACACTTAATTACTAAAGGCTTAAATATGAAAAATTTAATCATAATCCTAGGCGAGGATTTGCAGATAAATCGCCCATTTTTAGACTATTTTTTTACATCTTATAAAGAAAAATTTGGTGCTCTTGCTTCAGTTTATTACATTCAAAACAATGATAAGGAACTACCATTTTATATAGAAAATTTTACCAAAGAGTATGATAATATTACTATTTGTGCTAATGAAAATGGATTTAATACGCTTAGTAAGATTTTAGCTACACTTACAACTGATACGATTGAGCTTAAATTTGAAACACTTATGCCGTCTCAAGTGATTAAATTTAGTAAAAATAGTTTTTTAATATCCCTAAATAACTCTCAAATAAATTTAATCAAAGCCGAACCAATCAAAGAACTACCTGAGATTTTAACTCAAGATGATCAACAATCTAAAATCTTTCATATTATCGATATTGACAAAGAAAGCGCACAAATTTTACTTGAGCCACTCACTGCTAGCTATAATGTAAATATTACTCTAACTACAATAATTGATGGCCTAACCAAAGTCAAAGTTAGCACTAGTAGATATGGACATATCGATAGCTTCATTGATAGCGTTGCTAATTTATTTATTGGTAAAATAATTCCAGCTGATGATATTATCAAATTTACAGCTAAAAAGCTCATTCAAAATGATAAAAAGATAACCTTTGCAGAATCTTGTACCGCAGGAATGTGTGCTGCAGCACTTGGCAATATACCAGGCGTGAGCGTAGCCTTTAGTGGTTCGCTAGTAACATACTCTAATGAGATTAAAAATAGCTGGATAGGTGTTGATAAAGATATTTTAGATAGTTTTGGCGCTGTTAGCACACAGTGTGTTGAGGCTATGGCTAGCGGAGCGCTAGGATTAGGAGTGGCTGATTATGCTATAGCTATTAGCGGAATAGCTGGCCCAGATGGCGGAAGCACGCAAAAGCCAGTAGGTACAGTATTTATAGCAGTTGCATCTGCAAATAATGTAGCCTCACTAAGACTGCTTTTAAGTGGCGATCGCAACTATATAAGAACACAAAGTGTTCTACACGCTTTTACTTTACTACTTCGCCAATATCCTGAACTTTGCAAATAGTGCTAAATGACGCTTTTAGCGATGAATTGAGCAAATTCATCGCTATCATTTGGAGCCTTTACAACCTTATAAAACTCAAATTTACTCTCATTAGCAATATGCTTATATTCTACTGCTAATTCAAAATCTGTCTCGGAATTATCAATACAAAAGCTAATTGGATATATTAATGCTTTTTTACTTGGTAAATTTGGAAGTACTTCGCTTAAATTTGGTCCTAGCCACTTTACTGGGCCAAGACGAGATTGATAGGCTAAACTTATGCTATTAAACTCTAATTTAGCAATATTTAATTTGGATTTTAAAATCTCTAAATGATCTTTTAGATGACGCTCATATAAATCGCCTTTATCAATTACTTTTTGCGGAAGAGAGTGAGCTGAAAATATCAAATCAATCTGCCTAGCATTAGTATCTCCAAGGCTTTTAATAATATCAGCAATAATAATATCATTAAATTTATCATTATTATAAAAATAATCTATAATACTTATTTTAGCGCCAATTTCGAGCTCATCTATAGCCTTTTTAGCAGAGTCTAAGCTTGATGTAATTGTAGTAACTGAATGATGAGGATATAGTGGAAAAAGTATTATTTCATCAGCATCTTTATATTTTGCAAGAGTATCAGACGCAAATGGCGGAGTATAATTCATCGCATAATCAAAGATTAGATTATCTGAACCGAATTTGGCATTTAATTTAGATATTAGCGACCTTGTGATATCTCCTAGGGCAGATTTGCCCCCTAATTGCAGATAATTTTGCGTGGCTGATTTAACTCTCATTGTAGTTATCATCCAAGCTACAAAGGCTCTCAAATAGCGATTTTTAATCCCTAAAATATATGGATCATTAAACATATTTTTCAAAAATACCCTAACATGAGCTAGCTCATCAACACCGCCCATATTCAATAGCACAAATACTTTTTTCATCACTTACCTTTTGTTAAATTCAGCTAATTATATTGAAAAAAATTTAATATTTTACCACTCAATAGAGCGATTATAGCGGATATTTTGACCATTTTGTATCCCCATCACCTCGCCAAAATCCCCCACGCCTACCCAAGAGCTATCCTTAAACAATCTCACCCAAACAAAATCACTCCCATAAAAATGAGTATTATTAATCTCAAATTCGCTCTTTTGCTCGCTATTAATCTTAATTTCCATCACGCCATCAATCACATCGCTAGAATTTAGAGTAGAATTAAATTTCACAATATCTTTTGAAATATTAAAATTTTTAAAGACAAAATAATCCCTTAACTCAGATACCCCACTCATATTTTCATCTAAAACCGGACTATACTCACTACTATTTTTAGCTATATTTTGACACTCATTATCACAAAAAATAGCGAAATATATCTTAGCAATATATGGATAATTCACCGCTTGACTAAGCTTATCCCCATAAGCCTTAGCATAGTATAAATAGCTATAATCTTGTGATAAATTTGGCTTTTGAGTTAAATTCAAATCAATATCGCTTGATAGAATTTTATATGGATTTTGCGGTTTTTCTCGTGGCAAAGATACCTTCAACCAAGCTTTGGCAATACCATTTTTAAAGCTATTTTTGCTAACTATATAGCTATTTTCACTACTTTTATATATGTGATCATCATTTGGCTCACTTAAAGCGTGTAAAGATAGCCTGCTAGAATTACCAAAACTCACATCATCGCCATAACATCCAGCGCTAAAAAGCTTAGCTACACTATTATCGCTTAGGCGAACCTGAAATTCCAAATTCGCACTAACACCCATAAAATCACTATATTGACTAAGGCTTAAATTCTCATCCATAACCCCAAATAATCCAAATTTGGAGCCAAAAATAGTATTTGTATGAACGATTTTATCATAGTCAAAATATGCGATATCCTTAGAAATTCCAGCATCGCAACCTATCAAACCAAGCTCATTTGGAACATTGGTAAAGCTATTTATCAAGCAACCTTGATGAATTTTATCGCTATTTTGCCTATCTATAAACTCAATCCTAGCCACACCAATATCAGGATAAATAAATCCATCTTTATCTGTGCTAATCACCCCTACCCCATCTTTAAACTCGATAGTCTCAGATGAGAGATTTGCCACGCAATTTTCCAAGGTATGGCCTATGAAATCACCGCTAAAATGGCCATTATATCCAGTTACTACATTACCATTATAATCTAAAGCAATAAGCTTAAAATCTCTATATTTCACTCCACCTTTTGGATTTTGTGGGGTATTTTCTAGCTTAAATTTAGCCACTCGGGCGTTAAATTTAGATGATTGAATCTGCTTTGAGTTGGCTTTTTGGTCTTTGAATTTGGCTATGAGATATAAATTTTTATAATCTATCGTTGGTAAATTTGGAATCATAAGTGGGATTTTACCACCGCTAAAAGTGTTAGATTGATAAATTTTATATCTGTTATTAAGCCAAATTTCAAAATCACTCACAACGCTAGTAGTCTGAAATTCCACTTCAAACTCTCGCCCTATAATCTGTGTATAAATTTCACCGAAACTCTCATAACTATTTGAGTTTTGACTTGGGCTTAGCATATTTAGTGCTATTTCAGACTCAAACTCATAATCGCTTAGCCCTATATCAGCCACACCAAAGGTTATTAAGAGATTTTCTCCACTTTTTAATATAATATCTTGAGATTTATGGCCATCATTTTGATAAGTATTATTACAAATAAGATGGCTATTTTGGATGGAATTTGAGATTTTATAATCAAATTTCGCCATTGTAGCACTAGTGAAACTCACGCTAACTAAGGTATCAAATTGCGCCGTTATCGATATCGCAACTTGCTTATTTGATTTGATTTTTCTAGTTTTGATTTTATAATGCTCTTGTATATTTTGATTTACAATGCTCTTATCTCTAAGGCTTATCCCATCACGCTCTAAACTCACAACACTAGATATATCGCAATCTGCCACCAAAGAAACTACCAAAAATATAAGTAAAAATAGAGCTCTCATAACCATCCTAAGATCTAAAATTATATCCAAAAATACTAAATTTAACTTATAATAATTAAATTTTTAAGCTTTTCAATAATTATGAGAATTTAAGTAGCGTTATTTATAAATAATTTAAAAAATTTTTAAGATTTATCTAAACTTAATAGAAATGGTGCGATCAGCGAGACTTGAACTCGCACACCGTAGCGGCACTACCCCCTCAAGATAGCGTGTCTACCATTCCACCATGATCGCAAAAGTGAATTCAAAAAGCCCCAAAACGGGGCTAAAAATTAACCTAAAAATGGGTTAGCATAAAGTGCGATAAGAGCAATAACAAGTGCGTAAATAACTTGTGCTTCGATCATCGCAAGAGCGATAAACATTGTAGTAAGTAGTTTGCCGCCAAGACCTGGATTTCTAGCTGTACCTAAGATAGTAGCAGCAGCAGTATGACCCATACCTATAGCACCACCAAGAGCAGCCACACCAAGACCGATACCAGCAGCTACAACTGAAAATGCTTTAATCTGTTCGCCATCAGCACCAAATGCTAAGCCCGTTAAAGCCACAAGAAGAAAAAGAATCTTTTTCATAATAGTTCCTTAAAAAAATATTGTTTGAATTAGTTCGGATAAATTCCCTACTTAGAATTCAAAACGCAAGATTATACATAATTTTCTTTTAATTTTTCATTAATTTTGCCACTTTTGCCACTCGCCACTCTCGTCAATTTCATTGCCGATCATCTCATATCTATTATAATAATATTTCACAAAATTCGCCATTTCAGCATCATTTGGCAGGTAAATTTCTCCATCAAAATATGCGAATTTAGCCAAAAATTCACTAGCATTTATCTTTTTGATATAGTAACTCGCTAAATCGATATAATTTTCCAAAGTTAGGCTTTTAAATTTCTCATAACTTTGCTGATTAAAGTTTAATCTTAATCTCTTTCCATCAAACCCAAGCACCCCAGCCCTAAATAGCAGCGTCAAATGTATCAAACCCTCACAATAATACGCCCTAGTCTCAACCACCTTTTGCCACGCTATTAACCCTACACTTCGCTTAATAAGCTCAGCAAAAACAGGCAAAATTAGCTCATTTTTTTCATGTAAAAAGAAATTAACTAGCCCACCCGTTGTGGCCTTATACTCTTCTATAAATTTAAATTCCCCGCCAATATTCATCAAATTTTCGCTATCACTATCCATAAATAATATATGCCCAAACTCATGCCCGATTGTGGAAATTTCATAAACTTGCTTCCAAATTTTCTCATTATTAAACAAAATTTCACGACCATAATCTAAAAATTCTTTATCAAAAATCTCACTTGCTAACTTCATAAAAGGCTTAGCCTTAGAGCTTTGATAGACAAAATCCACAAAAGCAAAAATCTTCTTACCACACTCGCCACTTACTATCTCATCATTTGGAACCACTTGAGCCGAAAAAAGCCCATTAAATTCCGCCCCATAATATAGCATAGGAGCGCATATATAAAGCTGAGTTTTATCGATATTAGAATGGACTAAACTAGCCATATTTGAGTTTTTAGGCTCTATTTGAGAGTAAATTTGATCAAAGCTATCCTTTATCTGATTTTTCAATTCACCCTCATCAATCCCGCTTTGATCGCTCAATCTCACATCCCACTCTAAGGCCACAGCATGAGTATAAGCATCTTCATAATACTCCAAAGGATGGCCGATCTGTATAGCCGAGCGGGTTTTCATCCAGGCTCTCTCAACATCTTGCCATTTTGATATTACTCTATCATTTTCACACTCACTAAAAGCAAGTTTTAAAGCCTCAAAATACTCTATATATGCTATATCTTGATCGCTTTTGGCTAGAGATTTTAGCGAATTTATAGAGTTTTGCAATTCACTCACCACCGCTCCGCACTCACTAGGAAATGCTAGGATATAAGGGGTCATTTTATATCCATCTATATCTTTTATCACAGCGCCATAAACTCTATCGCATTTTAGACCATCGCTAAGCTGATACAATTCATTATCATTGATAAATTTCATAGCTTGAGCGATATTATCAAATTTAGTTTCAAACTCATCATTTATCCTTTCTATTATATGGCGTTGCCAGACTTTATGCATATTTGTAATCACGATCCCAACTCTATGCACACTCCATAAAAGCTCCATTTCAAATTCGCTCAAAAGCCCTTCTTGGCTCACAAGATTAAGCATTTTAGAAAATCTATCTATATAAAATTTACTTACAAAATCATATAAATTCGCATTAACTTCTCTAATTTGGCCTTTATCTAAGCCTAATCTTTTTAACTCATTTTCTACA
Organism: Campylobacter devanensis; assembly: GCF_002139915.1. Taxonomy (NCBI): domain Bacteria; kingdom Pseudomonadati; phylum Campylobacterota; class Epsilonproteobacteria; order Campylobacterales; family Campylobacteraceae; genus Campylobacter; species Campylobacter devanensis. The sequence continues at coordinate 1,111,004 of NZ_CP018788.1, forward strand.
CTTGTGGTTCTAAGCGAGACTATTCTATCTGTTATAGCTATTTTAGTTTGGCTGTTATTTGCTAAATTTGCTATCTTTAATCCTTGTAAAATTATAGGATTATCCATATCTTTATATAGCTGATTTAACTCATTTTTAAAGGATTTTGATATCTCATTTAATCTTTTGTAGCTCATATTTGACCTTATATTGTATTTTAAAAAGCAAATTATATCTATTTTAAAAAAACAAAATATCTACAAAGTAAAAATCCAATAATAGTATATATTACACCAGATAAACATTGAGTAGGTCTAAAAAACACAATTTTCATAAAAATCCAAAGCAAAAATAGAACAAAAAGATAATAAAAATTTATCTTTTAAAACCAATTTTTTATCATTAATAATATTAAAATAAATACTACACTAACATAGATATGTTTTGCAAAAAGCATAGCAATGACAATAGATAAGATAGCTATAATCCAGTGATAAAACTTAAATTTATATCATTTTAAAAAATAGAAAAAAAATGAGAAAAATAACAAATATATCTGAATAATTAGGATTTAATGCTTGGTTAAAGTAGTGATTTTATCCAAAAAATAATATATCAAAAAACTCCAATAAACTCGTAAAATCACTACAAAGTATTTAGCAAACAAAATTTCTTGAAAAATTTAAAATTTTAACCCTATTATCTTTTAATGCTAATTTTTTTAAAATCTCTAAAGTATTATCCGTGCTACCTAAATTCGCAATTAATTTGCTTAGAATTTTGTTCATTTATAATATTAATTTGATTTAAAATTTCTAAGTAAAAATTATCTAAATTTAAACTTTCATTGTAGCAAGGCACTACAAAAGATAGATCTACCCCCCCCATTTTTTTTAATAATATTTTCCACAATTTTCTCCTAAATTTTAGATTTTATGCTTAATACAAACTCTAAAAATCAAAAAGTTCAGATAAAAAGCTCTCTCTTTTCTTTTTGCGATATCCATTGTGATAGCCATCGTCATAATATCTCTTATCATCATATCTTCTATCATCTTTGCGTGATTCATACTCTCTTTTGCTACCAAAATACTCATTTTGTCTTGAATTTGATGCTGATCTTTCTATAATCTTATCTAACTCTCCACGATCTAGCCAAACACCACGACAACTAGGACAGTAATCTATCTCAACTCCGCTTCTTTCACTCATTACCAAATCTACATCTTTACACACTGGACATCTCATATTGCACCTCTTTTTAATTAAATTTGACAAAATTCTAACCAAAAAAAATTAATACTAAATTTCAAAAAGTTACACAAACTAAAAAAAATCTAAGTTATTAAAAAAAATTATAAAATAAAAGTATAGAAAAAGAAAAAATTTGATAAACTTAGCGTATTTTGTATTTAGGTGGAATATGGTAGAAAAATTTTCAAAAATTGGATTTATTCTAGCAATGGCTGGATGTGCTGTAGGTCTAGGCAATGCATGGAAATTTCCTACAATGGTCGGCAATAACGGCGGTTCAGCCTTTATCTTATTATATATTATACTTACTCTTGGAGTAGCTGTAGTGGTCTTTTTAGCAGAGCTTGCAATTGGTAGGCTTGGCGGAACTGACATTGTAAATTCACTCAAAAATCTAGCACCAAAAAATAAACGCGCTTGGGGATTTGCTGGATTTTTTATGCTTACAGCAATTTTAATAGCCTCATTTTATATGATTGTTATTGGTTGGATTTTAAAATATATATTCCTATCATTTGGCACCCTGCCAAGCACGGCACAAGAAGCTGGAGCTATGTTTGGCGGTCTTGTTGAATGGGATTTTTCAAGTGTATTTATCTGTTTTAGTATAGTCTTTTTAACTGTGTTTTATGTAGTTTCTAAAGGGATTAAAAGTGGCATTGAGAGATTAAATATCTGGATGATGCCATCACTATTTATTCTTCTTATAGGGCTTTTATTATATGCAATATTTGCTAGTGGTAACTTTACTCAAGCTTTAAGCTTTATATTTATCCCTGATTTTAGCAAACTTTTAAATGCTGAGCTAATATTACAAGCCCTAGGCTTGGCATTTTTCTCTATGTCAATGGGTGTTGGGAATGTAGCTACTTATGCTGCTAGTTTATCAGATGATACAAATTTGGTTAAATCTACACTATCAATTGTCTTTATCAATGTATTAATAGGCATTATGATGGGACTTGTGGTATTCTCATTTATACCTATAATTGATAATCAACCCGTTAGTGATGGGCCTGGGCTTATATTTGTATCACTTACATCTTTATTTGCTCAAATGGGAGCAGCGGGAAATATTCTTGCAATTGCATTTTTTACTTCACTGCTTTTTGCGGGGATTACCTCAGCTGTTTCAATGATAGAACCTTTTACTTTATATTTGATAAATAAATTTAAATTAAGTAGAAATAAAGCTATATTTATAATTGGAATATTTGTATATATTTTAGGTATATTTTGTATTTTATCACACTATGAGGTTACAAGTAGCTATTTTAGCATTCCAGCATTAGCTATAAGCAATGAAAAGCCAATAGCGTTTTTTGATATATTAGACTTGCTAACTTCAAATATCTTAATGCCACTTGGTGCTTTGACATTTAGCATTTTTGCTGGATATATTATTAAAAAGGAAGGATTATTCACTATATTTTCAAGTTTTATGTCTAGGAGATGGTTTGAAATTTGGTATTTTACACTCCGTTATGTTGCCCCGCTCGCAATTTTGTCTACTGGGGCTTATAAAATTATAAGTAAAATTTAATAAAAGGAAAAATATGGCAAAGAAATTTATCGATGTGATGGATACCACTTTTAGAGATGGTTTCCAATCTGTATTTGGTGCAAGAGTATTAATGAATGATTTTTTACCTGCTGTAAGTGCAGCTAAAGAAGCTGGAATTAATCACTTTGAATTTGGCGGTGGGGCAAGATTTCAAAGCCTATACTTCTACTTAAACGAAGATGCATTTACAATGATGGATAAATTCAGAGAAGCTGCTGGTAAAGATGCAAACCTACAAACTCTATCTCGTGGCGTAAATACTGTAACTTTAGATACTGGTAGTAGAGAATTAATAGATATGCACGCAAAGTTATTTGCAAAACATGGAGCTACAACAATCCGCAACTTTGATGCTTTAAATGATGTTAAAAATTTAGAATATAGCGCCCAAAGAATCAAACATCACGGATTAAAACATGAAGTAGTAGTAACTATGATGGATTTACCGCCAAACTGCGTTGGCGCTCACGATGCTGAATTTTATGAAAAATGCTTAAGAGAAATTCTAGATAGTGGAATTGAATTTGATAGCGTTTGTTTTAAAGATGCAAGCGGTACAAGTAGCCCAGAAAAAGTCTATCAAACAATCAAAATGGCAAGACGCTTACTAGGTGATAATGTGCATCTAAGACTACATACTCACGAAACAGCGGGTGTTAGCATAGCTTGTTATTTAGCGGCTCTTGAGGCTGGTGCAGATGGTATAGATCTAGCTGCTAGTCCAGTAAGTGGTGGAACTAGTCAGCCAGATATTCTTACAATGCTTCATGCGGTTAAAGGCAAAGATTATGATCTAGGTGGATTAGAAGTTGATAAAATTTTAAAATATGAAGATGTATTGCACGATTGCTTAAAAGACTATTTTATGCCACCTGAAGCTACTCAAGTAAGCCCATTAATTCCATTTTCACCAATGCCAGGTGGTGCATTAACAGCTAATACACAAATGATGAGAGATAATAATATCTTAGATAAATTCCCAGCCGTTATCAAAGCTATGAGAGAAGTAGTAGAAAAAGGTGGATATGGAACAAGTGTAACTCCAGTTAGTCAATTCTACTTCCAACAAGCATTTAATAATGTAATGTTTGGCCCATGGAAAAAGATAGCTGAAGGCTATGGTAAAATGGTTTTGGGCTACTTTGGCAAAACTCCTGTAACTCCAAGTGCTGATATTGTAGAACTTGCTGCTAAACAGCTAAATTTAGAGCCTACTACTGCACCAGCTATAGATATTGCAGACCAAGATGAGACAAAATCAATCGCCTATACTAAAGCTATATTAGAAAAAGAAGGTATTGAAGCAACAGAAGAAAATATCTTTATTGCAGCGGCTTGTAAAGAAAAAGGTATCGCATATCTAAAAGGCGAAGGCAAAGTAATGGTACGCAAAAATAGCGATACTATAAAACCAGCTACAAAATCTGGTTCAAATCAATTTAGTGTTACAGTAAATGGCCACAATTATAATGTTGAAGTTGCAGATGGATTTGATAATTTTACTTTAAAATCTATTACTCCTGCTAAAGAATCTAGTCAACCAAAAGATGAGCCAAAAGCAGTAAGCTCTACTGGAGCATCAAATGAAATTACAGCTACAATGTCAGCTGGAGTATTTAAAATCCTAGTAAATATTGGCGATAGCGTAAAAGCAGGTCAAACAGTTGTAATTTTAGAAGCAATGAAAATGGAAATTCCAATTGAGGCTGGATGCGATGGAGAGGTTGAGGAAATTCTAATTTCACAAGGCCAAACCGTAGAAGATGGCCAGCTATTAGTCAAGCTAAAATAATCCAAAAGTCGCCAAAATTTGGCGACTTTTACTAAATTATAAAATTTATTATTAAAATTTACAAATCTTTTACAAAATCAAACCAAAGATTAAGCTAAAAAATACTAAAATTGAACATCAAATTTAATTCTATAAAAAGGTAAAAATATGATAAAGGATTTAGATAAGCTAGGCTTAAGTGATATCAAAGAGATTTATCATAATCTAAGCTATGATGAGCTTTTTGCTCATGAGAAAGCAAACAATGAAGGTTGTGTCACAGATAATGGAACCTTTAGTGTGGATACTGGAATTTTCACAGGTCGCAGTCCTAAAGATAAGTATTTTGTAAATCAAGATCCAAGTAATAAATATCTAGCATGGGGTAAAGTTAATCAACCTATGACAAAAGAGACATTTGATAAACTCCTTGCTAAAGCAAAATCCCAACTAAGTGGTAAAAATATCTATATCCAAGATGCATATTGTGGCTCTAGCCTAGCAAGTCGCAAAAGCGTAAGATTTGTAACTGAAGTAGCATGGCAGGCGCACTTTGTCAAAAATATGTTTATCCGCCCAAGCGAGTCTGAACTTGCTGATTTCACTCCTGATTTTGTGGTATATAACGCTTGCAAATGCGTAAATGATGAGTATAAAAAAGATGGATTAAACTCAGAAGTATTCGTAATCTTTAATATAGAAGATAATATCGCAGTTATTGGCGGTACATGGTATGGTGGCGAGATGAAAAAGGGTATATTTTCTATGATGAATTACTGGCTACCATTAGAAAATAAACTATCTATGCACTGCTCGGCAAATGTAGGCAAAGATGGCGATACTGCTCTATTTTTTGGATTAAGCGGAACAGGTAAAACAACTCTATCAACTGACCCAAATAGAGCCCTAATCGGCGATGATGAGCATGGCTGGGATGATGAAGGGGTATTTAACTTTGAAGGTGGATGCTATGCAAAATGTATCAACCTAGATCCTAAAAGCGAACCTGAAATTTATGCTGCTATCAAACGCAATGCGCTATTAGAAAATGTATGTATAGATGAAAATGGCATAGTAGATTATAGTGATGACTCAAAAACAGAAAATACTCGTGTAAGCTATCCAATAGAACACATTCCAAATCACGAACCAAGCCTAAAAGCTGGACACCCAAGAAATATTATATTCCTTACAGCTGATGCTTTTGGGATACTTCCTCCAGTATCAAAACTTACAAAAGAACAAGCTATGTATTACTTCTTAAGTGGTTATACAGCAAAAGTTGCTGGTACTGAACGTGGAATTACTGAACCTCAAGCTACTTTTTCAGCTTGTTTTGGTGAGCCATTTATGCCGCTTCATCCAACCGTTTATGCAAGACTATTGGGCGAAAAAATAGACAAACATCAAGTAAATGTCTATCTAGTAAATACCGGCTGGAGCGGTGGTGCGTATGGCGTAGGCAAAAGAATGAGTATCAAAGCTACCCGTGCTTGTATCAACGCAATTTTAGATGGTAGCATACAAAAATGCGAATTTGAAAACTTTGAAAAATTCAATCTAGCTATACCAAAATCACTTGATGGTGTTGAAACTAATCTGCTAAATCCTATCAACACATGGGCTGATAAAAATGAATATATCGCTGCAAGGGATAATCTAGCTAATATGTTTATTAGCAACTTTAAACGTTATGAGGATGTAGCTGAAGGCGTACAATTTGCTAAGGCTGGCCCTATAAACTAACCTACTCCGCCCTATTTTGGGCGGATTATTCTACTATTTTTATTATTTTATTAAGGATTCTTTTCATGCAAAAAATGTGGCAAGGTAGATTTAGCGAGGCTAGTAGTGAGCTATTAGAAGCTTTTAACGCATCGATTGAATTTGATAAAGAGCTATATGCTCAAGATATTGCTGGTTCAAAAGCTCACGCAAAGATGCTAGGTAAATGCAAAATCATTGAAGATGAGGCTGTAAATAAAATCTTAGAAGGATTAGATCAAGTAAAATCTGAGATAGAAAATGGAGAATTTAAATTCAACATAGCTGATGAAGATATACATATGGCAGTTGAAAAAAGACTTAGCCAAATTATTGGAGCTGAATTTGGCGGTAAATTACATACTGCAAGAAGCCGAAATGACCAAGTCGCTCTTGATTTTAGACTCTTTGTTTTAGAAGCAAATTTAGATCTAGCTAAACTACTTTTAAATCTTATTAAAACTATAAATAGTATCGCTAAAGAACACAAATCTACCCTAATGCCAGGCTTTACACATCTCCAACACGCTCAACCCGTTAGTCTAGCATATCATTTACTAGCCTATGCGTTTATGTTTAGTAGGGATTATGATAGGCTTATTAGTAGCCACAAGCGTAACAATCTAAGCCCACTTGGATCATGTGCAATGGCTGGAACACCACACCCAATTGACCGTGAGATGGTTGCTAATGAATTAGGCTTTAATGGTATTACGCCAAATGCGATGGATAGTGTAAGTGATAGAGATTTTGCATTAGAGTTATTATTTAATCTTAGCGTAGTATTTACCCACACCTCTAGATTGTGCGAAGAATTAATCTTATGGAGTAGCAGTGAGTTTGGATATATTACAATTAGTGATAAATTTAGCACTGGATCAAGCATAATGCCACAGAAAAAAAACCCAGATGTAGCTGAGTTAATTAGAGGTAAAACTGGTAGAATCTATGGCAATCTAATCTCTTTATTAACCACGATGAAATCTCTACCACTAGCTTATAATAAAGATATGCAAGAGGATAAAGAGTGTGTATTTGATAGCGTAAAAAATGCCAAGAACTCACTAATTATACTAAATGCGATGATAGAAGAAATTAAATTTAATAAAGAAAATATGTTAAAAGCAACTAAAATTGGACACCTAAGCGCTACTGATTTAGCTGATTATTTGGTCAAGAAAAAGTTTATTCCATTCCGTCAAGCACACTTTATAACTGGTAAATGTGTTGCCTTAGCTGAAAGTCTTGGCAAAGATTTAAGTGAGTTAAGTCTAAATGAGTTACAAAGTGTAGAGCCTAATATTAGTACCGATGTTTTAGAACTTTTAACGCTAGAAAGTTCTAAAGAGGCTAGAAAAAGCCTTGGAGGAACAAGTGATTATAGTGTAGATATACAGCTTGAGCTAATTGATAAATTTATAAAATCACAAGAAATATAACAACTTTGCTACGCCCTATTTTGCTACAAAATATCTTTTTATCAAATTTTATTATCATGGGCGTAGCATAATAATCTTTTAATTTGCAATATTATGACGTTAAATTATAATTTCAACTGAAGCTTTTTATTAAAAATTTAATAATTTAAAATATAAACTTAAACCAAAAAATAAATATGGTAAAAAATTAGTTAAATTTTATCTAATTTTAATTAATTTTTCCACAAAAATACTAAAAATTTGATATAATAAAGTTATTTTACTTTAAGGAGAGTTAATGAAAGCGTTAGCTATAGTTGCAATTAGTGCAAGTATGATGTGGGCAGCCATAAATATTAATACAGCTAGTAAAAATGAGCTAATGGAGCTTCCAGGTATTGGCGAAAGCAAGGCCGAAGCAATTATATCATACAGACAAAAAAGCAAATTTAATAGTATTGATGAGATTAAAAATGTCTCTGGAATAGGTGATAAAATTTACGAAAATATCAAAATAGATCTAATTACAAGTGGTGCAACTGATACAACAAATCTAAAAAGTCTAAACAAAGAAAATAAAAAACCAACTAAAAAAGACAACAACAAAGTCAACAAAGATAATAATTTAACAAAAAAATAGTTAAATTTAACATAGTTGTAGTGATTTTGACTACTTTTGTATCCAAATTTTAGCTAAAATAAAAAAATTAACAAATTTTAGCTAAAATTTACTTTTATGCCTTGACAAATAGAAATATTTTTTGTATAATTCAACTTCATTTTTTAAGTGTCTTGTTAGCTCAGCCGGTAGAGCATCTCCCTTTTAAGGAGGTGGCCGTTGGTTCGAATCCAACACAGGACACCACTTTGGTCGCTTAGCTCAGTTGGTAGAGCGCCACCCTTACAAGGTGGATGTCATAAGTTCGAGTCTTATAGCGACCACCATTTATTCTTAAATTTAGGTGCGGCGGTAGTTCAGCTGGTTAGAATATCGGCCTGTCACGCCGGAGGTCGCGGGTTCGAGCCCCGTCCGCCGCGCCATTCGTGTCTTGTTAGCTCAGCCGGTAGAGCATCTCCCTTTTAAGGAGGTGGCCGTTGGTTCGAATCCAACACAGGACACCACTTTTTATTAGACCCTTTCGTCTAGTCGGCCCAGGACATTGCATTCTCTGTGCAAAAACGCCAGTTCAAATCTTGCAAGGGTCGCCATTGCAAGGTCGCTTAGCTCAGTTGGTAGAGCGCCACCCTTACAAGGTGGATGTCATAAGTTCGAGTCTTATAGCGACCACCATTTATTCTTAAATTTAGGTGCGGCGGTAGTTCAGCTGGTTAGAATATCGGCCTGTCACGCCGGAGGTCGCGGGTTCGAGCCCCGTCCGCCGCGCCATCTTTTTCATTCAAAATTTAAAATGTCTTGGTTGTTTTAGTAAGTTATTTGCTATATAAATTTTAAATGATAATCTTTTTTACTCTAATCTATCAAATTAATCATTACTACAATAATATTATTGATTTAACAATTATAGTGATCTTTAATAAATATTAATTTACAAAATTTAAGCTCTATTCATTTAATCAGTATTTTATAGTATTAAATTTGCAATTACTGTTGATTTAAAAAGTAAATTAATATAAATTGCCATACTTATTACAGTTACTAATAATACTTATATAAAGCCTATTTTGTAACAACTAAATTTGTTATAATATGCAATATTTTAAAACCTATTATATGAAATTTATAAAAAATCATTTTGATTTTCTGCATAAATGTCTAAAAATTGCATTCTCAAATTCCAATTTTATAAATGCTTAATACGCTTTTAGATATAATCTATCCCAATAATTTTCAAGGAAACTCATGAAGGAAGTGATACTAGTAGGCCGTCCAAATGTCGGCAAAAGCTCGCTTTTTAATCGTCTAGCAAAGCAAAGAATTGCCATAACTAGCGATGTTAGCGGCACTACCAGAGATACAAATAAAACTCAAATTCAAATCGATGATAAAAGCTGCGTACTCATAGATAGCGGTGGAATAGATGATAGTAATGAGCTTTTTATCAATGTCAAAAACAATACTCTAAATGCTGCAAAATGTGCTGATATAATAATATTTATGGTAGATGGAAAGATGCTACCAGATGATGCAGATAAAAAATTATTTTATAGTTTATTAAAGCTAAATAAGCCAATAGCGCTAGTAATAAATAAAGTAGATAGCAAAAAAGATGAAGAGCGTAGTTGGGAATTTAATGAATTTGGTGCTAGCGTAGTATTTAATATCTCTGTAAGCCACGCTAGTGGAGTTGATGAGCTGTGCGAGTGGATTTACAAGCAGCTACCACAAGCAAATTTAAAATTCGATACTGATGATTTTGATGAGTTTTTAGAAGATTTTAATGAACAAGGCGAACTAGACCTTGATAATAAAGCCATAGATTATGAAAATAAAAACATCAAAGTCGGTATCGTAGGTCGTGTAAATGTAGGTAAATCAAGCCTATTAAATGCACTTGTCAATGATAATCGCTCCGTAGTTAGTAGTATTGCTGGCACAACAATTGATCCGGTAAATGAGAGCTTTGTGTATAATGATAGAGTTTTTGAGTTTGTCGATACCGCTGGCATTAGAAAGCGCGGAAAGATAGAAGGTATAGAAAAATACGCTCTAAATCGCACTCAAAAGATTTTAGAAATAGCAGATATAGCGCTATTAGTTTTAGATGCTAGTGAGCCATTTACTGAGCTTGATGAGAGAATAGCTGGATTAGTTGGCAAATTTGAGCTTGGCGTAATCATTGTACTAAATAAATGGGATAAGGATCATGATGGGTTTGATAAGGTAGCCTTTGAGATTAGAGATAGATTTAAATTCCTAGCTTACGCTCCAATTATAAGCGTTTCAGCCCTTGGTGGCAAGAGAATCCACAAGCTCTACCCTTTAATCCAAGAGATATATCAAAACTACACACAAAGGATTAAAACCTCTGAACTAAACGCATTAATAGAAGAGGCTGTGCGAACTCACCCGATTCCTAGAGATCATGGTAAGATTGTAAAGATTTTTTATGCGGCTCAATTTGGGTTTGCGCCTCCTAAAATTGCATTGGTAATGAATAAACCAAGATCTTTACACTTTAGTTATAAGCGATACTTGTTAAATAAGCTTAGAGAGAGATTTAATCTAAATGGGACTCCAGTAGTTCTAATACCAAAAAACAAGGGTAAAAGTGAGACAGACATATAAAAATATAATATTAATAGGATTTATGGGTGTTGGCAAAGGTAGCGTAGCTAGAGTTTTAGCACGCAAAATGGGAGTTTTTGCTATTGATGGAGATGATTTAATAGAGAGCTTTGCTAATAAAAAAATTAAAAAAATTTTTGAAGAAGATGGTGAGGCTGAGTTTAGAAAGATAGAGAAAAATTTAGCTAAATTTCTAGAAAAATCGGTAAATGGAGTAGTAATTTCTACTGGTGGTGGATTTTATAAGGTTAAAAATTTAAATAAAATTGGCACCGTAATATATCTAAAATCAAATTTTGATAAGATAATAGAACGCATAAAAGCTGCTCCAAATGCAGATAAAAAACTAGCCAAAAGACCACTTCTAAGCGACTTAAATAGAGCCAAAGCCTTGCATAAAGAGCGCGATGAAGCATATGCTAAAAAAGCTGATCTTATCATAAATGTAGAGGATAAAACTCCACAGCAAGTAGCTGCTAAAATCGTTAAACTACTAAATCGCAAACATCTAAAAGGATAAAATTTGAGAACTCTAACAGGACTTCAGCCCTCTGGCAAACTTCATCTAGGCAACTACTTTGCTAGCATTAAACCTATGATTGAAAAACAAAATAATAGCGATGATGAGATGTTTATATTTGTAGCTAATTACCACGCAATGACATCTCTAAGCGATGCAAAAAGCCTAAAAGCCAATACATTAGAAGCTGCGGCTGCCTTTTTATCTTTAGGGATAGATCCGCAGCGTTCTACATTTTGGGTGCAAAGTGATATCAAAGATGTATTAGAGCTTTACTGGATACTATCTCAGCTTACTCCAATGGGATTATTAGAGAGAGCACACGCATATAAAGATAAGGTTGCCAAAGGATTAGAGGCTCATCACGGGCTGTTTAGTTATCCAGTATTAATGGCTGCTGATATATTATTATTTAATGCTCAAAAAGTTCCAGTAGGCAAAGATCAAATTCAGCATGTAGAGATAGCTAGAGATTTAGCACTTAAATTCAATAACGCTTATGGAGAAATTTTTACTCTACCTGAAGCACAAGTTGCTCAAAATGTAGCTACCGTACCAGGTACAGATGGAGCTAAAATGAGTAAAAGCTATAAAAATACAATTGATATATTCAGCGATGCTAAAACACTAAAAAAACAGTGTAGCTCAATTGTAACTGATAGTACTCCTTTAGAAGAGCCAAAAGATTGGCAAAACTGCAATATTTACGCAATTGCCAAACTATTTTTAAATGAACAAGAACAAGCAAATTTACAAGATAGATATAGTAAAGGCGGTGAAGGTTATGGCCATTTTAAAATGTATTTAAATGAGCTTACATGGAACTATTTTGCCCCTGCTAGAGAGAAATTTCAATACTATATGAATAATCAAAATGAGATTATAGATATACTACATCACGGTGCTAAAAAGGCCAAAAAAACCTCTGATGAGATTATGGCAAAAGTAAGAGATGCTGTGGGAATTTACTAAGGAAAAAATATGATAAATTTAAGATTAATCGAGACAAATTATGATGAATTAAATGCCAAATTAAAAGCCAAAAAAGTAGATGATGGGGTGCTAGCTAAACTTTTAGAAGCTTACAATAACCTTAAATCAAAAAGGCTTGAGCTAGAAAATATCCAAGCCATACAAAATGCAAAAAGCAAGGAACTTGGCATAAAAGCTAAAAATAAAGAGGATATAAGCGAGTTAAAATCAGAGCTAGATGCTAACAAAAAAGAGCTTCAATCACTCTTAGGCATAGTAGGTGAGCTAGAATTAAATTTAGAAAAAATAGCCAAAAGTGTGCCAAATATCATCGATTATGATGTCCCATTAGGTAAGGATGAAGATGATAATGTCTGTATATTGAGCGTTTTGAGTCCTAGAGAATTTGACTTTAAGCCAAAAGAGCATCATGAATTGGGCGAAGCGCTTGGTTGGCTAGATTTTGCTACTGGGGCTAAGATATCAGGGAGTAGATTTACAGTACTTAGAGGTGATGGGGCTAGATTATCAAGGGCTCTTGTGAATTTCATGATTGATTTTAATATGAGCCGTGGATTTGAGCTTGTTAATGTGCCATTTTTGGTTAATTCTAACACACTATATGGTACTGGACAGTTACCTAAATTTGCTGATGATTTATATAAAGTAGATGGAGAAGATCTCTATTTAATCCCTACTAGCGAAGTGCCTGTAACTAATATCTATAATGATGAGATTATCCCTGCTGAAAAACTGCCTATTAAGATGACTTGCTACTCATCTTGCTTTAGGCAAGAGGCCGGAAGTGCGGGTCGTGATACTAGGGGGATGATAAGACAGCATCAATTTGAAAAAGTAGAGCTAGTAGCAATCACCAAAGCTGATCAAAGCGAAGCTATGCTAGATGAGATGGTAAGCTGTGCTAGTGATATGCTAAGCGCTCTTGGTTTGCCACACCGCCATATGATGTTATGTAGTGGGGATTTAGGATTTAGTGCGGCTAAGACAATTGATTTAGAAGTTTGGCTACCAGGTCAGGGCAAATATAGAGAGATTAGTTCTATCTCAAATACTCGTGATTTTCAAGCTAGACGAGCCAAAATCAGATATAAAGATGATAAGAAAAATATCTTAGCACATACGCTAAATGGCTCTAGCCTAGCAGTTGGTAGGACGCTAATTGCTATAATGGAGAATTATCAAAATAGCGATGGCACAATAACCATTCCAGAAGTGCTCAAAAAATATTTCTAATAGGAATTTAAATGGCAGATGAGTTAAAAGAACAACAAGAAGTAGTAATCCAAGAAAAAGACCCAAATGAAGATATAATTCCAATAGAGTCTTCTGATGAGAGAGCCAAGGAGCAAAAGCAAGAGACAAAGGAGGAGACACCTCAAGAGTCTGAGGGGGCTAAATCTAAATTTAAACTAACCAAAAAGCTTTTAATGCTAATTGGCGCTAGCATTTTAATTTTTATTCTACTCATTACTGCTTTAATTGCGGCATTTTCTGGCTCAGATGAACCAGAATCACAAGTTATAGAGTTAGAAGAGCCAAAACTTATCACACCGCCAACCATAACTCAAAAATTCCAAAGCTCAAAAATAGATAGTATGTTAATTAAAGCTAACAAACTCTACGAGAGCGGGAACAAAGCCGAAGCTCTAAAAATATATGAAAATATTGCTGTTTATAACGAATCTCTATCAAACTACAACTTAGGCGTATCAAAGATGAATCAAGGGCTATTTAAAGATGCGATTAATTCATTTAAAGATGCTATTGCTAATAATGAAAATATAGCCGTAAGTGCTATAAATTTAGCCGTTTGCGCACTAGAAATTAATGATGAAAGGCTTTTTGAATACTATATTGATTTAGCTAATGCCTTTATAAATAGAGATAGTGATGTCAATTTATATGAGTTTTATAATGCCCTTGTAAACTACTATAGAGGCTACTATATAGAAGCTTTACATGCTTTAGATTTATCAAATTCAAAATATTATACCAGCCAAAAAGAGTATCTAAGATCTAAAATTCTAAGCTACCTACACGAAGATCAAAAGGCTATTCAAGCTATTAAAGCAGTTGAAGATTATGATATTAGCCTGCCTCTTGGACTTCTTCATGCACGACTTGGAGAGTATAAAGAGGCTAAAAAGTATCTAAATAAAGCGCTAGTTGATGAAAAAAATGCTCCATCAACATATCTAGCCATATCTCTAATTGATTTAAAAACAGGAGAATTTGGCTCAGCAGCTAAAACTTTAAAAATGTTAAATGATTTTAACTCCACTTTTGTACGTGATACATATCCTATTAAGACAGTTTTAAATCCAGAGCTTTTTGATATAAATTTAGCCCAAAATAACTATGATTTAACTAAATTTTTTGACCAAAATAGCCTTTATCAAATTCTATTTTATTTCACTCCATACAAGGCCTTTAATCCTAAGCAAACAATCGAATATATAAGAAAAGGTGGCTTGAGCCTATTTGTTGATGAAAGTAGTATAGCTGATGAGTATCTAGAGACTAGTGGTATAGTATCTAAAGCTAATGTAATGCTATCTCAAGCAATTTTTAAAGCACTAAATAATAAACTAAGAGAAGCTAATAGCGACTTTTTAGAGATTACAAAACTATATCCAAATCACTCAATTGTTCAGTTTAATCTAGCTCTTACATTTGCTCAGTTAGGTGATTTTGCCCAAGCATATAAGCACTTTGTAACTAGCTATCACCTAGACCCATCTAACTACATAGCTGGCGCATACGCTATAATGGCTGCTAAAATGATAGGCAGAGATGCTAAGCGCCTTACAAAAGAAGTAATGGATACAATGGATACAGATACAAATCTAGACCAAGATAATATCTATAAAGCAATGATTCAGCTAACCCAAGGAAATCAAGGCGCACTAAATGATTGGCTAGATAAAAACTATAATGAAAGCGTGTTAAATATCGTATTTAATATTATATGTGCCTATATTACAGATAGAAATGATATTGTAATCTTAGCTACTGATAAGCTAAATCAAAAGCTACCAAACGATGTACTAACTAACATAATCTACTCAGTTACTCGTTTTGATGTAAAAAATATCAAAAACTACGCTAAAGATATCCAGGTTAAATTCCTAACAACCAAACTAGATAAAGGTACTCTCTATGGCGGTGCAACCATTATCAAAACTGAATATATTAAACTTTTACAAATCGCAGGATTGCTAAATATAGAGCGTGAAAGTATTATTAAAGACTTAAAAATCTCATCTGATAATACTAAGGATATTTTACACACATTAGCATATTTAAGCCTATTTACAGGACACTATGAAGAGGCCTATACTATCTATAATGAGCTAGTAAATACTGAAAAAGAAGATGATGCAAACACGCTATTTTTAGCCAGCGTTGCAAGTATTGGGGCAAATCATCCTGATAGTGCCATCGCTTATCTTGAACTTGCTAAACTTACTAACCCAACCTATAGCGAGGCTAGGCTAGCACTTGGATTTTTATATCAAGAAGTTGGAAATATTGATGCAGCCATCACACAGTATAGTGGATTAGGTGATAGCAAATATCACAGCCAATTTTTCACCTTTAGGCTAGAGTAGTTATCTAATCTGGCCTTGACCTCTAATAATATATTTGTAAGTCGTTAGTTCATCTACGCCTACAGGACCACGAGCATGCATTTTGCAAGTGCTAATACCAACCTCTGCGCCAAAGCCAAACTCTCCCCCATCGCTAAATCTAGTTGAAGCATTTGCATAGACGCACGCACTATCAACACGGCTTAAAAATTCCTCACAAGCAGCATAATCATCGCTTATAATCGCTTCACTATGTCCACTACTATATTCATCAATATGATCTAGCGCCTCATATAAACTACCTACAATTTTTAAATTCAGCTCAAAATCTAAATACTCATTATAATAGCTTTTGTCTGTAGCTTCAAAGCAATTTATTATATTAACACTCTTTTGACAGCCGTGAATTTTTACACTAAATTTATCAAGTCTAGCTTTTAATAGTGGCAAGAAATCAGCAGCAATACTCTCATCAACTAGCACACACTCAGCAGCATTGCAAACACCTGGACGAGAGCATTTGGCATTTACGCAGATATCTAATGCTTTTTGAATATTTGCAGCCTTATGAACATAGATATGACAGACTCCCTTATCATGCTTTAATACAGGTATAGAGGAGTTAGCACTTACAAATTTTACCAGCCCCTCCCCTCCTCTAGGAACTACTAAATCTATATATCTATCCATTCTAATAAACTCTAGCACCTCATCTCTGCTAATATCAAAATACTCTATACAGCCACCATACTCACCTAGGCTATTTTTGATTATACTTGCAAGGGCTAAATTTGAGTTTATAGCCTCTTTGCCACCCTTTAATGCACAGCCATTAGCGCTTTTAATAGCAAGAGCGGCTACTTCAGCTGTGACATTTGGTCTAGATTCGTATATCATAGCAATCACCCCAAGAGGCACACTGATTTTTTCTATCTTTAATCCGCTTTTAGCACTCCAGCCATCGTGAATTTTACCAATTGGATCTTTTAACATTGCTATATCTCTAATCCCATCTGCAAGAGACTTTATACGCACTTCATCTAGCTTTAATCTATCTTGCAAAGCTGGACTTAAATCCTTAGCATTTTGTAAATCTATTGCGTTAGCTTCTATAATTTTAGCTATATTATTTTCTATTGCATCAGCTATTTTTTGTATTAAATTTGCTCTTTGGTTTTGATTTAAAATTTGTAATTTTTTAGTAACTTTTTTTAACTCTTTTAGTCTATTTTCCATATTTTACTCGCTTAATTTTTAGCTATTATATTAGCAAGTTTTTATTAAATTTACCCTTTTATGCGTTCTAAAAATTTTTGTAAATTACCGCTTTGACCTATGCGATATAAAGCAAAATCATATTTAATTGGATCATTTGGATCAAATAGAGTTAAATTATCAGTAATTTGCTTAGCTGCTTTATAATCATAGCTTTTGCGGCTACATAGGCCAATTGCTTGAGCTACTTTGTGAGTGTGCGTATCAAGCGGTAAGATTAAATTTGATTTATTAATATTTTTAAATAATCCAAGATCAATATCACTATCTCTTACCATCCATCTAAGCCACATATTATAGCGTTTATATGGGCTTTTAGGTTCAGTTTTAAACTCTTTACCAAAGAAAAACTCATACCCACTTGAGCGGTACTCATTAAGCCTATAAATTTCATTAATAAGCATATTTATACCATAAATAATAGCACTATTTTGAGAACCTTTTTGTATTATATTTTCTAAATCTAACTCCCTTTTAGCTCTTGCCATCGTTACAAAAATTTGCGCCACATCTAAGCTATTTTGAAATCTATAGATATATTTTTTCTCCAAAGTAATATCTAAAATATCCTTATCGCTTAAGCTTAAAATATTAAAATCCAATCCAATTAAAAACTTCACAATTGCCCTAGCATTACCATAAGCAAAAAGCGCACAAATAAGCGTTATTACTGGATCGGTTTTAAATTTAGTAGCGATTTGAAGTGGATCAGCAGCACTATAAAGGCCATTTGTAGTATTTGCCCTAGAGAGTTCATCATCTAGGGCGAGTTTTAGTCTATTCATTATTGTTTTGTAGATAGGAGCGTATTTAACATCTGATCGACTGTAGTTATGATCTTTGCTGCTGCGCCATAGCTACTTTGAAAACGAATTAAATTTGATAACTCTTCATCAATATTTACCCCGCTAATGCTTTGATGCTCAGCATATACACTAGCATATAGAGATTGATTAGTTGAGTTTAGTGCTATTACCGATTCAGTTCTACCAGCAATATCTGATGTTAAGTAACGATAATATCCGCTGATTGTTTCATTTTTTATACTGCCATCTTTATTGATAAAATCTACTTGTTTAGTTTGTAGCAATACCATCTCATTTGCCATAGTATTATCGCCATCTATTGGAGCTTTGCTACCTTGTATTTTAGAACTATCAGCTCTTAGACTTTGTTCAACTTGCATATTTGATGCTTTAGTTCCTTCAAAGAACTGACTCATACCAAAAACACCAGCAAAATTTGTCCCATTATCTTCAATTGATATTGTATATTCGCCCTCAGCACCTTTTGGAATAAAGCCTAGTTTTCCCATTCCTATTTTTGGATCAAATGTATAAATCGCCTCAAAATAATCATCTAAATCATCATTTGTATTATTATTGCCATTACCATCGACATTTGAATTAAACTGCGAAACGATTGATGTTCCTTGTGTTGTATCATTCATAGTAGTCGATGCATCGATATTTATAGATTTTCTAGCGACCTCTTTCCCTGAAGCATTATAGACAACTACATCAAAGCTCCCACTTTGTATATATGAGCTATAGTTTTGTAGCGTCATATCCTTATCCATATCTTTTAAATCTATACTATGCATCTTATCTTGAGCTGATAACGCATAGATATTGTTAGTATGAACAATCATAGTTTGAGCAAATGTATCAAGGTTATTTCTAAAATCAGTAATAGTTCCATCCATAAATTCGCCATGCTCATCTACGTTTCTACCACGCAAATCAAGCATAGCACCTAGTTTGCCATTAGTAATTTTATTACTCATTTCTACTCTAGTTTCATCATTTAACTCATAGTATATAGTAGCAAATCCATCTTTAGAAGCCTGCGTATCTAGCTTTAATGGGTGAAAATTTACCCCTTCAACAAGCGTTATACCATCAATTGCTAGAGTATAATCTTTGCCTTGGTCAGTCATTGCACCACCATATCTACTATCAGACATAATATCATTTTTAAATGTTGAGATATTAACTAAATTTGCCATTGTAGATTCTAGCTGGTCTCTTTTATCTCTTAAATCATTAGCATTAACTGAGCCACTTTTACCCTCAACTGATTGAATTTGCCTATTTATATCTGCTATTTGCTGACCTAAGCGATTTATCTCCTCTACTGCTATTACGATATCATCATTTATACTTTTATGTATAGTCTGTAGCTGAAGCGCAGTATCATTTACTCTATGAGTTAGCGTATTTGTAATATTTAGCAAATTTTCTTTTTGACTAGATTCATATGAGTGAGAAGCAAAATTATTCCACGCTTGATAGTAGTTTTGGATATCATTTAGCAACCCTGTATCTTGCAAATCTGGAAATCTTTGAGTAATCTCTTTTAAAATATCCTCTTTATAAGATGTACACTCTTTATTTGATGATGCAGTTTTTAGTTTAGTAAAGGTAAATTCATCATGAATCCTTACAATCGTATCAACTCTAGTTCCAAGCCCAATATCGCCAGGAGTTGCATGAAGCGGATTAGCAGCTGATTGGACCACCCTTTGGCGAGTATAGTAATCACTATTTACATTGGTGATATTTTGCCCTGTTACTTGAATTTGAATTTGAGCTGCATTTAGACCGCTCACGCCTGTGTATAAAGAATCAAAAATTCCCATATCAAATCCTTAATTTTAGTAGTTTTTCAGCATCTGCTAGGCTAGATTTTGTCCCATCTCCATATGAGCTTGGATTTTGTGCGCCTAGCATTGTCTTTAGTAGTGAGTCATAGAATTCTTTGACCACAACTACTGATTTAGCATACTCTTTATTAAATTTTTGGAGAGTTTCTAATGAGTCTCTTAATTGAGCTAATCTATCTTTTATCTCATCAGATAACATACTAGCTAAATCTGTGCCAGCATTAGCTTGAGCTAGTTTGACTAATTCATTATCAAGCTGAGATTTAGTTTTTTCAAATTTTCGGACTAATTCGGTTTTTTTCTTGCTGTGGTCATCTACATGTGAGTGGTCAGCTTTTTGAATATTTTCTATATCTTGCTTAGTGATTGCTATTAATTCACCAAGCTCCGATATAGCCTCGTCTAGATAGTGTTTTACCATATTTTGCTCCTTTGATTACTCAAAGAAGCAGTTAAATTTAGACCAAAGAATCTGCGATTTTTTTAGAAAGGGCGTCTATATCTACTTTATACTCGCCTTTTTGTATCATCGCAGTTAGCTCTTTTATCTTAGAGTTACCACTACTTTGAGTTTGTGTTAATTGTTCGTTTTTTTTCTCTTCGTTTTTTGGTGTTACGATGCTATTATAGATAGCACCTGCTTTTATAGAACCTATCATCGTAAATCCTTTTTAGCTAATTATTTTATTTAAGCTAAATCGGAAAAATTCAACTTTTATTTAGGCTCTCTCTTTTAAAAAATTATATAACAACTCAGAAAATCCAAATCCACCACTTAGCGCCTTACTCATTGCATCATTATACATAGAGTTATAAATCTTATCGCCCGGATCTTCTGGAAATAGCGGATTTTCATTTTTTAATGCAATATCTAAAACCTCCTTAACCAAAAATGCCTCAAAAGCATCAGTTTGCTCTCTAAGCGCTACATCATCAACAGGTTTTGTATTGCCTATATTTTGCGTACTTGCAGCATTATACGCACTAAGTGCTGCGCTAGTATCTACTCTCATCATATCACCTCCACGCCAGCTTGGATCGCTCCAGCTCGTTTTAAATTCTCAATAATTGCTATAATCTCTTTTGGTGTTGCGCCTAGCTTATTTAAAGCCCTTGTGATATTAGCTACTGTGACATTTCCTTGATTCATTTTAATTGTGTTTGTATTAGTATTAATCGCTACATTACCGATATCTACATCACCAGCAGCAGGTGCAGCCGGATCAAATCCGCTTCCATCAATCTGAATTGTAATAGCGCCATGGGAGATTATAACAGGCTCAACCTTGATATTTATGCCGCTTATTACCGTACCTGTACGCTCATCGATTATAATCTTATCTTCAGCCTTATAGTTCATATCAGTCTCTAGCACGCTAGCTAAAAACTCCACCATACTAATACCAGATGGCTTAGTTAAAGTAATGGTTCTAGGATCAAGCGCCATTGCCGAACCAGCACCAAATTTAGATATGATAGTATTTTGCATATCTATTGCAGTTTGAAAGCTTGAATTTTTTAGACTTAAATTTGCATTTGGTTTATTATAGATATCATATACTACCTCTTTTTCAACCAAAGCACCATCCATTATAGTTGCAACCGTTGGATGATTTCCGCCTTTTGCAGTTGAGCCACCAAGCGTTAAAGCGCCTTGAGCTAGAGCGTAAATATCACCATCAACACCCTTAAGTGCTGTAAGCAAAAGCGTTCCGCCAATTAAATTTTTAGCATCACCAATGGAACTAACTGTAACATCTAGATTATCACCTTGACGAGCAAAAGGAGGAAGCTTTGCTGTAACCATAACAGCAGCTGTATTTTTAGATTTGATATCATTTGGATCGACTTTGACATTGACCGTTTGAAGCATATTTGATAGCGATTGAATGGTAAATTCGCTACTACTACCATCGCCTGTGCCATTTAAACCAACAACCAATCCATAACCGATTAGTTGGTTATCACGAACACCTACAACACTAGCTAACTCTTTAATCATAGCAGCCTGTGCACTAAGTGCCATAAATAATGCTAGAAGCAATATTTTAATCGCTTTCATACAAGTCCTTTATTTGTAAATTCAAATAATTTCTTGTATGTAAAGCAATTTTTATTCCAAATTTAATAAGGTTGATTATCTTATATAGAAATTTATTTTAATGTTCTTTTAGCGTGGCAACAAAGTCGCCACTAAAGAACCCGAGCAACATAAAGGCACAGCGATACTAACTATCGCTGGCTTTGTTGCGAGAATAAAGGCTTTAGCCCCACTGGCGTGGGGTACCCCTGTTATGTAAAAGTTCAAAGTATTACTTAGGATTTACAGTATCTTTATACATCGCTTTGCCGCCAGCAATCTCTTTGATTACTATTGAGCGTTCTGCGTTGCCTTTTTTATCTATATTGATTATACCTGATACGCCTTCAAAGTTTTTGCTATTTTTGATCTCTTTATTTACGCACTCTCTATCAGCCCCATCAGCACATCTATTCATCGCATCTATCATTAAATAGTATGAGTCAGCACCAAGTGCTGTAAATCCAGGGACATTGTTATCTCCATTTTCTTTTGCATATGCTTCTACAAAGGCTTTTGATTTAGCTGTTGGTGGGTTTGAGCTATCAAATGCATCTGTATATAGATATCCATTTGATGCATCGCTAGCAAGCTCGATAAATGTGTCATTTGATACACCATCACCACTAGCAAATTGCGATTTTACCCCTATTTGTCTAGCCTGGCGTACTAGTAGCGCAGCTTCTGGATGATAAAATGGCATATACACTAGATCAGGATTTAAGCTATTTATTTGTGATACTATCGCTTTAAAATCCTTATCGCCACTACTAATTTTTAACTCTTTTAGTAGCTTGCCACCTTGTTTTTCAAACTCTTTTTTAAAGGCTCTTGCTAGACCGATTGAATATGATGTAGATTGATCTACTACTAACACAGCTGTTTTCATATTTTGACTTACTGCCCATGAAGCAAAACTAGTCCCTTGGAATGAATCCATAAATGTAACTCTAGCACCGTATTTAGCACGATCTAGTAGCTTATCAGCTGTGGCAGCTGGGGCTATCATAGGCACCTTTTTTTCATCTGCGATTTGTAATACTTGTTGAGTGTTACCAGTAACCATTGCACCGATTAGACCGCTTACTTTATCTTCGCTTACTAATCTTGTAGTAGCTGTAGCTGTCTCTACTTTGTCGCCTTTATTATCTACTAATACTAGAGTGATAGTATCTCCATTCTTTAGTGTTGGTTCTAGCTTGTTAGCTAATTTAATGCCAGCCCATGCTGTTTGACCATATGCTGCTACAGCACCAGTAATAGGTAAAACTACACCGATTTTAATCTCTTTAGCAGCAGCTGAGCTAATAGCCACCGCAGCAGCCAAAGCAATTAATGAAAGCTTTTTCA
Source organism: Campylobacter devanensis (assembly GCF_002139915.1). NCBI lineage: Bacteria > Pseudomonadati > Campylobacterota > Epsilonproteobacteria > Campylobacterales > Campylobacteraceae > Campylobacter > Campylobacter devanensis. The sequence goes on from NZ_CP018788.1 coordinate 1,134,474, forward strand.
TTTGTATCCTTTATATATTTTACTACAAAATTTCGATTTATAAAGCAAGATTTTATCTAAATTTGACTTTAATAAATTTGAATTTATGATTAGGTTTATCCGTATCTTCAAAAGATGCTAGTTTTGCATTTTAACTATCAAATCTATATCTTGCATAACCCGATACATCTACATTTTTAATAGCTTCTTCAAGTGATATAGCGTTTGCTACACTTGTTAAAGCGCCTGCAGCTACGATTGCAGCTAAGCTTAGTTTAACTAATTTTATTTTATTACCTTTGTATTGATTTACTCTAAATAGCTACCTTGAGTAGTTGGGGTAGTTTTGATATTTTCATTTTCATCCTCATCTACGGCAAAGGCGTTATCACCTTTTAAATATGCTATGATATGGCCTAAATCTTTTAGACTCATCCTAATAGCAATAGGTCTCATTATATACTTTAATCTACCGCCATACTGAGCATCACCTCTATATCCAGCCATTGAGTCAGCTATATCATCTCCGCTCATATCGCTTAATCTTTCTGAAACTGACATAGCCCTTTTAGTGCCTTTTTCGCCGTGGCAGGATTTGCAGTTTTTCTCATATAGCTCTTTACCTTTATCACTGTTATAATTAGCATTTTTATTTATACCGATATTTATAAATCTATCATCTTCATCATCTTCAAATTTAGATGATTGCTTATTGCTATTTTCATATACTTTTACGCTTAGATTATTATCTTTGGCGTGTTTTTCTACTAGGGCTTTTAACTCCTTGCCAAACTCTCCATCAGCTTCTATTATATAGCTATCATTTGCAGCTATTAGATTTGAGGCTATTAGTAATGGTATCGCCCATTTTGTTATTTTCATTTTTTTCCTTTTGTTTTAATATGCTATTATCAATTTACTATTACTACAATTATAAGACATTGCAAAATTTTAATTAGCAACTATAAGGTATGATTTTATCTAAATTTGACTTTAAGAAATTTGAATTTATTTAGTATTTTTTACCCTTTTGTAATTATAAATTCTATTGTCCAAATCGCAAAAAATCACACTATGAGTAAGCATAACAATATTTTAAATTTTAATTTAAAACACAAATTCAAATCAAAAATCAAATTCACTAAACTAAAAACATTTTAAAATAAATTAGGATATAATCACGCTTGAGGGTTTGCCACAAGGTCCGACCCTTGTGGCAAATTTACGCCCCAAAAGGAGCGATAATGAAGCCACAATTCATTATTGTTGTTATTATACTACTTTGTGTAATAGCTGTCAAGGCTTATTAGTCTTGAGCCTCGCTTATGCGGGGCAATAATGAATTACCTTGTGGTAATTTTTGACTACTTTTATTTAAATTTTTACTCAAATTTTATAAGAAATCTATGATATTTTAGTTTGTAATGATTGAAATTTATAAAGCTATATGAATTTAATGGATAAAAAGTATAAAAAAGGGGAGCCTAGCTATCTAGGCTCCCCAAGAGATTTAAACCCTAATTATATTAGAAGTTATATCTAGCTTCAAATCTTAGGTGTTTAGCATCATCCCCATTGTTGTCTCTATCAATGTATGAATACCAAGTTTTGAAGTTAAGTTTTTTGCTATATTTATAATCTACTCTAGCTACTGCTTCGTATGCATCTACATAATTACTTCTTTCCTCAGCTCTAGAACCTACATAGTCAGCACCTACTCTTACTTTGTCAGCAAATGTATAGCCAGCTGTTACGAAGTAGATGCTTTGATCAGCACCAACTTTTGTATAGTCTAGTAGATCCTCACCAGCTGTGATGAAGGCACCTTGGTCTTCAAGTGAGATTAGAGAAGCGCCACTGCCTTGAGTATTGATATTTACATATCCTGCGCTAGCATCGAAGCCAAATGCTTTAGCGCCAACTTTAACAGCTAAGAATTGAGCATCATCTAGTTCTACTGGAGAGCTTGATGGTACTAGGACACCTGGGACACCTGGGACAGGAACTTTTGTTATAGTTTGTTCAGTTCTAACACTGTTAGCCCACATTGCAGAGCCAGCATATTGAGCTTGTAGGCTTAGGTCAGCGCCACCTAGGTTAGCTCCTAGTGTTACATCAAGAGCGTATAGTTGAGCTACGCTATCAAGAGCTGCGTACCATGCTTGGAAGCTTACTGGATCATATGAGCCGATAGCAGCTACACCATATAGGTTTCTATCATATACATGCTCATTAGCACCATTTGAACCGATAAATAAGTCTCTTGTATGGATATCGCCATCATTTTGAAGGTTATCAAATGCTATAGCAGCTAGAGTCAGACCACTGATATCGCTATTAAGAACTTTGATACCAGTACCTACCATATCATCAGTGAAGAATGTACCTAGGACTTGGCGACCAGCTTGGATAGTTGTGTTACCCGCTGTATATCCTAGATAGAATTGGCGAACATTGAATGTTTGACCATAGTTATCATCAGTGTCACCTCGATTAGCTGTGCCTACTTGAGTAGCAGCATCTGCTCTCTCACCAGACAAATCACGGCTATCATATCTAAAGCCGATAACACCAAAGAAGTTATCATCTAGTGCAGATTTGAAATTTACATCTGATGTAAATCTGTGGTAGTTTTTTGTACCGTCTTTTTTAGGATCTGTACTACTACTAGTATTTGTGCTATCAAATCTATATCTTGCATAGCCTGATACATCTACATTTTTAATAGCTTCTTCAAGTGATGCAGCACTCGCTACGCTTGTTAAAGCACCTGCAGCTACAATAGCAGCTAAGCTTAGTTTAAATAATTTCATTTTATCTCCTTGTAAAAAATAAGTTTAGAATTGTAATGATTTTTTACTTAATGTTTACTGAATTTTTGCCAAATTATTACCGACTATTTACCAAATTTTACTCTTTTATAGCGATTTAAGCAGTAAGTAGGCTGATTATAAAATATGGGTGTTAGCATATCTCCATAACGCAATTATACTATATATAATCTACTAATTTTTAAACTTTTCTACTAATTGCCTTTTTAAAAATCGCTCCATAAGGGCTAAATTTATCTATCTTATCGCAGGTTTGTTCTAAACTCTCATCATCTTTTAAAGAATTTAAAATCAACTCCATAATCATAACTGCATCTTTTGGATCGATATGAGTGGGGCATTTTTTAGCGTGTGTGTAGTGAGTGTGTATTTTAGTAACAAGATCGCTGTTTTTAATCTCAACAATTGCAGTCTCAAGAGGAAGCTTTAAAAACATTCGTTTTTCTTTAGGATTTACCGATAGATAAAACATATCAAGGCCATAAATTTTCTTATCATATGAATCAAAAAAATATATAGATTTATTAAGATTGTCACGAAAAGTAACAATCATCAACTCTAAAATTTGAATTTTTTGCTCTTTTGTATAGAAATTTCCAATATTTGCAAAGCAAAATTCCAACAAAGACTTAATACTATACCACTCAGCCGCCCCAAAACTATATGCACGCATCTTTAGGCCACGCTTTTTGCGATATTGTGCAGCTTCATCGCTATCAAAATCTTTATAAACACTACTAGTTACAAAATCTCTATATGCTGGATTTGGAAATGTAGGGTGTAAAATCAACGAACCTTCATTTTCATTTTCATAAATATACTTTAGTAAATTCTCATAACCATCATCAATAAGGCGTAAATCTCCATCATCAATCCCATCAATATAGCGATAAAATTCGCTCTCATCGCACTCCCAAATATCTTTACTGTAACGAAAATGGCTACAAATAAGCGACTTTACCTCATCGCTTGGGGATTTTTTATCGCTATTTTCTATCCATGAGAGTAAAGTTCGGCGATCTTTCCCTAAAATTGTTGCAAATTTACTCATTGATAGCTTAGATTTTTCAAATATTATTATAAATCTCTCCATCGCATTTAGCATTTTAATCTCCATATTTATTAAATGTTACTAATAGTAACACACTAAAAAATTTAATCAAATTTTACGCAAATTTTATCTCAAAATTCTTGCTAAATTATGCAACATTTTAACTAAATTTTGTATAAATTTTGTGCAATTTTCAAATTTTATGAGCATAAATTTACAAATTGTAACAAAATTTAACATTTTAATTTATTTTTTAAACCCTTATAATTGCACTAACAAAACAAGAAAGGATTACTATGAGTTCTAGCCCTTATCAAGAGTCTTATGATCTCTCCATTAATGAGCCAGAAAATTTCTGGGCATTAGCTGCTCAAAAAGTTCATTGGTATAATGAATGGGATAAAGTTTTAGATGATAGTGGGGATCACTATAAATGGTTTGTTGGTGGGTGTATGAATACATGCTATAACGCCCTAGATTTGCATATACACAATAACAGAGGGGATCAACTCGCTTTGATATATGACTCTCCTGTTACTGATACTAAGAAGAAATATACATACAGACAACTTCGAGATAGAGTCGCTAAAGTCGCTGGAATCTTAACAAATAAAGGCGTTGTCAAAGGCGATAGAGTTGTGATATATATGCCGATGATGGCTGAAGCTGTAATTGCGATGCTAGCGTGTGCGAGAATTGGTGCTATCCATAGCGTGGTATTTGGTGGGTTTGCTGCTCATGAGCTTGCTACTAGAATCGAAGATGCTAAGCCTAGAGTTGTAATAAGTGCTAGCTGCGGTATCGAAGTAAGCAATATAATACCATATAAACCAATCTTAGATGAAGCCATCAAGCAGTCATCGCATAAGCCTACAACTTGTCTAATTTGGCAAAGACCACAATATAAGGCAAATATGCTCCCATGGCGTGATATCGATTGGGAGAGCGAAGAAGAGAAAACCAAAGGCGTGGATTGTGTGCCAGTGTTAGCTACTGATCCGCTATATATTTTATACACTTCAGGCACCACAGGCTCACCAAAAGGTGTAATCAGATCAAATGGCGGTCATAGCGTAGCTATGAAGTGGTCAATGGATAATATCTATAATGCCAAACCTGGCGATGTATTCTTCGCTGCTAGCGATGTGGGTTGGGTTGTTGGCCACTCATATATAGTTTATGGGCCACTTATGAATGGTTGTACCACTATAGTATATGAGGGCAAACCAGTTCGCACGCCTAATCCGGCTGCGTTTTGGCGAATTGTAGATGAGTATAAGGTAAATGTATTATTCTCAGCGCCTACTGCATTTCGTGCTATTAGGCGAGAAGATTCTAAGGGCGAACTTATTAAAAAATATAATTTAGATAGCCTTAAAGCAATCTTCGTAGCCGGTGAGAGATGTGATAGTGATACTCTAAAGTGGATAATGAAAGTTACCAAAAAAATAGTAGTAGATAACTGGTGGCAAACCGAAACCGGCTGGGCTATTGTCGCTAATCCATTAGGATTAGAAGAGATGCCTATAAAGCCAGGTAGCCCTACAAAACCAATGCCCGGATTTAATCTAAAAGTCCTTGATGAAAATGGCAAAGAGTTAGGAGCTGGTAAAAAGGGAGCCTTATGCCTTAAATTACCACTTCCGCCGGCTTGTTTAATGGGAATTTGGGAAAATGATGAGAGATATAGAAAGGGATATTTAGATCACTTCAAAGGCTACTATCTCACAGGCGATACAGGCTATATAGATAAAGATGGTTATGTATATGTCTTAGGTAGGATGGATGGGATCATCAATGTAGCAGGTCATAGGCTATCTACTGGCGAGATGGAGGAGATCATATCTAAGCATCCTGATATCGCAGAGTGCGCAGTAATTGGTGTAAATGATGATTTAAAGGGTGAAGTTCCTATGGGATTTATAGTCTTAAAACAAGGAATTGAAAGAGATCATAGAGGAATAGTAGATGGAGCCATAGCTCTAATCCGCCAAGAGATCGGTGCGGTTGCTAGTTTTAAATTAGCTTGCGTGGTTAATGCCTTGCCAAAAACTAGAAGTGGCAAGATTTTGCGCAAAAGCTTAAAAGAGTTAGCAGATGGTGTTGAATGTAAAATTCCAGCAACAATAGAAGATCCTAGCGTCTTAGATCATTGTAAAGAGGTGATTGCGACATTAGGTTACCCAATAATAAAGGAGAAAAAATGAGTATAAAAAGTCCAGGAAAAAGCTTTAGAGAAGCTGTAAATTCAAATAACCCACTTGCGGTATTAGGCGTTATAAACGCATATAGCGCCCTTCAAGCTACAAAGCTTGGAGCAAAAGCTATATATCTATCAGGTAGTGGCGTAGCTAGTGCTAGCTATGGTCTGCCTGATCTTGGGATTGTAGGCCTTGAAGATGTCTTAATCGATGTAAGACGCATAACTTCAAGAGTAGATACTCCGCTTTTGGTGGATGTTGATACTGGATTTGGTGGTGCTTTTAATATAGCTAGGACAATAAAAGAGCTTATAAAAGCCGAAGCGGCCGCTTGTCATATAGAAGATCAAGTAGCTCAAAAGCGTTGTGGCCACAGACCAAATAAAGAGCTTGTAAGCATATCTGAAATGACAGATAGATTAAAAGCTGCCCTAGATGCTAGAACTGATGAAAATTTCGTAATCATGGCTAGAACAGACGCACACGCTATGGAGGGTCAGCAAAAAGCTCTAGAGAGGGCCTTAGCATATGAAGCTGCTGGGGCTGATATGATATTTGCTGAGGCTGTCCATACCTTAGAAGAGTATAAAGAATATACAAAGGCTCTTAAAGTGCCTGTTTTAGCCAATATAACTGAATTTGGCAAAACTCCATATTTTACCCAAAGTGAGCTAGCAAGTGTAGGTATAAAACTGGTGCTATATCCACTTTCAGCTAATAGAGCGATGAATAAAGCCGCCGTTGAAGTCTTTAATAGCATTATCAAAAACGGCCATCAAAAAGATGTCTTAGATATCATGCAAACTCGTGAAGAGCTATATCAAATGTTAGATTATTATGAATTTGAAAATAAATTAGACCAACTATTTGCAAAGGATAAAAAATGAGTATCAGCGAAGCATCAAAAAAACAAGGCGGATTAGCCGGAGTTATAGCCGGTGAGAGTGCGATATGTACTTGCGGGACTGGCAATGGGTTGAATTATTATGGTTATGCTATTGAGGATTTAGCAGAGCATTGTGAATTTGAAGAGGTTGCATATTTATTACAATATGCTAAACTTCCAAACGCAAATGAGCTAAAAGATTATAAGAGCAAAATTATAGCATCTCGCCCTCTTAGCGTTGAACTTAAAGCTATGCTAAAGCTCATACCAAAAGGCGTTCATCCGATGAATGTATGCCAAAGTGCGGTTGCTTTGCTTGGAACTTTAGAGGCTGAAAAGGATGATTTTAGCGATCAAGATAATAAGATTATCCGCCTTCTTGGAGTTCTTCCTAGCGTTATTTGCTTTTGGCATAACTATATAAATGGCGGTAAAGAGATAGATTTTGAGAGTAAAGAAGATAGCATAGCTGGGTATTTCTTAGAAAAATTACACCAAAAAACGCCACCGGCTGAATTTGTAAAAGCTATGCATTGCTCACTAATTTTATATGCTGAGCATGAATTTAACGCATCTACATTTACAGCTAGGATTTGTGCCTCTACAAAAAGCGATATTTTTTCGGCCGTTGCTGGTGCTATAGGTGCTCTTCGTGGGCCACTTCATGGTGGGGCTAATGAGGCGGCATTTGGGTTAATTTCTAGCTTTGATAATGTAGAAGATGCTATAAATGGAGTAAATCAAAAACTAGCTAATAAAGAGCTATTAATGGGATTTGGACATAGGGTTTATGGAGTTGGTGGCGATCCTAGAAACGCCGTTATCAAAAAATGGTCAAAAGCCCTAAGCAATAATCACAAGCTATTTGCTATTAGCGAAGCCATTGAGGGTGTAATGAAAGAAAAACGCCCTAGTTTGCCGCCAAATGCGGATTTTTATAGTGCGTCAGCATATCACTTTATGGGGATACCAACTGAGTATTTCACCCCTATATTTATAATGAGTAGAGTAAGTGGCTGGTGTGCTCACATAAAAGAACAAAGAGCTAATAACAAGCTCATTCGCCCAAGTAGCAACTACATAGGGCCTGAGCCAATGAAATTTATACAAATACACCAAAGATAAGGAGACAAAATGAGTAATATGGGAATATTAGAGGCTAAACGCCCTGAATTTGATGAGTTGCTAAGTAAAATCGCAAAGTATGCTGATAGCTTTGAGATAACTAGTGAGTTAGCGTATGAAACGGCTAAATATACTATGATTGATGCCTTAGGATGTGGGATTTTGGCTCTTAAATATCCAGCTTGCGCTAAACTGCTTGGGCCAAGCGTTGAAGGGGCGGAATTTCGCCCATTAGGTAGCAAAATTCCAGGCACTTCATATCAACTTGAGCCGATTCGTGCGGCCTTTAATGTAGGAGCTATGGTAAGATGGCTAGACTATAATGATACTTGGCTAGCGGCTGAATGGGGACATCCAAGCGATAATCTAGGTGCTATTTGGGCGGTGGCTGATTATGTAAGTCGCAAAAATTTATCTCAAGGCAAAGCCCCATTAAAGGTCAAAAGTGTCTTAGAAGCTATGATAAAAGCACACGAAATTCAAGGTATCTTAGCACTTGAAAACTGCTTTAATAAAGTTGGACTAGATCATGTTTTATTAGTTCGTATCGCCTCTACTGCGGTTGCGGCTAAGCTTTTAGGATGTAACTATGATGAAATTCGCAATGCTGTATCAAATGCCTTCATAGATGGTGGTGCTCTAAGAACATATCGCCACGCACCAAATACAGGTAGTCGCAAGAGCTGGGCTGCTGGCGATGCATCTAGTCGTGGGGTGGATCTAGCATTAAAAGCCAAAACAGGCGAAATGGGTTACCCATCAGCTTTAAGTGCGAAATTCTGGGGATTTGAAGATGTCAAAATGAGAGGCCAAAAGCTAGTAATTCCACAAGAATTTGGCTCGTATGTAATGGAGAATGTGCTATTTAAAATTAGCTTCCCAGCTGAATTCCACGCTCAAACAGCAGTTGAGTGTGCTATGGCACTTCATAATGAGGTCAAAGATCGCCTAGATGAGATAGAAAAAATAGTAATCACCACTCAAGAATCAGGCCATAGAATCATAAATAAAACAGGCGAATTAGCTAATCCTGCCGATCGTGACCATTGTATCCAATATATGGTGGCTGTGCCTTTGATATTTGGTAGATTAGTGGCTGATGATTATGAAGATAGCGTAGCCAAAGATCCACGCATCGATGCCCTAAGAGATAAAATGGTAGTAGAAGTAGATCCAAGATACACAAAAGAGTATCTAGATAGCGATAAAAGAAGTATCGCAAACGCAGTTGAAATCTACTATAAAGATGGCACAAAATCCAAAAAAGTAGAAGTAGAATACCCTATCGGCCACAAAAGAAGAAGAGATGAGGGAATTCCGCTATTAAAAGCTAAATTTAAAGCCAATCTAGCTACAAGATTTAGCCCAAAAACTTGCCAAATAATAGAAGATTTAGTAAATAATCAAAAGCTTTTAGAGAGCTATAATTTCAATGAATTTAGCGATCTGTTTTGGCTAGGATAATCTAAAAGCCTAGGAGAGATCCTAGGCTAAATTTAAGCCAAATTCGCAAAATCCACTCTATAATCTTACTTATATTTTATTTTATTAATTTCAAATTTATTTAATCAATTTTTGGGTATAATCCTTGATTTTATTTTGCCTATACAAAGGATATTTTGATGAGTGCAGCCAAAGAGATGTTTGCGCAAATTGAAGAGCTATTTCGTGAAAATGCAAAAAGCTATGTAACATTTGAGCAGTTAGTAAGACTATTTGACAAAGCCCCAACCGCAGGACTGATCAAAAAGATAGAATCCCTAGCTGAATTACACAAAATTCAGCTTATAAGCGCTGTAGAAGCTGCTAAGCAAAAGACCATTCAAGAAGCAAAAAAATCCGCTATAACCGACCCGCAAAAAGCTAGTGAAGCTAATTTAGAGGATGAATTTGACCTAAGTAGCGAGAGCGATCTACTTGAGTGGAGTCGCTCAGATAGCCCTGTTCGTATGTATCTGCGTGAGATGGGACAGATCCCACTTCTTAGTAAAGAAGAGGAAATTGAAATTAGTAAAAAAATCGAACTAGGCGAAGATATTATCATTGATGCATTTTGCTCTGTTCCATATCTAATTGATTTTATCTTAGACTATAAAGAGCCATTAATCAATAGAGAGCGCCGAGTTAAAGAGCTATTTAGAAGCTTTGATGAGGAAGAAGCTGATGAAGAAAATGACGATGATATCGAAGAGGATTACATAGAAGATGATGAGTCAAATGAGACACAAAAACAGCCTAAAAAGCTTGATAAAAGAGCTGAAAAGGTAATAGAAAGTTTCAAAGCATTAGAAAAAGCTAAAAAAGATTGGCTAAAAATCGCTTCAAAACAAAATATCTCTATAGAAAACGAAGTTGATCTAAGTGCAAAACTAAATTTAACATTCAAAAAAAAGGTCTTAAAAGATAAATTAATGGATTTAGGTCCAACTAGCAAATTAATCAATGAGATTGTAAAATCTATTGAAACTGCTTTAAAAAGTGATACTGACTTTGATAAAGAGCTTAAAAGGCTTGAGTATAGACTTCCGATGTTTAGCGCTGAATTAAGAAAAAATCACCAACAAATCTTAAAAGATATCACCAAACTAAGCAAAGAAGATGTAATAGCTAGAGTCCCAGAAGCTACAATGGTATCTACATATATGGAGATCAAAAAGCTATTTCAAACCAAAGAAGCGAGCAAAACCGGCTTTAACCTAGATCCAAAAGATTTAAAAAATATCTTAAATCAGATCAAAAAAGGCAAAAATATCAGCGATGACGCTAAAGCCAAAATGGCAAAATCAAATTTACGCCTAGTTGTCAGCATAGCCAAAAAATATACTAATCGTGGGTTGCCGTTTTTAGATCTTATCCAAGAGGGTAATATAGGCCTTATGAAAGCTGTGGATAAATTCGAGTATAAAAAGGGATTTAAATTCTCCACATACGCCACATGGTGGATAAGACAAGCTATCAGCAGAGCTATCGCTGATCAAGCTAGGACTATTAGAATTCCAATCCATATGATTGAAACTATTAACCGAATTAATAAGATAAATAGAAAATATGTCCAAGAAGAAGGCAAAGAGCCAGATGTTTCAATTATTGCTAAAGAGGTTGGCCTAAGTGTTGACAAGGTCAAACAAGTTATCAAAATCACCAAAGAGCCAATAAGCCTAGAAGCTCCAATAGGTAGCGAAGATGATGGTAAATATGGTGACTTTGTAGAGGATAGAAGCGCATTAAGCCCGATGGAAGCAATATTAAAAGCTGATTTAAAAGAGCAAATTGATGAAGTTTTAGACCAGTTAAATGATAGAGAAAAAGCTGTAATTAGAATGAGATTTGGTCTATTAGATGATGAGAGTGATAGAACTCTTGAAGAGATTGGCAAGGAATTAAATGTAACTAGAGAGCGTGTCAGACAGATTGAAAGCTCAGCAATCAAAAAGCTAAAACACCCAAAAGTTGGTCGCAAACTAAAAAACTATATTGAGGGGTAAATTTGCAAGGGTTATGTGCTTTGAAATTTAAATCACTATGCCAAAAAATTAAATTTAAAGGCTCTACCCCCCCCTATTTTCTGAATTTTAAGGGGAAAATATGCTACACTCAGCTCACAAAATACTAAGCCAAAGCGCTAAGGCCATGCCGCAAAAACTAGCATTTATCACCCCTAGTGACTCTATAACTTATATTAGCCTAGATGAGAAAAGTAGCGCCCTAGCTACACAAATTTTAAATTTAAATATCAATAAATCACCAATTTTAATAATTCTACCAAAGGGAATTGAGGCTATTATTAGCTTTTTTGGAGTGTTAAAAAGTGGTAATTTTTATACTATAATAGATGAAAATATGCCACTTGAGAGAATTGATAAAATAATTCGCACACTCTGCCCTGCTTTGCTTATTACTAGCAAGGATTTAGCGCTAAATTTGGATTTATTAACCATTTTTATTGATGACTTACCAGGTTTTAAACCTGATCAAACCATTCTAAATAGTGTTAAAATTATTGATACAGATTTAGCCTATACGCTATTTACTAGCGGAAGCACTGGCGAGCCAAAGGGCGTTAGTATCAGCCATAAAAGCCTAATAGATTTTACCATTGCTTGTGTGAATGATTTAGCAATCGATGATAGTCATGTAATAGCCAATCAAGCGCCATTTTATTTTGATTTAAGCGTTTTTGATATCTATGTTAATACCTTTGTTGGTGCTACTACTCATATTTTACCAAGCTCTATTTTTGCTTTTCCGCTTAAAGTAGTTGAGTATCTAATCACAAATAGCGTTACTACCATTCTTTGGGTGCCAAGTGTGTTAATATATTTTGCTAATTCTAATGCCCTAAATGGAGCAAATTTATCCCTTAAAATGATAATATCTTGTGGCGAGATGATGCCTACAAAACAGCTAAATTACTGGATAAAATCCATTAAAAATGCTAAATTTTATAATATGTATGGCCCTACTGAAACAACTCTAGCAAGCTCATACTATATGGTTAATAGAGAGCTTAGAGATGATGAAATTTTACCAATTGGCAAGGCTTTTAGTAATACTGAACTTTTAGTCTTTGATGAAAATATGAAACTTATTACTAAACCAAATATAAAAGGTGAGCTATACATTAGAGGTTCAGGGCTAAGCTATGGCTACTATAACGACCCAGTTAAGACAGCTAAGGCTTTTATCCAAAATCCTTTACAAAGTAGCTACGCTGAGCCAATCTATAAAACTGGCGATATCGTAGCATATGATGAACATGGTGATTTGATATATTATGGTAGACAAGATTCGCAAATTAAACTTAACGGCTTTAGAATTGAACTTGGCGAGATTGAGACAGTACTTGGAACACATCCTGATATTTATAGAGTTGCGTGCATTTTTAAAGATTATCAAATCATTGCATTTTATGAGAGTGCTAATGTGATTACAAATTTAAAAGAATTTTTAAAATCAAAACTCCAAGAGTATATGATTCCACGCAAATTTATCTATAAAAATAAATTCAAACTAAATCAAAATGGAAAAATTGACAAGGAAGCGCTAAAAAATGAGTGAAGCTAAAATTTTGTTAAATGAGATTGGTAGAGATGATATTAGTGATGATAGCTCAAATTTATTAGATTGTGGGCTAATTGATAGCATTGATATTATATCCTTAGTTGCTGCTATGGCGGCACGATATGGGAAGGATTTAGATGCAAAGTTTTTAAGTGCAGAGAATTTCCAAAGTATCGCTGCATTAGATAAGATGATAAAAGAGGCATATGGAGTATAAAATGGATTATGAAAAAGAGTATATTTACGCCCCAAAGTGCTATGAGAGTTGCGCTGGGTATTGCTGTGCTGGGTTTACTAATCCAAATTTTAAGCTAATTCGCTCAAATTTCATCGCTTTACCACTTTTTGATATAGAGTATCAAGAGTATCTAAAAGCAGGTGCTATAAATGGCATGGAAGTAGCCAAAAAGAGTGAAAAATTTAAATTAAAAGGCGGACAAACAATAATCCTACACTGGCTTCACTGCGATAAAAAGGGGCTTTGTAATCCTCACGCCAATCGTCCATTAGTTTGCAAGTTATATCCGATCTTACCTAAAGTTAGCCCAAATGGTGAGATTTTAGGATTTTTTAACGGTACGATTTTTGATCTATTCTTTAGTGATAAATCTCATCCTTGTACTCTTATAAGAGAAAATAGACAAGAAACTCAAGATATGCTAAAAGCCAATTTAAAAGATCTTTTAAAAGATCCAAATTATATATTTATATTTATGGTAGCAAATATCGCAGTAGAGCATTTGCAAAACTATATAAAAGCTAAATTTGGCACATATATCATTGATAATATAGCGCCTAATAAGTTAGCTGAGTTTTGGAATGAAGTAGAGATGGCAATGGTGCTTAGACGTGCGTGGAATACGCATGAATTTGCCTTTGATATAGAAAAAACATATAAAAGCGTAGCCCAAATTTGGGGTGAGTTTTTACCAATTGAACCATGAATTTAGATGAAAAACTAAAAAAATCTGAGCGCCTAGAGAGTCGTCCGACTTACTATATAACTGAGTATATTTGGCGAGTTTTGATAATCCAAAGATTTATCTTGCCTCCACTCTTGCATACAGCTATTACGCCAAATTTAATTACAATCTTTGGTATGGCTTGCACTTTGCTAAGCTTTGCTTTGCTTTATAATGGATATAATGTTCTTAGTGGAATTTTTTATATTATTTATAGCTTAGCTGATCATACAGATGGAATGCTTGCTAGGCTTAGGGGACAAAGTAGCACTTTGGGTCATTATATGGACTATGCTAGTGATTATATAGCGTGGTTTGGTTTAATAGTTTTGGCTGGATATTTATATGATATTAATGCTTTTTTAGTGAGTTTTATATGTGTTATTTTACTTTTTCATCAGCAATTTTGTAAGCATTTTATCCATGCTCGTCTAAAAAAGCTTAAAAATATCCACCGATTTGGGTTAAAAAAGTGGCTTTTAGAGCGTGGGTTTTTACTTGGGATTGATGCGAGTTTATTAGCGTGGATTTTAGCCTTTGGGATATTTAGTGGTGAGTTTGAAATTTGCTTTTATATCCTTGGGATGATATATATTTTAGATATCATTTATAGACTTTTTGAGTTAAATTTGAATTTCAAAATACAAAAAAAATTAGGGGGGGGGTAGATGGACTTTAAAGACAAAACCTATATCATAACTGGTGCCACATCAGGTATAGGTAGATGTATAGCTCGTACTCTAGCTAAAAAGGGCGCTAGACTCTTATTGCTTGGTAGGGATATTAAAAGATTAAATTCACTCAAAAATGAACTAAGCTTAATAAGTCAAACCAGTCATAATGTAGCAGTTTTTGACTCTAATAATTTAGATAGTATTGAGAGCGCCGTGGCTGAATTTGCTAGCAAATTTAAATTAAATGGCTTTATTCATAGTGCTGGAGCTCTCAATCCAATGCTACTGCGTGATCTAAATTTAGCCAAAATGCATGAGTTAATAAATATAAATCTATTAACATTTTTTGCGCTTGCAAAATCTGCACTAAGGCATGGTAGATACGCCAAGAGCGACACTAGTATAGTAGCTATTAGCTCTATGGCTGCATTTGGTGCTGAGCCTGGTCTAAGCGTATATAGTGCTAGCAAGGCTGCACTAAATTCAGCTGTACGAAGTTTGGCTAAAGAGTATTCTAAAAAAGGAGTTCGCATAAATGCTGTAGCGCCATTATTTGTCAATACACCAATGTATGAGAGCTTTACTAGCGAATTTATATCTCAAGAAACTCAAAATGAACGATTAAAAGAGATAATGCCACTTGGGTTGATTGAGCCTAAAGAGGTGGCTGATTCGGTTTTGTTTTTGCTTAGTTCTAAAGCTAGTAGAATTACTGGAGAGTGTCTTAAAATCAGCTCAGGGGGGGGGGATTTAGGCTTTGGTAATTCTAAATTTGAGTGTTAAAAAGGAAAGCAATATATGAAAATTGCATACTATCTACCAAATGAGCGTGTAGATAATGAATATTTTGCAACCTTAGCTAATAGCGATGAGTGGAGCTGCGAACAAATTTATAAAAAATCTGGTATCTTAAGCCGCCACAAAGCCGCTAATGATGAGCTAACTAGCGACCTAGCTGCTAAAGCTGCTTTGAATTTAAGTAAAGAGTATGATATAGACCTTAGCGATATAGATACGCTATTGCTTTGCACTCAATCTCCTGAGTATCTACAGCCAGCAACTGTCTATCTGCTTCATCATAAGCTAAATTTACCTAAAACAACAAACGCTATGGAGATAAATATAGCGTGTAGTGGCTACATTCATGGTCTATTAGTGGCTAAATCATTAATACTATCTAATAGCGCTAAAAAAGTATTACTATGTACAGCTGATATGTGTTTTAAAATGTTTGAGCATAGCGATATGGCTCAAAGGATACTCTTTGGTGATGGAGCTAGTGCTACGATAATTGATGAGAGTAACGCTCATAAAATTGCTCGGGTGATTAGCGGTACAGATGGGAGTGGATTTTTTAGTATGTATAAACACCATGGAGGTTATGCTAGTCCATTTAATGGGCAAGATCCAAAAGATATAGCCCTAACAATGAATGGCCCTGAGGTTTTTTTATTCACTATTAGAGAGGTACCAAATTTAGTTAGGCAAACTCTAAAAGCAAATAATTTAAACAGTGATGATATTGACTTTTTTGTCTTTCATCAAGCAAATTTATTAATTTTAGAAGCCATTACTAAATCGCTTAAACTTGAGCGCTCAAAGGTAATTTTTGATATAGAAAATATAGGTAACACATCATCATCAAGTGTGCCAATTGCCCTAAAAAGAGCCATAGAAAATGGCACTATAAAACCAAGCCATAAAGTTCTAATAGCTGGTTTTGGCATTGGGCTTGCATGGAGTGCTACAGTAATAGAGATCTAAAAGGATAAAAATGGATACAAAAATAGCAAAATTTAAAGATGTAATAGAATGTGATGAGACTCTAACACCGCAAACCCCGCTAGACTCCATAGCCGAGTGGGACTCAATGGGTAAGATTAGTACAATTGTAATGTTGGCTGATGATTATGGTTATACGCTTACATTTGATGAGTTAAAAAAACTAAGTATTGTTGGTGATATTTTGGATTTGATGAATGAGTGAATTTAATAGATATGGCGTCAAAATCGAAAAATTAAAGCTAAAAGATATAGAGATTTTGCGAAGTTGGAGAAATGACCCTAAAATCGCTAAATTAATGCTAAGCCAAAATGGTACACACATCACCAAAGAAGAGCAATTAAAATGGTTTAACTCTATCCAAAATCAGCCAAATTCGCTATATTACATGGCTTTTGTGGGTGGCGTGGCTATTGGGTATTTTTGTTTTCAGCAAATTGATTGGCAAGCTCACACGGCAATACCAGGCGAAATCATCTCTATGCCACAGTACCTAGACGAAGCTAGAATCACGCTTGGGGCATACTACGCTATTTATGATATGGGCTTTGAAAATTTAGGTCTTAAAAAGCTAAAAGCATATTGCAAACTAGAAAACAAACGAGCCATCCGTATGGCAAGATTGCTAAATTTTCAAACCACTCACACAGATAATCAATGCATATATTTTGAGCTTGACAAAGATGATTACTACCAAATGCGAGATAGCCTGATAGCTAAACTTGGTTTAGCGTGATTAGGATTGGCGCGAGGATTAATTTTATAATTTTTGCGCTTTTAAATGCTATATTATTTTGATTAAAAATCTTATGGTAATCATCCATATATCCAAAAATATAAAAAGACGAAGTTTTATCTAAAGCCATAGGGGGGGGTTGTATTTCCCCACTTTCGTGGGGCAAGGCTAATAAGCCTTGACAACAATTATACAAAGTAGTATAATTATCGCAAATACAAATTTTAGCATTTTATTCTTTCTCCTTTCTATGGAGACAGAATTTGCCGTAGGGGTTCCAGCCCTATGGCATATCCCCATAACGAAATTATATCATTATAATCTTCTAATTTATCTTAAATTTAGCGTTGTCTGTGCTTATCTCTTTTCCTATTAGAGCTATCAGATATAATCAAAGTTTCGATTTGATTTAAAATATCTTGTGCGTATCCATCTGTGATATTAATCTCATATTTGCTTATTAGCTTATGATTTAATATCTCATCTTTTAGTAGCAAATTTAACTCATCTTCTCCAGAATAAATAATCTTTTCTCTTATACTAAACAGAGTATTTTCTTTAAAATAATGCGGATATTCTTTTAATAAATATCCTAAATCAAAAAAATCTCTAATCTTGTCTCTACCACTAAACGCAATAGCTTTCATCTCTATAAGATCTTCTATACAATATACATTTACATTATCAAATTTATTATATTTTAATCTATTTGAATTTAATAGTGATTTATTTCTACTGCTAATTTCAATTTTTAAAGGATATTTGCCTAGATGCGAAACAGAGCCATAATCAATCATAAATCTAAAAACCATATCAGTATCTTTTTTGATGCTAATGTTCCACTTATTAAAGTCTTTACATTGTTTTAGCCTATTAATACAATTCATATTGCTAGTCAAACAATCAAAATCCAAATCCTCAGAATATCTATTTAAGCCATAATACAAGCTTAAAGCCGTTCCACCTTTTAGAATAAATTTATCTCCAAAATATGGAAGTATATTTTTAATGAAATCTATTCTTTCTTGTTGATACTCTTCTAGCATTATTATTCTTTGTCAGCAAAATAAAGCTTTGTAAGCTCATATTTCATAAAATCATCGACTTCTTTATTAAAATTTATAGACTTTAAATAGCCAAAAAGCTCTTTTTCATCTTCATCATCCAAGTAGTCTCTAACGCAGTTTTTCAAGCCAGTGAATTCTTTCATATAGACCAAATCAGCAATAGCCCTTGCGAAACTAGCTACATATTCATCTCTATTAAGCATAGGTATGAAGCGTTTTTTTATACCTTTATTTCCTAGAATTTCATTATATTTATATTTTTTTACATTATCTTTATTACTTAAAAAGCAAAGTGGATGCCAATCTGCCACCAAGCCTTTTTCATTTGGGATATTCAAAGCTTCCCAACCAGATATATACTCTTTCATTTTAATTTCTTACTAAAATATATCTTCCGCAAATAAACTTTCGCTTCGCCATTAGGGCGTAAGTTTTTAGTGTTGTGATTTTCGTTTTTTGCTTTGTTTATATGCTTTATAGCTAACAAACGCAAATAATACGATAGTTATGGCTAAAATAAGATTTTGACCAGCCATTGCTACTCCTTTTTTTCTAATTTTATACAAATCCACATAATCCCAACACTTAATGTTGTGATTAAAAAAGATTGTATCGTAAAAACGCCATTTAGTAAGGCGAAACTTCCATTAACAAATAAGCCTAAGCCTATGTTTTTAATTAGCTCATTCATTTTTGTATTTTAGCATAAATCCATCGCACACATTATATATGGCTAACTTTTCTCCATTCAAGCCATCATAAAATTTGGTGTGCTTTACTTTGCAATTTGTAAAATCAATCATTCTAAAATATACCTTTTCCGAGTTCAACCGCACCAAGACAAATCAATGTTATCCAAAGAGACAAAATAAAAAACGCCCAAAATCTTGCGTATCCATAAATATAATCAACAAGGTCGTCTCCAAGCCATTTCTTTACTTTACGAGTAATGCCAATCTTATGAAATATCCAAAGCGGAAGAAGAACAAATAATGGAATAAACATCATAGGCACAGCCATTATATAAGGTATAATATTTTTATGGACAACTCCATATTTGACAAGAATTGTCAATAATATAAAAACCGCAAATGGGGCAATCATCCAAAATATTTTAGGTTTAAAACCTTTTTTCCAAAAATTTTTTCTAGTATCTCTTTCAAATTCACTAGTCCGAACTCCAAATTCTGCTATCTTCATAACTCTTCTCTGTTTATCGTGCATATCTTCCATTCCGATACTCCTTTAATTTAATTAATAAAATTATAACTAAAATAATAGCAAAATATACTAAAAATCAGAATAAAATTATTAAATTAATGATTTTATTAATCTAATAATCATTAATCAATGAACATTTTTAAGTTTGATAAAACCTTAAAAACAAGTAACCAAGAAAATATATAAACAACCGCCATAAACGCACAAAACACCCCTTAAAATCCGAAAAAAGAGAAAAACAATATAATCTATCACAAAAAAATCAAAAGCTCTTAAAACTCAATTTTGTGATAATTAAAGATATTGATATATATAAATTGAATTTTTAGAAAGAAAAAAAGCTTAAACAAAATTTTTATGAAAATAAGAGTTGTAATACATTAAAGATAATATATTTTTATATATGAATTAAAAAACAAAAGATTGAAGTCATATTTATGAATTCTAACTTTAATCAATACTCTGCTAAATCCGTTATCTAAAGACAAGATATAAACTTTCAATATAACTATAAATAAAAACAAGAGTATAAAATACAACTATATAATATGTAATTTCTACAATCTTATTTTTCATTTTAAGAAATTTACCATAATTATAATCAGTATTTTTTATAGTTTCAGAACTCTCATATTCCAAAACAAAAAATGTATTATATATATAATAAATAGCAAGAGGAGCAACCAAAATACCCAAAATACTAAAAATAAGAAAAAATACAAAAAAAGCTGCCATATCCCAATTCTCCTTTAATTTATTAGAATAATTATAACCAAAAAATCCTTAGCTTGGAAATTTAAAATTCCCAAGCTTTGAGATTAGAATTATAAAATTCTAGATTTTAAGGGCTTACATCATACCGCCCATTCCACCCATACCGCCCATATCAGGCATTGCTGGCATAGCTGGTTTATCCTCTTTGATTTCGCTTACTGTAGCTTCTGTAGTAAGTAGCAAGCTAGCTACGCTAACAGCATTTTGAAGTGCTATGCGCTCTACCTTAACAGGGTCTATGATACCAGCTTCAAACATATCTACATACTCTCCGCTAGCAGCGTTAAATCCGTAATTTGCCTTATCAGCACTGCTTACTGCGTGAGCTACCACACCAGCATCAAATCCAGCATTTTCAGCGATTTGGCGAAGTGGAGCAAACAAAGCACGCTTGACGATATCAGCGCCGATTAGCTCATCACCTTTTAAATTCAAATCTACTTTATTTCCAGCCTTAATCAAAGCAGCACCGCCGCCTATCACGATGCCCTCTTCTACTGCTGCTTTAGTAGCGTTTAGAGCGTCATCTACTCTATCCTTTTTCTCTTTCATTTCAGTTTCAGTAGCGGCTCCGACTTTGATAACTGCTACACCACCGCTTAATTTGGCCAATCTTTCTTGAAGTTTTTCTTTGTCATAGTCGCTTGTAGTTTCAGCTATTTGAGCTTTGATTTGGCTGATTCTAGCATCTATCGCCTCTTTTGAGCCAGCGCCATTTACGATTGTAGTGTTATCTTTGTCGATTACTACTCTATCAGCTTGACCTAGATCATTTAAGCTAGCACTCTCCAAAGTTCTACCTAGCTCTTCGCTAATTACTTCGCCACCGGTTAAAATAGCAATATCTTCTAGCATAGCTTTTCTTCTATCACCAAAGCCAGGTGCTTTAACTGCTGAGATATTTAGCACGCCACGAAGTTTATTGACAACTAAAGTTGCTAAAGCTTCGCCCTCTATATCTTCGGCGATGATTAGTAGAGGTTTGCCTGTTTTTTGGATTTGCTCTAAAACTGGTAAAAGATCTTTTAAATTTGATATTTTTTTATCAAATAATAGTATAAATGGGCTGCTTAGCTCAACTTGCATTTTCTCTGCATTTGTGATGAAATATGGGCTTAGATAGCCTCTATCAAACTGCATACCCTCAACTACATTTAACTCATCATTGATTGATTTAGCCTCTTCAACTGTGATAACTCCATCTTTGCCTACTTTTTCCATAGCTTCGGCTATTAGATCACCAACGCTTGTGTCGCTATTAGCTGAGATTGTGGCTACTTGAGCGATCTCTTTTTTGCCTTCTACTTTTTTAGATGCGTTTTTAAGCTCGTTTATCACCGCAGTAGCGAATTTATCCATACCTCTTTTTACTTCGATTGGATTTGCTCCAGCTGTGATATTTCTTAAACCTTCTTTAAATATAGCATGAGCCAAAACAGTAGCTGTAGTAGTGCCATCGCCGGCTTCATCGTTGGTTTTGCTAGCTACTTCTCTTACTAGGCCTGCGCCCATATTTTCTATAGTATCAGCTAGTTCAATCTCTTTAGCTACGCTAACGCCATCTTTTGTTATTGTTGGTGCGCCAAAACTTTTTTGTAAAAGCACATTGCGACCTCTTGGACCCATTGTTACTTTAACCGCATCGCTTAATTTTTTAACACCATTATATAGTCTATTTCTAGCATCATCTGCAAATATAATCTCTTTTGCCATTTTCTATCCTTTTTATTATTTTATGATACCTAAGATATCATCTGTATTTAATACTAAATATTTTTTGTTATCAAGTGTAATTTCGCTACCACTATATTTCGCAAATACAACTCTATCGCCTTCGCTAATGCCTTCTACTTCTTTGCTAACAGCGATAACTTTGCCTTCGCTTGGTTTTTCTTTGGACGCATTATCTGGGATGATAATACCTGAAGCTGTAGTTTTAAGCTCCTCCTCTCTTTCTATAAGCACACGCTTACCTAATGGTAAAAAATTCATTTTGATCCTTTCATGTAATCTGATTTAAAAATTAGCACTCTATATATTTGAGTGATGAAAATATATCATAATTTTATATATATGTCAATAAATTTTGAGCAAATTTAAATAGAATTTATCAAAAACATTTAGTCTAAGCCACTAAAGTTTAATAAAAATTTATCCATAACTTAAAAATTTAATTTATTAAGCTTGATTTTAGTATAATTACCTAAATTTTTTAAGGAATTTAAATGAGAGTTGTATATTGGATTTTAGGTAGTTTAGTGGTAGTTTTGGCTGCTATTTATACACTGCTTTTTACTAGCATTGGCAATAACATCATAAAGCCATATATAGAAAAAATCGCTTCTGAAAAAAGTGGAATGGATATTAGACTTGACGAATTTAAGCTTGGTATTAGCAATCTTGATATAACTGCTAGTGTCAATAATGCCCTAAAAGCTAGAGTTTATGGGAATTATAGCCTATTTAGTCAAGCATTTGATCTTAATTATACCGCAGCTACAAGTGATTTGAGCAACCTTGGAATAGCTATAAAAGATGATATTAACCTAAAAGGTAAGGTCATTGGTAAACTTAGCAACTTCATCGCCGATGGTAGCGGCAAGATTGTTGGATCAAATTTACGTTTTGCAGCTAGAATCAAGGACTTTGCTCCACTTGAGATAAAGCTAGATGCTAAATCATTAAATTTAGCTCAAATCACAGCTATTGCTCTAGGCAAACCATACATAACAGGCAATATGAATATCCAAGCTGATATCACTAGCAAGGACACACTATATAGTGGAACAGCTAACCTAAATATACCAAAAGCTATAACAAATAATGAGTTAATTGCAACTGATTATGGAATTAATTTACCAAATAATTTTACTATAAAGGCTGATTCAAATCTAAATCTAGAAGGTCGCACAGCTAAAGCTAAAAGTATAATTACCACACCAATTGCTGTTGTAGCAGCTCTAAATTCTATATACAATATAGATGAAAATGTATTAAATAGTGATCTGAATTTAAATATCCCAAACTTAGCCAAGCTAGAACCAATAATTGGCCAAAAACTAAGCGGAGAAATTACAGCCAAAGCCAATACAAAAATATCTAATGGAAATTTAGAGTTTTTAGATGCTGATATAAGCGGATTAGGTGGGGTTATAACTGCTAAAATGGCAGATAATAAAATAAACGCTGATATCAAAAAAATAAAACTAAACGAGCTTTTAAAGCTAGTTTCAATGCCAGCAATTTTAAATGGCAATATTAATGGGGCTGCTTTAATTACCGCACTAAATGATCCAAACAAAAGAGCTGGAAATGTAAGTATAAATATAAATGGTGGAATAATTAATGCTAATGAATTAAATAAAATGATAGGTGCAAGCCTACCTAAAAATGTAAGCTTTAATTCAGATATTCAAGCCGCACTAAAAGGTGATAATGCAGAACTTAAAGCAAATTTAATATCTGAGATTTTAAACCTAAACAATCTAGATGCTAGCTACAATCTAGCCCAAAATACTGCCAAAGCAAATGCCCAAGCACTAGTACCAGATTTAGCTAAGTTTGGCAATATCTCAGGCGCAAAACTATCTGGCCAAATCGCTCTAAATGCAGATATAGATGCCAATTTAAATAATCAAAAATCACCACTAAAAAGCGCCAATGTAGATATTAAAGCAATGGATGGCATAATCACAGCAAATCTTGATAATGGAAAACTAAAGGCTAAAATTCAAAATATACTAGTTCAAAATATATTCTTGATGATTGGACAAAAACCACTTTTAAATGGTGAACTAAATGGTGAACTAAATTTAGATAGCATTGATATAGCAAATCTAAATGGAAAAGGCGATATAAAGCTTGAAAATGGTGTATTAAATGCAGCTAATTTAAAAGAACTAACTAATAAAGAATTTCCGCAAAATATAACACTAAACGCACATATCAAACCAACATTTACTAACTCAACCGTGCATTTTGCCTCTATAATTAATTCAAATTTAGCTACAATAAATAAATTTGATGGAAGCTATGATATTAATAAAAATAGCCTAGAAGCACTATATAGCGCAGATATACCAAGCCTTGCAAAACTTGAGTTTTTAACTGGAATGAAGTTAAATGGCGCACTAAATCCAAGCGGAAAAATATCAATCAATGAGAGTGTAAATGCCACATTAAATAGCGATTTTATAGGCTCAAAACTAAAAATTGATATCAAAGATAATAAAGCAAATTTAAATCTATCAACATTTGAGATTGCAAAATTGCTTGAATTTTTAGATTTTATGCCATTTTACGAGGGTCAAGCTACGCTAAATGCTAACTATAATCTAGATAGCGCCAAAGGAGATTTTAATGCCGATATAGCCAAAGGTCAATTAGCAAGAAGTGGGTTAACTACGCTAATAAGCACAGCAATTCAAAAAGATATCACAAAAGAAGTATTTAAAGATGGCTATTTAAAAGGAACAATTGATCTAAATTTAATAAATTTTATAACTCAGCTTAACTCGCAAAAGGCAAATATCAGTATAGCTAATGGTAGTTTAGATACTGCTACAAAAGCTATCAATATTCCAATAACAGCCAATATAGAAAAAACAGATATCGATATAAAGATAACTGGCACAAGCGATGAACCAAAATATTCTATCAGCTCAAACTATATCAAAGAGAAAATAAATGAAGAAATTAGCAAAGGAATAGATAAACTTTTTGACAACGATAAGGAAAAAAGTCAAGGCGCTAAAGAGCTGATAAATGGCTTGCAAAATCTATTTAATTAAAATCATTAATTTGAGACTTAAATACAAGTCTCAAATTAATACTAAATTTTAAATCAAATCCTTTCTAGCTTGCCCAATAGCATTAAGCAAATAATCCACATCATCTAAACTATGAGACCAATGCAAACTCACACGCAACCAGCCTGGCTTAAAACTTAAAGGTTCATCATCTTTTAATCCCAATAAATCATGACCATATGGCCCAGCACATGAACATCCAGCACGACTTTGAATTCCAAATTTTTTACTTAAAACCTGAGCTAAATCAAAAGGTGAAATACCTTTAATATTAAAAGCAAAAATAGCTAGCCTTTCTAAATTTTTAGGCACATAATCTATCACACCTTTTATATTAGAAAGCCCTAGCTCAAATTTATCCTTAAGCAAAGTTTTTTGCTCATTTATAAACTCTAAACCAACCCTATTTCTAAGCTCAAATGCTAAATATGCTCTAACTAACTGAGTGATCGCTGGGGTTCCAGCATCTTCAATTTTCTCTATATCTTCTAGATAATGAATACTTTTTTTACTGACATAGCCTACTGTTCCACCAGCTGAAAATGTCGGTAAATTTGAGCTAAATAGCGACTTTCTAATTGCTAAAATACCACAACTCCCAACACCGCCAAGCAGCTTATGTGGCGAGATAAATATCGCATCGCAAAGCGAGCTATCTACATTTTCATAAGCAATAAGACTTGAGGCATCTACAGCAATTATAGCGCCATATCGCTTAGCAGCTGCATTTAACATAGCCAAATTTGTCTTTATACCAGTTACATTTGAAGCAGCACTTATGCTAATTATGATTTTTCTATTAGCATTGATTTTTAAAATTTTATCAAGCTCACCCCAGTGAAGCCCACCATCTCTAGCCAATGGAATACGAACTACCTCACACATCCCAGTTCTATAACTAATCTCATTACTATGATGTTCATAAGGTCCTACAATTACAAGTGGCAAAGATTTTTTAATACTATCAAAATCAATATTTAAAGCCATTTTAGTTGCTGGTGGGATATAAATTCCCATTATCTCTTGAAATTTTTTAATCGCAGCACTACTACCTTGCCCGCATGGTAAAAGCAAAAAATCACTTTGTAATTTTAGTAATCTTTTTATTCCAGTACGTGCATTTTCATAGTAGTTTGTAGTAATATTAGAACATTCGCTGCACTCGCTATGTGTATTAGCATAGGTTTGAAGCATTCGCCTAATTTCATCTTCAATTGGTATATACCCAAGCCCACTAGCTGTCCAGTCAAAATAATAAATCCCATCTTTTAATATGATATTTTGGCGAATTTTATCGATATTCAATGGCTTTTTCCTAGATTTTTTATCTTATTATACTAAATTTTTACCAAATATAAATTTATACTACATTTTTAGCTTTAAAATCTGCTAGTCGTTTTTTAGCTCGTTGAGTTATTAACTCGTCCATATCATAGTATTCAAATGTAGCTCCATGCTGCATTGTTCCATCTAAAATATCACCAGCTTGACGGTTTTTTAAATCAATTTTAGCTACAACAAATCCATCAAGCGTCTGGGCAAATTCATTTAATCTACTTGGAATACTTGCAAGCTTAGTATATAAATAACACCAACCTCGCCCACCATTTCTACCAACCCTACCACGCAGCTGATGAAGTGAAGCAAGTCCTAACTTTTCAGGACCTACAATTACGATAGTTGAAAGCCGTGGAAGAGAGATTCCAACCTCAACAATAGTCGTAGCTAATAAAATATTTCCATCATTTGCAAACTGTTCTAAGATATCATCTTTTTGCTTATCTTTACCATGTGTTACATAGACTTTTTGAAATTTATTTAACCAAAATGGCGCAGCTACACTTAGACTTTGATAATTGCTTACCTCGCTCTCTTCTACTAGCGGATAAACAATGATCGTCTGTTTATTTTGTGAAATTTGCTCTTTGATATGTTCTAAAAGTGCGCCAAATCCACTATTTTGAATAATATGTGTGCTAATTTGCTTAGCAAATGGAATCTCTTTTAAAAAGCTAAAGCTTACTAATTCAGACTCAATGAGTGAAAGCGTTCTAGGAATTGGTGTGGCGCTAAACTGTAAAAAATGCGCCCTTAAGCTCTCATCGCGCGTTAATTCATCTATTTTTTGTCTTTGAATAGAACCAAATCTATGCTGCTCATCAATCATTATAAGAGTACTTTTTGGAAGTTCTTGATATAGTAAAGCATGAGTACCAATGATCAAATCTGCGTCATTTAAATTTACATTTTTTGCCCCTTTTTGTAGATATTTTACTCTCACAAAATCAGGCAAAAGCCTCATAGCCTCGCTATAAAGCTGTGTAGCTAAAATAGTTGTAGGCGCCATCAAAATCGAGCGGTTTGGATAATTAAGTAGTGCTGCGCCCAAGATTACTAAAGTCTTACCGCTTCCTACATCACCCATTACTACACGCTTTGCTGCTGTACTTTTAGCTAAATCTTCCTTAATATCTTCTAATGCTTTTATCTGATCGCTTGTAGGAATGAAAGGCAATGAGCTAAGCCAATGCGTGATATCATAGGGCTTAATAGCAGTGGCCTTAAAAAGTACCTTTTTAGCACTAAGCTTTTTTAGATAATTATAAATTTCAATAAATTTAAGTGTATCTAGCTGTTTATTATTTAAATTCATAACCGAATTTAAAGCCTCATCGCTAAGTTCATGTAAGGCTAAAATTTGCCTAGCCTCATCACCATTTAATCCTTGAGATTTTAAGGATTCTAAATTTATATATTTTTTGATTAAATTTTGAATTTGGTTGTCTTTTAATTCTCTTTTATAATGTGGAATAATTTGGCCAACTTTTGTAATAATTTTAGGATTACTAAACTGCCAAAGCCCATTATATAATACGGATTTACCATGGATATAGAGTCTTTTGCCACGCTTAAAAGAGGCGTAATGCCATGGCCTAGCATTAAATATCACAATAGAAACATCACACTCCCATGAGATACAATAGGCCAAAATACTAAGCATCGTAGGACGAGTTATAGATGATTTAATCTCAATTTCTACACTATTTTCACCGATACTTGGCTCATTTTTAACACGCAAATCATCAAAGCTTTTAGGCAAAATCAAAGCTAGATCAAGTAAACTTGCGATACCTAGCTCTTTTAACTCCTTGTACTCCACTATTTTGGCTCGCTATATAGACAACTATACAAGCACGCAATACTAAGCCAATTAAGCTCTTCAAGGCTAGCTATAAACTCATTTAGCTCCTTTTGCTTTAGTGATTTAATACGCTCTAAATTTAGATCAAATTCGCCCAAATCATAGCCTTGATAATACTCTTTTTGAGCTATTGCAAGACGCTTAAACATCGTCTCTTTTCTAAGTGGCTCACTACCAAGCAAGAAATTTCTAGCTGCATTTAACTCTTTTTGAGTTACACCCTTTTTGACAAATTTGGCAATCTGACTTTTTATTAGATGTATAGCTTTATCTTTGTTCTCATTTTTAGTCTGCAAATATCCACTCATTGAATTATAGCTAAGATTTAAATTAGCCGAGCAATATACGCTATATGCTAGTCCTCGCTTTACACGAATCTCCTCCATAAGCCTAGATCCAAATCCACTACTACCTAGAATAAACATTGCTACACTCAGCTTATATCTATCTTCTAAAGCAAATTTAAGCGGTGAGCCAAAATATATATAAGCCTGCTGGCTTGGTCTAGAAATTATCTCTTCTCTTTGTTCAATGCTAACTTCTACAGGACTTAACTCTCTAACCTCTCCAACTTTTAATACATCAGCTAATCTATCAAATTTAACTCTCTCAAGCGCTATATCACCGCCTAAAACTATAAACATATTTTCTAAATTTAAACTATTTTCTATAAACTCTTTAATATCGCCAAGCTCAATTTGAGCGATACTTTCAGGTGTGCCGATACTAGGCACAGCTAAGCGTGAGTTTGGATATAAAATTGCTTTTAATGCATTGCTTGCTTGATAATCAAAATCACTGTTATTTGAAGCAATTATGCCAAGTGTCTGGGTTTTTAGTTTTTTTAGGATATTTTTATCATAATTTGGCTGAGCTAGTAATTCTAACAGCATATCAAAACCATATTCAAAATGTTCACTTAAACACTCTAAGCTAATTTCAAAAGTCTCATATCCAGCGCTAGCACTAAGTAAAATCGCACGCATATCAAGCGCCCTATTAAACTCATTACTACCTAGTCTTTTACTACCTTCACTTAGCAATTCAGCAGCCATTGTAGCTATGCCATGTTTTTTTTCATTGCAACTTCCAGCCACCTTAAAGACAAGCTTAATTCCAACAAGTGGCAATTCGCTACTATGTTCATAGATTAGAGCAATATCACTATTAGCGATTTTTAAATTTAATCTTTCCACTATTTTACCTCATTTAGATAGTATTTTATTTGCTCTTTTCTTAAAATTCTTATATAATTTGTACTACCAATTTTGCCAGCTGGATAGCCTGCTGTAAGCGTATAGGTGGCTTCATCGCTTATTAAATTTGCATCTTTTAATCCTTTTATGGTGTTGGCTAAAAGCAGATTTAACTGATTTTGTGGCACAACTAAACTTGGAGTTACACCCCAAACAATAGTCAAACTTCTAGCCACGCTCTCATCATGAGTTACAGCAATTATTGGCATAGTTGGACGATTACGAGCCATCTTAATAGCGCTTGAACCACTACTAGTAATTGAAATAATAGCATTTGCGCCTATTCTTTGAGCCAAATGCGAACTAGCACTTGCTACCATATCAGTTTCATCAGCAAATTCAAACTCATCAAATTTGCCATATGGATATATAAGCTCACTTTGGACTATTGTTGCACTCATAGACTTAACCACTGCTACCGGATTTATACCTACAGCGCTCTCTTCGCTTAGCATAACAGCATCAGTCCCATCTAATACAGCGTTTGCTACATCGCTTATTTCAGCTCTTGTTGCACTTTGACTCTTTGCCATTGAGAGCATCATTTGTGTAGCAGTAATTACTGGGCGGTTTGCGGCATTAGCCTTTTTAATAATTAGCTTTTGAATGGTTGGAACTTTATAGTATGGCACCTCAATACCAAGATCTCCACGAGCAACCATAATTCCATCACTAGCTTCTATTATGCTATCAATATTTTCTACTGCATCAAATTTCTCTATTTTAGCAAATACCTTAGCACTTGAGCCAAACTCTTTTAATATAGCTTTAGCATTTATAATATCATTTGCATTTTGCACAAAACTAATAGCAACAAAATCTACTCCATTTTGTGCTCCAAATAACATATCGGCTCTATCTTTTTGAGTAATAACATCGATATTTAGTTTAGTATTTGGGAAATTTACCCCTTTATTTGAGCTTAGTATGCCATCATTTTCTATTACAGTTTCAATCATATCTGGCAGACATTTTACTACCTTAGCCTTTATCATTCCATCATATAAATATATATATTCACCCTCTTTTAACAAGGATAAAATTTGAGGCTGATTTATGCTAAGTTCATAAATTTCTCCATTTTTGCGGCCAATTATACTCTCTTTTAATACATTTAATCTATCACCTGCTTTTAACTCAAATGGTTCATTTAATGTACCAATTCTAATTTTTGGTCCGCAGATATCTTGAAGTATTCCAACCCTGATTCCTAAGGCATTTGAAGCCTCTTTTATCTTAGTAATTGTAGATTGATGATATTCATGTGTTCCATGTGAGAAGTTTAGTCTAAATACATTTACTCCCTCTATAATTAAAGATTTAATAACCTCAATAGAATCACTAGATGGGCCAATTGTTGCTACGATTTTTGTTTTTTTCATATTTACTCCTAAATTTTGGTAATTATACCAAATTTAAGGATAAATGATAAGAATTTTGGCAGAATTTAGGCGGATTTCTCCGCCTGATATTAGTCAAATAGCTCTTCGTTTAGCTTAGCTTCGTTGAAGTTCCTACCTAGATATTCACAAACTTCACGAACATCCCTTAATGCATTGCCAAGACAGCTAGTAGCCCCTGGACTTGGTGTCATATTAAAAATTATACCAGTTTTTGGATTAATACTTGCCTCACCTAGCATTAGCTTTTTCTCAGTTTTATTTAAAACTTGTGGGCGAACGCCACCAAAACCTTTAGCATAATAGATATCATTTGTAGTTAGGCTTGGGACGATTTTTCTAGCATCTTTTACAAATAGCTTTTTATTAAGATATGGTACTTCAAATAAGAAATTACGTAAGACATAGTTACGAATTTCACTATCTTTAAATAGATCAAACAAGATACCAGCAATAGCTGTGTCAAAATTTAAAGTCTTACAAAAGTCAAGGAAGCTACCCCAATTCTCATGATATCTCTCAAGTTTAGGCAATGCAAGTGCTGTTGGTCCAAATCTCGTACAACCATCAGCTAAGATATCAGGGTCACCATGAAGCGCAGCAAATGGAAGTTTTGGATTTTGCACCATATAAACTTTACCATTTAGAAGTTTTTGCTTAGTTAAATAAAAGCTACCAGCTACTGGCAAGCAACCAAAGTCTAGACCATAGCCCATTTTATGTGCTAAATATAATGAATGAGCACCTGCATTTACTACAACAAAATCAGCACTAATTGATAAGCCATTTGCGGTTTGGATATAGTATTTATCACCATTGCGGTAAATTTCATCTACTCTTGAATTTAAATATACATCGCATTCGCTTTTATCTTTTTTAGCATTTTCTATAAATGTAGTTGTAAATGCACCATAATCAACTGTAGTATATTCTCCACTTTTTACACCCATACCAACTACATTTTCAGCTCTATGAGTACCATCACTATTTAAAATAATTTTTGGCTCAATTTTAGCTAATTCAGCCTTATCATAAAACTCTAAATATGGATAAAGCTCTTTAAATTCCTCATATCTATTTTTAATATAATCTACCTCGACATCGCCTACGCCAATTGCCATTTTTTGACCATCAAACATATATTTACCTTGATAGCCGTGCTGCAAACCGTATTTTACTACCATTCTAGCAGTTTTGCTTACCTTTTGAGCTTTTTCAAATGTATAGTTTGTCTCTATATCACCACAATGTACAGTCTGCGAATTAGCTGTTCCTTTTGAATTTAACGTAGCAAGACCGCCGTACTTTTCTACCAATGCAATATTTTTAACATCTGTATATCTTGCTAATTCATATAGTAGCGCACCACCACTGATACCACCACCGACTATCACCACCTCGTAGTGTTTTTCTTTCATCCTTAACTCCTAAGACAATTTTTGAATTCCATAGTATATATTAATAAAACTTAAAGATAACAAAATAAAAATAGTAAATTACAATATTTATAAATTTATCAGTTTATATGTTACAAATTTACTCTAATAAATATTAAATTTTTCTTTTATTGTCTCTTTATCAAATCCGCTAGCAATACAAAGCATTAAAAGCACTCTAGCCTTTTGTGCATTAAGCGAATCACTAAGGATAAAATTTAACTTATTAAAATCTAACTCATCTCCACTAATTATGCCACTATTTGTACGGCTTGAGATTACTACTATCGCTCCTTTAGAATTTGCAAATTTCAGCGCATGAAGCATATTTGGACTTAGGTTGCCATTGCCAAGAGCTGCGCAGATTATACCCTTTGCACCTAAATTTAAAGCGCTATAGACAGCCTCACCGCTAGCCCCTGCGTAATCATAGACTATCTCTACGCATGGCAAATTTTGTAAGCTTGATAGATCTTCACAAAATTTAGCACTAAACTCGCTCCTCATCGTATGGCGTCTAAGACTTTTGGTATAAAATACCGCCTTGCCATAATGTACAATTCCGCATTTACCGCAATTTGGTGAAGCAAAGGCATTTAATGCTGTTGTATTTGTTTTTATAATCTCACGAGCTAGGTGAATCTCATCATTTATCACCACCAGCACACCCATATTAGCACTATTTTTACAAGCTGCAACACTTATAGCATTATATAAATTCATCGCTCCATCGCTACTTAAGGAATTTGCACTTCGCATAGCTGCAGTTATTACTACTGGTTTTTGGCTTTTTATGGTTAAAGTTAAAAAATACCCGCTCTCTTCAAGCGTATCAGTTCCATGAGTTATAACTAACGCATCTATTTTATCATTAGCCAATAACTCATTTGCCCTATGTGAGAGTTTAAGCCAAATTTTTTCATTCATATCTTGAGAACCGATATTACAAATCTGCTCTGCACTAATATCGGCTATACTTTTTAACTCATTAAATTCGCTTAAAATCTCATTAATACCAAATTTGGCACTCTCATATACTGAATTTATCGGCCCAGTACTAGCACCAGCGATTGTTCCACCAGTAGCTAAGATTGCTATCTTTTTCACTGCGTATCTATCTCATCGTAGCTTTGAGTATATGGCAAGGTTTTTGAAGTTTTTGCCCCAAGCTTTTTGAGCATTTCAAATTTACTTATTAAATTTCCACGCCCTTGATAAAGCGTAATTTTACCATCTTCAATAACCTTACTCATAGCAATTATTTGATTTTCTAATCTCTCATAATTTTTAATAAATACATCAAATTTATCATATATTTTTCCAGCTTCAGTAAAGATTTTCATTGCATTTTCATCACTTTTTAAATTGCGCCAACATATATAGACGGTTTTTAGCGCCATAAGAAGTGTTAGTGGAGTAGTTATAAATACACCTTTTTCATAGGCATATTCATATAAGCTACTATCAGCACCAAGTCCTACAAACAGCATATTATCATTAGGAATAAACATAAATACATACTCATAATTTTTACTATCTAAAAATGTGTAATTTTTAGAACTTAAATTATCAATATGATTTTTTATATCCTTTGCTAATGCTTTAGCATAAGTCTCCTTGGTGCTATCATCTGTAGCATTATGGTATTCATTATAATTAACCAATGAGCATTTAGCGTCTATTATCGCATGCTTGCTTTCATCAAATTTTACTACCACATCTAGATATTTTTGATTTCCATTTTCATCTTTGCAAGCTACTTGCCTATCATAGTTTTGACCCAAAATCAACCCACTACTTTGCAATACACTATCAAGCTGAATTTCTCCCCAGTTACCAAGTAGTTTTTTATTACTCTTTAATGCATCGGCTAAATTTTGCGCTTGCGTCATCACCCCTTTTGTTTCACTTTTTAAATTTTCAAAATTTACTTTGAAGGCGCTATTTATCTCTATATTTGACTTTTGATATTTACTTATCTCATCTTTTAAAGGAGTGATTAAACTCTCTAAAATCTTAGCTGAACTCTCAGTCATCTCTTTGCTACTTAAATTTAGCAAATTCTCGCTCATCTGTTTAGTTTTTAGATCAAAATACTCCCTAGTTTTATTATCTAACTCATCTTGACGAGCCTTTAGTTGAGCATTTGTCTCATTTGCATTTTCTAATTTTGTTGTTAATTCTGTAATCTTTTGTATATTTTGTATATTTTTCTCTTGAAGCTCTTTATTTTCATCTTTTGCGCTATTTAACTCTTGCTCTTTTATATTTAAATTTGCATTTAAATCACTCAATCTTTGACCTAAAGCACTTAATTGACCACTCTTTTTAAATAGCATAAATCCTAACCAAAAGCTTGCGCTAGCAATTACTGCAATCACTCCACTTAAAATCTCAACCATCGCATCCTCCATATAAGAAAAAACCTAAGCCTTTTCTTATTAAATTTAGATTTTTTTAAGGAATTCGCATTTTAGAACCACTGTCCCAACGCCATTTATTTTGCACTCTATCTCACCATCCTTGCTAGTTAGCTTGATATTTTTAATTGTTGTGCCACGTTTAATAGTACTGCTTGCGCCTTTGACTTTTAAATCTTTAATAACTGTAACGCTATCGCCTGCGTTTAACTCTGTACCATTTGAATCTTTTGCCATATTCTCTCCCTTAGTTGAATTAAGAACAAATTATAGCTAGTTAATGCTTAAATTTCGCAACCTAAAAATGATAAATTTGGATATAAAATTTATCTTAAATTTAATAAATTTAGTAAATTTATGATACAATCTAGCCATTTTTTTAAATAGGATAGAATCTATGGATATTAGAAAAGAGTATTTAGAGTTTTTTAAAAGCAAAGGACACGAAGTAGTTGCTTCTTCAGCCTTGGTTCCTGATGATGCAACCTTGCTTTTTACAAACGCTGGAATGGTTCCATTTAAGAGTATATTTACTGGGGATGTACCACGCCCTAATCCGCCAATTCGTACTAGTTGTCAAACATGCATTAGAGCTGGAGGCAAACACAACGATTTAGATAATGTAGGCTATACAGCCAGACATCATACATTTTTTGAAATGTTAGGAAATTTTAGCTTTGGTGAATATTTTAAAACTGAAGCAATTGCCTATGCTTGGGAGTTTGTAACTGAAATTTTAAAACTACCAAAAGATAGATTATATGTAACTGTACATGAAAACGATGATGAGGCTTATGAAATTTGGCAAAAACATATAGAGAAAGAGAGAATTTATAAATTTGGTGATAAGGATAACTTCTGGGCAATGGGAGATACGGGACCTTGTGGGCCATGTAGCGAAATATTTTATGATCAAGGCGCTGAACACTTTAATAGTGATGAAGATTATATGGGTGGCGATGGTGATAGATTTTTAGAAATTTGGAATCTTGTATTTATGCAGTTTGAAAAAAGTAGCGATGGAACTATGACGCCACTACCAAAACCTAGCATCGATACTGGAATGGGGCTTGAGAGAGTTACAGCTATTAAAGAGGGTAAATTTAGCAACTATGATAGTTCACTATTTATGCCACTTATCAACGAAGTAGCTAAGATTGCAAATTTAACCTATGAATATGAAAGTGGTGCAAGCTTTAGAGTTATTAGCGATCATATCAGATCGGTTGTATTTTTGCTAGCTCAAGGCGTAAATTTTGATAAAGAAGGTCGTGGATATGTCTTAAGAAGAATTCTAAGACGAGCCCTAAGGCATGGATATCTTCTTGGCATAAAAGAGCCATTTATGTATAGACTTGTAGATAAAGTAGTAGAATTAATGGGTGGTCACTATGAATATCTAAACGAGAAAAAAGAGTATGTAAAAGAGCTAATCAAGCTTGAAGAAGAGAGATTTTTAGCTACTATTGCTGCTGGATTAGATCTATTTAATGAAGAACTTGCTAAAACTAAAGATATTTTTAGTGGCGAAGTAGCGTTTAAGCTTTATGATACTTATGGTTTTCCGCTAGATCTAACTGCAGATATGTTAAGAGAAAAAGGCTTAAGTGTAGATGCTACTAAATTTGATACTTTAATGAGTGAACAAAAAGCAAGAGCAAAAGCTAGCTGGAAAGGGAGTGGCGATGCGGCTAAGGAGAGTGGGGATTTTAAAGAACTACTTGAAAAATTTGGTAAAAATGAATTTATCGGATATGACAGCCTAAGCTCAACTAGCCGTGTTCTAGCTCTGCTTAATAACGAATTTAAAATCACCAATAAATTAAACACTGGCGAAAGCGGATATATAATGCTTGATAAAACTCCATTTTATGCTCAAAGCGGTGGACAATGTGGAGATAGTGGCAAAATAAATGATAACAAAGTTTTAGATACTAAAAAATATTTTGAACTAAATTTAAGCCAAATTCAAGTAAGTTCTACTATTAGCGTAGGTGACGAAGTAGAGTGCAAAGTAAGCCCAAATAGATTAGAAATCCGTCGTCACCACTCAGCCACACACCTACTTCACGCAGCACTTAGAAGTGTTTTAGGCTCACATATATCTCAAGCTGGAAGTAGCGTAGAGGCTGATAAATTAAGATTTGACTTTAGTCATCCAAAACCTGTAAGTAGTGATGAGTTAGCCCAAATTGAAAAATTTGTAAATGACCAAATCCAAGCAGGCGCTAAAGCAAAAGTAGAAATAATGGATATAAACTCAGCTAAAAATAGTGGAGCTATAGCACTCTTTGGTGAAAAATATGGCGATGAAGTGCGTGTTTTAACTTTGGGCTGTTCTAAGGAGCTATGTGGTGGCACTCATGTTGAAAATATCAATGAAATAGGTAGTTTTTTTATTACCAAAGAGAGCGGTGTAAGTGCTGGAGTTAGGCGTATTGAGGCGGTTTGTTCTCGTGCTGCACTAAACTACGCAAATGAGCTAAGAAACGAGCTTGAAGAGATTAAAGCTAGTTTAAAAGGCGCTAGTCCAATTGCTGCTATTGCTAAGTTAAAAGATGAGATAAAATCTCTTCAAAATGAGATAAAAAATGCCACTTCATCAGTAGAGCTAAACTCTAAGCTTATAAATGGCATTAATGTAGTTGTTGATGAATTTAATGGTGATATCAAGGCAAAAATTGATGAAATAAAAAATAAATTTGATAGTGTTGTAATATTTTTAGCTAGCGCCAAAGATGGCAAGGTAATGCTAGCAGCTGGATCTAAAAATTGCAATATAAAAGCTGGAGAATTAGTAAAAGCAATTGCCCCAATTGTAGGTGGAGGTGGAGGTGGAAGAGATGACTTTGCCACTGCTGGAGGCAAAGATATAAACAAAATATCAAATGCCTTAGAAGAAGCTAACAAATTAATTAAGAGTAAACTTTGAACGCTTTAAATAGTTCATTTGCCAGACTTGACCAGATTGCGCCATTTATGCATATTAGTGTTGCGGCGCTTTTTATTGCTTTACAAATTACGGTAGTAGTTTGTGGTCATTACTGCTTTAAGGATATTGAGCAAAATCCACATCGCTATAAGCTAATTTTAAAGGAATTTAATAAATTTCTTTTTAGCGCCTTAGCGATAGTGGCATTTTTAGGCTTTGGCGGAATGTTTATGTCTTATGGAGAACGATTTCCAATTGGCGATCCAATGGTCGAAGCAATTGTTAAAACTAAGCTAGCAATTTTAGCATTTATTGGGGCAAATTTAGCATATATTTGGTATAAATTTCGTCAAGCCAAAGAGGCATTTTTAAAAGATGATATGCTTATGAGTCATGAAAATTTAGTTTTGATAATATATTATTTTACCCCTTTAAATATCGTTTTATCATTTATTAATATCTATCTTGGTGTTACTTTTAGAGGATTTTTATGATAGTTTTAGCATCTAGCTCAGCTAGTAGAGCGATGATTTTGCGTGAATATGGTGTTGAGTTTATTCAAGTTAGCCTAGATTATGATGAAGAATTTGACACAAATCTACCACCAGCAAAATATGCTATGAGTATCGTAAATAACAAAGCCAAACAATTTTTTGATAAATTTAAAAACCAGTATGAGCGTGTTCTTTTTGCTGATAGTAGCGTAGCAGCTTGCGGAAAAATTCTTGGTAAGGCAACAGATGAAGCGCACGCTAGATATATGCTAGAGTTGCAAAGCGGAAATTTGACTAGCGTCTATACTGCTATGAAGTTTATTAGCCCAAATATCTCTATTGATATGCTAAGTATTGCAAGCTATAAATTTGCTAAATTTAATTCATCTCATTTAGATGAATACATAGCTAGTGGATTATGGAAAGATAAAGCTGGAGCGATGATGATAGAAGGATTTAATAAAATATATATAGAACAAGAAAGCGGCAACAAACCCACAGCCATGGGGCTAGATATTATAAATTTAAAGGCATTTTTATGAAATATATTTTCAACCTAATTATAATTTTAGCATTAGCTAGCGTGGCTGGAATTATATATTTTTACTCTCAAATTAAGATTGATATATCTAAAATTGTAGATTACAATCCAAAATTAACTACTCATATTTATGATAAAAATGGTGATTTAGTAGCCTATATTTTTGATGAAGAAAATAGACAATACGCTAAATTTAGCGAAATTTCGCCACGCATTATAGAAGCACTCATTGCTATAGAAGATACAGCATTTTTTGAACATGGCGGGATAAATTATGAAGCAATTTTTAGAGCAGCAATTAAAGATATTCAAGCAATGTCTTTAGTTGAAGGAGCCTCAACCCTAACTCAACAACTAGTCAAAAATATGCTCTTAACACGTGAGAAAAAATTTACTCGTAAACTAAAAGAGCTAATAATCTCTTACGAAGTTGAGTACACTCTAACTAAAGAACAGATAATTGAGCGATATTTAAACCAGGTATATTTTGGTCACGGATATTATGGGATTAAGACTGCTGCGCTTGGATATTTTAAAAAAAATCTTGATGAACTAAGCTTAAAAGAGATATCTATGCTAGTGGGTCTACCAAAAGCACCTAGTAGCTATGATCCTACAAGACATTTAGATCTATCTCTCTCAAGAGCAAATAATGTACTGCTAAGAATGCACAATATCGGCTGGATAACAACCAAAGAGTATCAAGCTGCTATAAAAGAGACGCCAAAAATCTATGATCAAACCCTAACCCAAAACAAAGCTCCATATCTAGTAGATGAGACTATAAAGCAGCTAACCCCTCTATATCCTGATATACGATATGGTGGATATAAAATCACTTTAAATGCTGATTTAAAAGTACAAGAGATAGCACAAAATGCACTTAAATTTGGCTATAACGAAATCCTAAAACGCAATAAAGACGCAAATACCACAGTATTAAATGGCGCAATGATCGTCACCAATCCTACTAATGGAGATATACTAGCTTTAGTAGGCGGTGTAGATTATGCCAAAAGCAACTTTAACCGTGCTACACAAAGCTCTCGCCAGCCTGGTTCTAGTTTTAAACCATTTATATATCAAATTGCTTTAAACCAAGGATTATCCCCACAAAGCAAAATAGCTGATATATCTAGAATTTATGAAGGAGTAAATAAAAATAACAAAGAAGATCAAGACTGGAAGCCTAAAAACTTTAGTGGCAATTTTAAAGGCTTAATCACTTTAAATGATGCATTAAAACAATCGCGTAATCTTGCTACAATAAATCTTTTAAATTCTATTGGCCTTGATGTAGTTCAAAGGGATTTAGAGGATTTTGGTTTTAAAGATATTCCTAATAATCTATCAATTGCACTTGGAAGCTTTGGGGTTAGTCTTATGGATTATAGCGAACAATACTCGATATTCCCAGGACTTGGTACTAGACATGAGACTAGACTAATTAATTTTGTAGAGAACAAAAATGGTGAGATATTTAAATTCGAGCCAAAAAGCAGCGAGATTATCAAACCAGAACAAGCATATCTAATGATTAAAATGCTTCAAGATGTTGTAAATAATGGAACTGGTCGCTCAGCAAAAGTTGATGGAATTGAACTAGCAGGAAAAACCGGAACTACAAATGAGAGCGTAGATGCATGGTTTTGCGGTTTTGGCCCTGAGATTCAAGTATTAATATGGTATGGAAATGACAATAACACTCCAATGCGCTATGTAGAAGGTGGCTCTAGAACAGCAGCACCAGTATTTAAGCAGTTTATGCAAGACTTTATCGCTGAATATCCACAAACTAAACGCAAGTTTGATATGCCTCCTGGTGTGTATCGTAGAGTTTATAACGGAGTAGATGCATTATATACTACTACTTCTCCGCTACCAAAAGAACAAAATAATATCCTAGAAAAGCAAGATAGAGAAGGGATAATTTTTTAGTTTTTTAGAGTATAAATTTGATAACTTCAAATTTATACTCTAATTATTTATAGCATAAGTAATTAAAGCTAATTTTTGTAAAAATTTAAATGATAGTAGTATATTAAGGCAAATTTAAAAATTACTTTTTACTATTTGCTACTTTAAATACTCTTGTATGACTATCTGATTTTGATAAACTTAGTCTTATTATAGAATTTTCTAATGCCTTTAACGAATGAGGTATAAATGCAGGCAATGTAATCATATCAAATTCATTCATAACCAAAATCTTTCCACTCATTTCAAATTCAATACCACCACGAAGCACTTGAACTATAATCGCATTTGGAGCCATATGCTCTTTCATAACCGCATCTTTAGCCATAGTTATGCGAATTTCCTTGCTAAATTCACTCTCACAAAGCATAGCAGTCTTAACACCATCAAAAATATTAAAATTAAAAATAATTTTTTCCACAGTAAGCCCAAAATAATGATTAAAAATCGAGATAAAGAAGAAGCCCCAAAAAAAGGGGCGAAATTGCAATAGAAATTATTTTTTAAGCTCTTTAATTCTAGCAGCTTTACCACGTCTATCACGTAGATAGAATAGTTTAGAACGTCTTACACGACCTCTACGTAGTACTGTAATACTCTCTAAGCTATCGCTATAAATAGGGAAAATTCTCTCTACACCAACGCTATTAGCACCGATTTTGCGAATGATGAAAGTCTCACCAGTACCACTACCACGGCGAGCTATACAAACGCCTTCAAAGTTTTGAATTCTGCTTTTGTCGCCTTCTTTGATGTGGATAGCAATTCTCAAAGTATCACCAGCACGAAAGTCAGGCACAGACTTAGTCGCGATTTGAGCATTTTCAAATGCTTCAATATATTTATTTCTCATCTTTTTTCCTTAAAGTTTGGCGATTTAAGAGTTTGATACAAATCAGGGCGAAAAAACCGAGTTTTGCAAAGCGCCATATGATTTTTTAAAACGTTGATTATACTATGATTACCCTTTAAAAAAGCTGAAGGCACAGGTGAGCCATTAAAAATATTTGGCTTTGTAAAGCTTGGAGCTTCTAAAATTCCATCTTCAAAACTCTCAATATCTAATGAATTTGCATTACCTAAAACCCCGGCAATATTGCGGCTAATAGCATCACAAAGACACATAGCAGCAAGCTCACCACCAGTTAAAATAAAATCCCCTATGCAAAAAACCTCATTTACTCTACTCTCGATAACACGTTCATCTATACCCTCGTATCTACCACAAATAAAACTAATATTTTCTAGCTTCGCAAGTCTCTTAGCGTCATTTTGATTAAATTTTTTACCGGCTGGAGTGAGATAAATTACATGCGTCTGCCCTATGCGATCAATCGCATCACAAAGTGGTTGCGCACTCATCAAAAGCCCAGCCCCACCACCAACCATATACTCATCAACTTTTTTATGTTTATTTTGAGTAAAATCTCGTGGGTTTATACAATTGATCTCTATTAGTCCACTTGTCTGAGCTCTACCAAGTATAGAATCGCTAAAATATGGCGTAACTAAATTTGGAAATAAGGTTATAAAGTTAAATTTCATAAGCTAAGAATTAAGCAATATATCCATAGAGTTTTTTACATCTACTCTTTTGCTGTTAATATCAATCTTAATAATAAAATTATCTTGATATGGTATATAAAACTGCTTTGTAAGTCCTTTGCTAATAAGTTCTGTGCTAGTCTTAATATCAAATAAAAATCCAGCCCCAACTTCTAAAATATCGTCAATTTTACCAAGCAAAATCTCGCCCTCATAAACCATAGAATCTATGATGTCAAAATAAAAATACTCATCTTTTTTAAGCTTACAACTCTTTTTAGTATCTTCTACAGTACGGTATAAAACTCGATTTACAAGCTCTTTTGCTACTTCAATACTCTCAAATCCATCAAATATTACAAGCGAATTAGAAGGTTCATAGCTCTTAATGGATAAAAGATTACCGAACTTATCATAAAATTTAGCGCCTTTTTTATACTGTTCTATGAAATCACTACGGTTATGAAGCTTTAAAGCTCCCTTTAATCCTACGGTTTTACCAAGTATGCAAACCTCTACTAAATCACTCTTCAATAGCTTTTACCGTAATTCTATATGAAGTTGGATCTTTGGCTTTATAGCCTATAACTACGGTTTTGATAGCATTTATCATTTTGCCATCTTTACCGATTAATTTTCCAGTATCGACCCTACTAGCATAGATAATAATCTCATCGAAGTTCTCACCTAAATTTATCCGCTCTGTGCGGATAATATCAGGTGAATCACTTATAAGTTTAGCATACTCTTTTAAAAAATCTTCAACCATTATTTTGTAATTTGAGCGACTCTATCGCTTAGTTTAGCGCCAACACTTTTCCAATATGCAAGTCTCTGGGCATCAAATTTAATCACTTCTGGCTCTACCATTGGATTGTAATAACCAATACTTTCAATCCAACCACTATCACGTCTTTTTCTACTATCAGTTACTACGATACGATAAAATGGTCTTTTTTTGCGTCCCATTCTTGTTAATCTAACTACTGTTGCCATCTTTTTCTCCTAAAATATTTTTTATAAGGCTTAGTTATAGCTAAATTCATAGCCATAAATAAACCCTAACTTATTTAGGACGGTTAGCGTTTGCCAACATATTTGCAAAGCCTTTCATACTATCTTTATTAGAGAATTTTTTAGCCAACTTTGCAGCACTACTAAACTGCTTTAAAAATCTATTTACAGTCATTTGATCAAGTCCAGCACCAGCAGCAATTCTACGCTTTCTAGCATTATTTAATAAATCTGGATTCTCTCTTTCTTTTGGAGTCATTGAGTTTATCATCGCTTTTATATGTTTAATCTGCTCTGAATTATCTAAATCAATATCTTTTAACTGATTTGCCATAGAACTCATACCAGGAATCATTCCTAAGATTCCTTTCATGCTTCCAAGCTTTTTAACACTCTCAAGCTGAGCTATAAAATCATTAAAATTAAACTCACCTTTTTTAATCTTTTTATTGAGCTTTTTGGCCTCTTTTTCATCTATGATTGTAGAAGCTTTCTCAGCTAAAGTCGCCAAATCGCCCTCGCCTAAAATTCTGCCAACGATTCTATCAGGGATAAAACTCTCAAGATCGGCCACTTTTTCACCCACACCGACAAATCTCAGCGGAATTCCTACTTGGTGTGCTATACCTATAGCTACACCGCCTTTTGTATCGGCATCAAATTTACTTAAAATAACCCCAGTAATGCCAAGAGCCTCATTAAAACTAGTAGCAGTGCGTACGCCATCTTGCCCACTCATCGCATCTGCAACATAAAAAATTTCATCTGGATTTAATACAGATTTTACCTCTTTTAATTCACTCATTAATGCTTCATCTATTGCCAAGCGACCAGCAGTATCAACTAAAAGTACATCATAAAAACCATCTTTTGCTTTTTTTAATGCTTCCTTAGCTACATTTACTGGATTATTTTCACCATCAATAGTAAAAAGCTCGATCTCATTTGCGCTACAAAGCTGTCTAAGCTGTTCTACTGCTGCTAAACGCTGCAAGTCGGCTGCAGCTACTAAAACACGTTTTTTACGTGCTTTTAGGTAGCTTGCTAATTTTATAGTTGTTGTGGTTTTACCACCACCTTGTAAGCCGGCCATTAACACAACTGTTGGAGGGTTTGAAGCAAACACAAATCCGCTACCTTTATTACCATCATTTGGAGCGGTTAAAATATTCGTTAAATTAGTTTTTATACTATCTAAAAACTGCTTTTGGCCTATAGTGCCCTTTTTCATATCAGCTTCTACAAGACTTACAAGTTCTTTTGTCACCTTGTGATAAACGTCAGCCTTTAACAGCGACTTTTTCAGCGTCTCAAGCGCATTTTTTAATGCCTTTTCATCATCGACAAATTTAAGTTTATTTACAGCTGATTTTAGCGATTCGCCAATAAGTTCAAACACTATATACCTTTTAAATTTGATTAAAATTGCTAATTATACCCTAAATTTCTTTAACTTTCTTTAATTGCTTAACTATACTTATACCTTTATGACAGATATTTTATGTAATACATAGATGTAAACTAGTACTAAACAAATATGT
Organism: Campylobacter devanensis; assembly: GCF_002139915.1. Classification (NCBI taxonomy): domain Bacteria; kingdom Pseudomonadati; phylum Campylobacterota; class Epsilonproteobacteria; order Campylobacterales; family Campylobacteraceae; genus Campylobacter; species Campylobacter devanensis. Next base: position 1,179,391 of record NZ_CP018788.1, read on the forward strand.
AAAGCATAAAATTAGCTATAAAATATTAAATTAATTTTTTAAAAGTACTTCATTATAGACTACTTTATAAACTTAGCGGTTCTTTAACAGTTATCGCCAAGCAAAAAATAATTAATAATTATATCTCTTACTAAGTTTAAAACCTAGATAGAAATTTAATAAAACATACTTTCAAACTAACAATTATTTTACATAGACTTTATATTCAGAATATCCTCTAATATCCATCTGATCATATGGGATAAACTCTAATGAAGCACCATTAATACAATATCTAAGCCCTCCTTTATCAATTGGCCCATCATCAAATACATGACCTAAATGGCTGCCGCTCTGTCTTGATGTGACCTCTATTCGTTCCATTCCATGACTTAAATCCCTATGATAACTAGCTGCATCAGTTGTAATTGGCTTTGTAAAGCTAGGCCATCCGCACCCAGCATCATACTTATCACTAGAGCTAAAAAGCGGTTTTTTACTTACAATATCTACATATATACCACGCTCATCAAATTTATCATACTGACTACTATATGGTCGCTCAGTGGCCTTTTCTTGTGTTACTTTAAATGCTAAATCGCTTAACTTTTCTTTTAATTCAGATAGGCTTGGAATTTTAAATTTGCTTTCATCATATAGTGGTTTGCTAGCCAAATTTAAATCAATATGGCAATAACCATTTGGATTTTTATCTAAATATTTTTGGTGATATTCTTCTGCTTTTATATAATTCTTAAGTGGCTCTATCTCAACTACAATTGGTTTAGTAAATTTAGCCTGTTTACGACTGATAAAATTCTCTATAACACTCTTTAGCTTATCATCACTATAATATATACCAGTGCGATACTGTCTACCTATATCATTGCCTTGTTTATTGATAGAAAATGGATCAATAATACGAAAATAATGCTCTAAAATTTCATTAATATCAACCCTATTAGAATCAAATTTAAGCCTAACAACTTCTGCGTGATCTGTACGAGCAATCTGATTATAGCTAGTTTGGTCACTTATGCCATTAGCATAACCTACTTCACTATATACCACTCCATTAATAAGATCAAAATATCCCTGAGTCCCCCAAAAACATCCACCGCCTAGATATATCTCTTTTAAATTTGACATATTTTCACCTTTTGGATTAGCCATTAAAGCAGTAATGGCAAGAATTATTGTAGTTATGTATTTTATCATTATACAACCTTAAAATCTAAATTTAGACAATTCTAGCAAAAGCAAAAAAATAAAATCTAAATATATTATTAAGGTTTAAATTTAATCAAAAGCCCATTTAAAGGGGCAAAACTCTCAAAAGAGCTTTGCTATATGTAACCCTATAAATGAAACCAAATAAGCAACAAATGTAGTAAAAATGAATAGATAAGCTATATATTTATATCCGCCAGCCTCTTTGCCAAAGACAATTGTAGCTGCTAAACAAGGATTATATAACATCACAAATAACACATACGCCACAGCCACCTCAATCGGTATAGCTTCTTGAATTTTTTGTATTAATCCATCGTTATTTTCATCTACTTCGCCACCTAACGAATACAATACACCCATTGTAGATATCGCAACCTCCTTAGCTGCTAAACCACTAACAATAGAAACGCTCAATCTCCAATCAAACTCCAACGGAGCAAAAAATGGCTCAATAAATTTACCAACCTTTCCTAAATAGCTATTTTCTATTAAGATATTTTCTAATTCATTAGATAATCTCTCTTTGTCTTCATCAGTTGCGGCTATCTCTATTTTTTGTTCATAAATCTCTTTAGTAGAGTCTTGAAACGGAAAACTACTAGCAAACCATATAAGCACAGCTGCAGCTAGAATGAAAGTACCGGCCTTTTTGATATACATTTTAGCTTTGTTATAGACCATAAACCAAATGAGCTTCCAATTTGGCATTCTATATTTTGGCATCTCAACAACAAAAGGCTCATCAGGACCTCTAAATGCCGTCATACGCAAAACCTTAGCCGCTATAAGCCCTAAAATAGCACCAAAAATATATATACCAAATAGCCAATTTCCAGCTTGAGCTTTTGGAGCAAAAGCACCTATAAATAGCACATACACAGGCAACCTAGCACCACAACTCATAAAATTAATTATGAAAAGAGTAAGCAAGCGGTCTTTTTCGTTTTTGAGAGTTCTTGTAGCCATAAATGCCGGGACAGAACACCCAAATCCAGTCACCAATGGGATAAAGCTTTTACCATGCAAGCCAAATTTATGAAAAAATCCATCTAACAAAAATGAAACCCTAGACATATATCCAGTAGTTTCCAAAAGCGCAATTCCAAAAAACAGTATCATAATATTTGGCAAAAATAGTATCACAGACCCAACCCCACCTATGATGCCATCAGCCAATAACGATGCCAAAAGCTCACTACTCACACTCTCTTTAACCATATCACCCAACGCCACATATCCAGCTTCAATATAGTCCATAGGCACCGCACCAAGAGTAAATGTAAGCTGAAATATCAACCACATAAAAAACAAAAATATCGGAATCCCAATATATTTGTTTATCAAAATTTTATCAATCATCCTAGTATAATTAATCTCTTTAGGCTTATGATATTTCACGCTCTCAGCGATCGCACCATTGACAAAATTACTACACTCTTGCATAAATATCTCACTTACAGATTGAGTTTTGTAGTGGATATATAGGTTATTGTGAGCTGTCTGGATCACCTTTGATAGCTCTATCCAAATGGGCTTATCGTGTAAATACTTATAAATTTGATTATCTTGCTTTAACAAAGCTATCGCTATATCTTTATTGCTTAATTTTAACTCTTTTATATTTGTATCATTTTTAGATTCTAAAAATTGCGAAATATCATCTATCTCTTTTTCAATCGCATCACTATAAATTCGCTTATTTGGGATATATGGTGATTTGTAAATTTCTATTATCCGTTCTATCAACTCATTTAAATTTGATTTTAAACTAGCAGATACTGATACGCAAGGCACTCCAAGGAGATTTTCAAATTTCTTAGCATCAATATTTATCCCCTCTTTTGATGCTTCATCACTCATATTTAGAGCTAAAATCATCTTTTTATTTCTCTCCATAATTTGGGTAGTCAAGATCAAATTGCGCTCTAAATTTGTAGAATCTACCACATTTATGATGATATCATAATCATTTTTATTGATAAAATCTTTAGTTATCCTCTCTTCAAGCGAGTAATCATTAATAGAGTAAGTTCCAGGAAGATCTATAATCTTAATATCATAATCTTTATATTTAAAATTTGCTTCAGATTTTTCAACTGTCACACCGGGGAAATTCCCAACCTTCAAATGCGATCCACTAAGTGAATTTATAAGTAGAGTTTTACCTACATTTGGTTGACCTACAAGTGCGATTTTAATAATCTTTTTCATCTAAATTCTCTCCACCTCAATACTCTTTGCCTCATCATATCTTAGCATCAAGCACATTCTATTACACTCAATCAAGATAGTCGAACTCCCCAATGAACTCTCTATCTTTTTAATAGTTTTGAATTTAGATAGCCCTAAACTAAAAAACCTCTCAAGCAATCTCTCAGTTACATTAAAATTTAAAATTTTAGCCATTTGACCATTTTCTAAAAGATCCAAAGTCATTAAAATCTCCAATAATGAAATTTATTATCAATTATAGTGAAATATACATTAAAGTTTTATTAAAAATAGTGGTTGTGTTGCAGAATTAAATTTTTGAATTACTAATACATATGCGCAACTACAAGATAGCTTAATACTAATATATAAATAAGATTTTAAACTAAAAATATTTAACAATATTTATTAAATAAAATTAATCTATTATTGTCTAGAACAGCTTAAATTTTATTCCTATAATAATTGTATTTGACGCAATCTTGTGTTATATGGCGTATAATAGAATATTTTTTAATGCTACAATTTAGGTATTATAAATAAAATATAATTAAAAGAAAATTTATTTAATTTTTACAAAAGGATAATCTTACTGATTAAGCTTAAAAGGTTGAATTTGATTTCTAACAGCTATGATTTTTTAAAATCTAAGAAAGAAACTTGGATAAAAGTAAATAAAGAGTATTAATCCTATTTAATTACAAAATGGCCTCCCCAATAGGATTCGAACCTATGGCCTCAGAATTAGGAATTCTGCGCTCTATCCTGCTGAGCTATGAGGAGCAAACTCCGCTGAAGCGGAGAAAATCAAAATGTATTAACCATTTCTCTTTTTGATAATTTCATCAGATACATTTTTAGGAACTTCTTCATAGTGATCAAATTCCATTGAGTATGATGCACGGCCTTGAGTTTGACTTCTTAAATCTGTAGAGTAGCCAAACATCTCAGCAAGTGGACAGAATGCAGTAACGATTTTATTACCACCTCTTTCATCCATTGAGCTAATTTGACCACGGCGTCTATTTAAGTCACCAATTACATCACCCATATACTCTTCTGGAGTCTCTACTTCGACTTTCATCATAGGTTCTAGAATTACAGCACCAGCCTTTCTAGCACCCTCTTTAAAGCCCATAGAAGCAGCAAGTTTAAACGCCATTTCAGAAGAGTCAACTTCATGGTAGCTACCATCAAATAGTGTAACTTTAACATCTTCTACCGGATAACCAGCTAAAACACCGCTTTGAAGTGCTTCATTACAACCTTTTTCAACAGCTGGGATATACTCTTTTGGTACAACCCCACCTTTAATATCATTGACAAATTCAAATCCGCTACCCGGTTCAAGCGGCTCAAGGCGTAAAAATACATGACCATATTGACCACGACCACCTGATTGTTTAGCGTATTTATACTCTTGCTCAACTGTCTTTTTGATAGTTTCACGATAAGCAACTTGAGGCTGACCAACTTCAGCTTCAACCTTAAATTCTCTTAACATCCTATCAACAATAATTTCAAGGTGTAATTCACCCATACCAGCAATAATTGTCTGACCACTCTCTTCATCAGTGCTAACTCTAAAGCTTGGATCTTCTTGAGCTAATTTGCCTAGAGCTATACCCATTTTTTCTTGGTCTGCTTTTGTTTTTGGCTCTACTGCAACGCTAATAACTGGCTCTGGGAAATCCATTCTCTCAAGGATAACTTTATCTTTTTCACTAGCTAAAGTATCACCTGTTAAAGTATCTTTAAGACCAACTACAGCACCAATCTCACCAGCGTAAAGAACTTTAATCTCTTCACGTTTATTTGAATGCATTTTTAATAGACGGCCGATTCTCTCTTTTTTATCTTTTGTTGAGTTATAAGCATAGCTACCGCTCTCTAGTTGGCCTCTATAAACCCTTACGAATGTAAGTTGTCCAACAAATGGGTCAGTCATAATCTTAAATGCAAGACCAGCAAATTCGCCATCATCTGTGCTATCTACAACTACTTCAGTACCATCTTCAAGCTCACCTCTAATAGCTTCAACTTCATCTGGAGCTGGTAAGTAATCAACAACTGCATCTAGAAGTGGTTGAACACCTTTATTTTTAAATGAAGTACCACAAACCATAGGAATAATACTCATAGATAGACAACCAGCTTTGATACCTTTTTTAATCTCTTCAATAGTTAACTCTTCGCCACCAAAGAATTTTTCCATTAGAGCATCATCAGTCTCAGCTACAGCTTCAATCATTTTATTGCGATATTCTTCAGCTTTTTCTACAAGATCAGCTGGAATATCTTTAACTACAAAATCAGTTGGTTTTGTATCATCTTCCCAAACAAGTGCTTTCATAGTAATTAGATCTACAACACCCTTAAACTCATCTTCAGCGCCAATTGGAATTTGGATAGGCACTGGATTTGCTTTTAAGCGGTTTTTGATCTGCTCTTCAACATTATAGAAGTTAGCACCGATTCTATCCATTTTATTTACATAAACCATTCTTGGAACACGGTATTTATTAGCTTGTCTCCATACTGTTTCACTTTGAGGTTGAACCCCACCAACAGCACAAAATACAGCTACAGCACCATCTAAAACACGCATAGATCTTTCAACCTCGATAGTAAAATCAACGTGTCCTGGAGTGTCTATAAGGTTGATTTGATGGTTTTTCCAAAAACAAGTAGTCGCAGCAGAAGTAATCGTAATACCGCGCTCTTTTTCTTGTTCCATCCAGTCCATAGTAGCAGCACCATCATGAACCTCGCCGATCTTATGGCTCATACCTGTAAAAAATAGAATTCTCTCACTAGTTGTAGTTTTACCAGCATCGATATGCGCAGCGATACCGATATTTCTAACCATATTTAATGGAGTTTTTCTTGACATAAGCTCTCCTTATTACCAACGATAGTGAGCAAATGCTTTATTAGCTTCTGCCATTTTATAGGTATCTTCTTTTTTCTTAAATGAAGCACCTTTTGAATTTGATGCATCGAGCAACTCAGCGGCTAATTTTTCTATCATTGTTCTCTCACTTCTTTTGCGAGCAAAACTGATAATCCAACGGATTGCTAGAGCTTGTTGGCGAGCTGGGCGGACTTCTACTGGCACTTGATATGTAGCACCACCTACACGGCGAGATTTAACCTCCATAATAGGTTTTACATTATCGATAGCACTATTAAATACATCTATACCTTTTAGCTCTCCACCTTTAGAATCAATAGCTTTTAAAGCGCCATACATAATCTGTGTAGCTACACTTTTTTTGCCATCATACATAAGTGAATTAATAAATTTAGTTATAACTTTATTGCCATAAATTGGATCAGGCATTACTTCCCTAACAGGGGCTTTTCTTCTTCTCATAACTTTCCTTCAAATTTAAATTTTACTCAAACTAAGCCATATCTAAGGGCTAGTCTGCGTCCTAAAAGATTACTTTTTAGCTTCTTTTGGGCGTTTAGCACCATATTTAGATCTAGATACAGTTCTTTTAGCCACGCCAGCTGTATCAAGCGCACCACGGACAATATGATATTTAACACCTGGTAAGTCTTTTACCCTACCGCCACGCACTAGCACGATGCTGTGCTCTTGTAGATTGTGACCTTCACCGCCTATATAGCTGATAACTTCAAATCCACTTGTTAGCCTTACTTTGGCAACTTTTCTCAAAGCTGAGTTTGGTTTTTTAGGAGTTGTTGTATAAACTCTAGTGCAAACTCCTCTTCTTTGAGGACACTCTTTTAACGCTGGTGATTTAGATTTTACGATCACTTTTTTGCGTTCTTTTCTGACCAATTGATTAATGGTTGGCACAATTTTTCCTTTCAACTAAATTTATTAAAAAGTCGCTATTTTATCCAAATTTTACTTAATTTAAAATGAAATATATTCTATTTATTTATAAAATTTTTTAAAGCCTGTTCTATTGCTTTATTTCTAGATTCTATATCAACTTTTGACTAAATTTTATCTTCTCTATTGCCAAGCTCTTTTACCTCTTGTGAATTATGATTCTCTTTATATTTTTCTTGTTTTAAAGAAAAAAAGTTATTAGCACATTTAATATTTGTTAGTTTGTTAAGCAAAATTTTATTACCTATTTGCTCCAAATATTGCGAATGACTTGTCTCGTTCCACTCATCAAAATTCGTATTTTGCCAAGTTTTAGGTAAAATATGCTCTACTTCTAATTTATAGCTTTCTATATCACTAGAAAAATTATTTAAAAATCTCTCTGGCAAGAATTTGCTATAAGAAAAATTTATATTTTGATTTAGCTCTGCATTCATTTTAAAAACTAAATCTTTAATTTCATTTGTATTTGTTTTATTATTTAGAATTTTAACAATCATTGCTTTTAGCAGTTCAAGTAGATAAATTTCGAATTCTTTATTAAAATTCTCATTAAATTCATCTTTTATAAAATTATCCTTATTTCTCCAAACCAAAAAAGCCACAAAAAATCTCCACATATCATTTTGATACAAACAAAGAATTTTAAAATATCTATAAGCTTTTTGGCTTAAATATACTTCAGGTGCTCCCCAAAAATAAACTAGAATTTAAGTAAAATTCAGATCAATGATCCAAATTTTACTTAATTTTTTTGTAGTTTATTAATCTTTATACTTCATCTTGATTTTTTTATCTTGATAAAGACCAGTACCCACAGGTATCATACGACCTAAAATAACATTTTCTTTTAAGTCTTCAAGGTAGTCAAATTTAGCCGCTATACTAGCTTCTGTAAGCACTTTTGTAGTCTCTTGGAAAGAGGCTGCAGAGATAACACTATCACTACCGATAGCTGCTCTAGTAACGCCTAAAAGCACAGGCTCAGCGATCGCTGGCTCGCCACCCATTCTAATGATTTTCTCATTTTCTTCACGGAATTTACGACGGCTAACCATATCGCCTACGATGAAATTCGTATCGCCGCTATCTACAATTTTAATCTGTCTTAACATTTGAGATACAATAATCTCAATATGTTTATCGCTAATAGCAACGCCTTGAGAGCGATAAACTTGCTGAATTTCGCTAATTAGATATCCATGAAGTGCCTTCTCTCCAAGAATTCTTAGCACATCGTGGCTACTTACTAATCCATCAGTTAATTTCTCACCAGCATGAACAAACTCGCCATCACGGACTTGAATTTGTCTTGATTTATCGATTAGATACTCAGCCGTTGTGCCATCTTCGGCTACTATTACTACTCTTTCTTTAGAGCGTAAAGGCTTTTCAAATCTAATAACGCCATCGATTTCAGCAATTATTGCTGTATTTTTAGGACGACGAGCTTCAAATAGCTCTGAAACTCTAGGAAGACCTCCGGTGATATCTTTTGATTTTGCTACAGCTTTTGGTGTTTTAGCTATAGTATCAGCTCTTTGAACTGTAGCACCATCTTTGACAAATATCGCAGTTTTTGGCTCTAGTTGATAGCGAATTAATTTGCCATTATCAGTTGTAATAACAATTGTAGGTTTAACTCCACTTGGTAGATACTCATTAATAACTAGCCTGCTCTCGCCTGTTGCTTCATCGTATTGCTCTGTTACGCTATATCCTGGCTCGATATCTTCGTATGCCACTATACCAGCTTCTTCAGCGATTACTGGATTTGAGTATGGATCCCACTCAGCTATAACTAGCTTAGAATCAACCTGTGGTTTAGCTAAGATATCAGTAGCTACTACATCAGAGCTATCATCAAATTCAATTACGCTATTTCGTGGGATATAGTGGCGCACAGCCTCTCTATCTTCTTCATCCGCTACTACGACAAATAGACCTTTTTCTGCTACTATATCGCCTTTTTTAATCTCTCTAATTCTCTCTAGATAATCACCTTTTAAGATATAGTATTTTAGCACACCATGCGCACTAGCTACAATCTCTTGAGTTACTGGATCGCCATCAGCTACCTTAACTTCACTTGCAAATGGAATACGATTTGGAATATTCCATCCATCTTTAATCATCTCTACGATACTTTCATTCTCTTTTACTGCATCACCTTTTGAGTAAGGAATATAGAATTTACCATCTATTTTACCGCTTACACCGGCTAGCTCATTTGGTTTAGCTAAATCATGTCTTCTTAAAACATACTTAACTTCATCTTTTTTGCCTTTTATAGTGATATTTACATCTTCATGAGCAACTTCAATATCTATAACACCATCAAATGGAGCTTTAATCTTTGGTTCAACCAATAATATAGCAGCGTTTCGTCTATTTATCACTATAGATTTACCATTGTTTTCATATGTTTTTAGGTTATAATATCTTATAAAGCCCTCTTTTTGCGCTACTATTTGTCTATCTTGTTGCTCTGTAGAGGCAGTACCACCGATATGGAAAGTTCTTAGCGTTAGCTGAGTACCAGGCTCACCGATCGATTGGGCTGAGATGATACCTACGGCTTCGCCTGGTTTGACTAGTTTGCCCTCACCTAGATTTATGCCATAGCACTTAGCGCATACACCTTTTGGTGCTTTACATGTAATTGGTGTTCTAATGCTAATTGATTTTATACCAGCTTCGATAATTACTCTAGCCTTAGCTTCATCGATTAATGTGCCTTCTGTGTATAAAATTTCATTAGTAATAGGATCGATAACATCATCGCTTAATACTCTACCTAAAACTCTCTCTTCTAAACTCTCAATTAACTCACCACTCTCAGTGATTTCAGTAATTTCAACACCTTCGTGAGTGCCACAATCATCCATTGTAATCTTAACATTTTGAGCAACATCAATTAATTTTCTTGTTAGATATCCAGCATTTGCGGTTTTAAGCGCAGTATCAGCAAGACCTTTTCTAGCGCCGTGTGTTGAGATGAAATACTCAAGGACATTTAGACCCTCACGGAAATTTGAAGTAATTGGTGTCTCAATAATACTACCATCAGGCTTAGCCATAAGACCACGCATACCAGCAAGTTGGCGAATTTGAGCCGCACTACCCCTAGCGCCGCTATCAGCCATCATATAAATAGAATTAAATCCGCTCTTATCATTTTTGATGAGTTTCATCATATCACTAGCTACTTTGTTGTTTGTATCTGTCCATATATCAACAATTTTATTGTATCTTTCTGAATCAGTTAGCAAACCTGAGCCATATTGATTTTGGATTTCACGAACTCTTTTTTTGGCTTCATCTACATATGAATATTTGCTATCAGATACTATTATATCAGCTATTGATATGCTAACTCCAGCTTTTGTAGCGTATCTAAACCCAAGATTTTTAAGCTTATCCAAAAATCCCGCTGTGGATTCTAAACCGCCATTTTTATAGACATAATCAACTAAATTTGCTATGTCTTTTTTCTTCATTACCTTATTCCACATACTCTCTGGAACTGAATTCTCTCCCAAATCAGGTAGAATTGATTTGATAATCAATCTCCCCGCAGTTGTAAATACAGTCCTACCATCTACCATTGTCTTAATCTTAGCATGCAGATCAAGGAAGTGAGTCTCAACTGCTATCATAACTTCATCAACGCTAGCAAAAATTTTATTTGAGCCTATTACATCTACTTTTTCAAGGCTTAGATAATATATACCAAGAACCATATCTTGGCTAGGGACTGTCACAGCTTTACCACTTGCTGGAAGCAAGATATTCATAGAACTAAGCATTAAAATTTTACACTCAGCAATTGCCTCTTGAGATAAAGGGACATGAACGGCCATTTGGTCACCATCGAAGTCAGCGTTGAAAGCCGAACAAACAAGTGGATGAAGCTGAATAGCCTTACCTTCTATTAGTACTGGGTGAAATGCTTGGATAGACATTTTATGTAGAGTTGGCGCTCTATTTAGTAGTACTGGATGATCAGCAACAACCTCTTCAAGGCACTCCCAAACCTCATTTGTCTTATCTTCTATCATCTTTTTAGCTAATTTAACATTTGTAGCATAGCCTTTTTCTTCAAGGCGGGCTAAGAGATGTGGTTTAAATAGCTCTAAAGCCATTTTTTTAGGCAATCCACACTGATCCATCCTAAGTCTAGGACCAACAACGATAACGCTACGACCAGAAAAATCTACCCTTTTACCAAGCAAATTTTGTCTAAAGCGCCCTTGCTTACCTTTAATAATTTCGCTTAGAGATTTTAGAGGGCGTTTATTCGCACCTTTTACAGCATTTGCTCTTCTGCCATTGTCAAATAGAGCATCTACTGACTCTTGCAACATTCTCTTTTCGTTACGGATAATAATCTCAGGCGCATCAAGCTCCATAAGTCTTTTTAGTCTTGCGTTGCGATTTATAACACGGCGATAAAGATCATTGACATCACTAACTGCGAATTTACCACCATCTAGGCTAACAAGAGGTCTTAAATCAGGCGGTAAAACAGGTAAATTTGTTATCATCATCCACTCTGGGCGATTACCTGAATTTAAAAAGCTCTCAACTACTTTTAATCTTTTTACAATACTTTTTTTCTTAGCTTCGCTATTTGTGCTTTCAATCTCTATTTTTAACTGCTCTAAGATGCTAACAAGATCTAAATTTTCAAGCATATCACGGATGACTTCACCACCCATTCTAGCACTAAATCCACTATCAGCAAATCTTTGTTCTAAAAGTATATATTGCTCTTCATTTAAGACATCATAAATTTCAACTTTTTTGCTATTTTCGTTATCATAGTATGCTTCACCTGGATTTTCTACTATATATGCTTCATAGTATAATACACGCTCTAAGTCTTTCATTTTAATACCAAGAAGAGTTCCGATACGACTAGGAAGTGAATTTACATACCAAATATGCGCCACTGGGGTAACTAGCTCGATATGTGCCATTCTAGAACGGCGAACCTTAGAGCTTGTAACTTCAACTCCACATTTTTCACATTTGATACCCTTATAGCGCATCTTTTTATATTTGCCACATAAGCACTCATAATCCCTAATAGGCCCAAATATTTTAGCACAAAATAGACCATCTCTTTCTGGTTTTAGAGTTCTATAGTTGATGGTTTCAGGCTTTTTAACTTCGCCATAACTCCATGCTTTTATACGTTCAGGACTTGCTAATCTTAATTTAAATGCTTCAAAATCCCTTGGTCTTGCATCTTCTTTAATCTCTATAGGTTTTAACTCACTCATTATCATTATCCTCATCGTAAATCTCAACATCTAGTGCTAGAGATTTTAGCTCGTTTGTTAAAACAAAAAATGTCTCTGGAATACCTGTACTTGGGACATTTTCACCTCTAGTTAATGCTTTATAAGCTAACCATCTTCCTTCAACATCATCAGATTTTACAGTTAGCATCTCGCGAAGTGTATGAGCCGCACCATAAGCTTCTAAAGCCCAAACCTCCATCTCTCCAAATCTTTGACCGCCGCTTAAAGCCTTACCGCCGACAGGTTGCTGCGTAACTAAGCTATATGGACCAGTACTTCTAGCATGGACTTTTTCATCTACTAGGTGGTGAAGTTTTAGCATATACATACAACCGACATTTACACGCTCAGCCATCTTAGATCCGGTTCTACCATCGTATAATTCAGTTTTACCATCCATATCGATCTTTGCCATCTCAAACAATTTGCTAAATTCTTCAGCCTTAACCCCTTCAAATATAGGAGTAGCAAATCTTACACCGCTTGCCCAATCTCTTGCATATTCTATTAGCTTCTCATCATCGATTTTTTCTAATATTGCTTTGGCATCCATTAGTCTTGATACATCAGCTATTTCAATCATTTTAGCTCTTAATTCTATTATCCATTCTTTTGATTTTCTATCAAAAATCTCTTGAATTTGCTCACCAAGCTTCATACCTACAAGACCTAAGTGGCTTTCTAAAATTTGACCAATATTCATACGACTAGGAACGCCTAGTGGATTTAAAACAATATCTACTGACCTACCATCTGGCAAATAAGGCATATCTACATCAGGGACGATATTAGACACTATACCTTTGTTACCATGGCGACCAGCCATTTTATCTCCAACTTTTAGCTTACGCTTAGTAGCTACATATACTTTGACAAGTTTGACTACTCCGCTTGGCAAAATATCATCTTTTTCTAAAATTTCAAGCTTAGCATCATGCTCATCTTTTAATTTTTTCTTCTCATTTTGGAAGTAAGCTTTCATATCTTCATAGCTTTTTTGTACATCTTTACTAAAGCTTTTTACATATGAATTTAGAGTAAATCTATTTATATTGGCAAGATACTCTTTTTGTATCTTTTGACCTTTTACATATGTAGTTTTACCAACTTCTAAATCGCTTTGAAGTTCGTTATTAGCTAGTAAAGCAGTTACTCTTAACATCTCTTCTCGGTCAAGCATTAAAAGTCTATCGTGATGCTCTTTTTCTAAGATATTTTTCTCATCTTCATAGGCTTTAAATGATCTTGAGTCTTTTTCATAGCCTTTTTTAGTAAAGATTTTAACATCGATTACCACACCTTCCATGCTTGCTGGAGCGTATAGGGATTTATTTACTACATGGCCAGCCTTTTCGCCAAAGATTGCTCTTAGAAGTCTTTCTTCTGGAGTTGGCTTAACTTCACCTTTTGGAGATACTTTACCTACTAAAATCATACCAGGCTTAATATGAGTACCGATTCTTACGATACCACTTTCATCTAGATGCTCGATCTCTTCTTCTTTCATATTAGGAATATCTCTAGTAATCTCTTCTACGCCATCTTTTAGCTCTCTAGCTTCAATCTCTTTTTCATAGATATGAACGCTAGTAAATGCATCTGTGCGAATCATTCTCTCGCTCATTACAATAGCATCTTCATAGTTATATCCATTCCACGGCATAAAGGCAATTAAGGCATTTTTACCAATTGCTAGCTCACCTTGATCCATACTAGAACCATCGGCAATTATCTGACCAGCTTCTACTTTTTGTCCTTTTTTTACGATTGGGTGTTGGCTAAATGTCGTATTTTGGTTGGTACGCATATTTTTTTCCATGGTGTATTGATCTATATATGGACCATTTTCATCTTCGCCTAGAATAAATATATTTTTATTATCAACTTTTTCTATTACACCGCCACGTCTTGCTTTAATAGCTTCCCAAGCATCACGTGCTACAATAGCTTCCATACCTGTACCTACAATAGGTGCAGTTGATTTTAAAAGAGGCACAGCTTGGCGTTGCATATTTGAACCCATAAGCGCACGGTTAGCATCATCATGCTCTAAAAATGGAATCAATGAAGCAGCTACCCCCATAACCATACCGCTACAAAGGTCAATTAGTGTTACATCATCTCTTTTGGCAAGTATCATCTCACCATCTTGTCTAACCTCTATTAAATCCTCGCTAATCATACCATTCTCATCTAAGATTGTAGATGCTGGAGCGATAATATGACCCTCTTCTTGAGTTGCTGTAAGATAGACAATTTCATTTGTTACTCTACCATTTTCTACTTTACGATATGGAGATTCAACAAAGCCTAAATCATTTACTTTAGCATATGTAGAAAGAGTATTTATAAGACCGATATTTTGACCTTCTGGGGTCTCAACTGGACAAATTCTACCATAATGAGTAGGGTGAACGTCACGAACCTCAAAACCAGCTCTTTCTTTAACTAAACCACCTTCACCAAGTGCTGATAATCTACGCTTATGAGTAACTTCACTAAGTGGATTAGTTTGATCCATAAACTGACTTAGTTGACCACCGGTAAAGAATTCCATAATAGTAGTGGTAATCATCTTAGGATTTACAAGATCATATGGCATAATCTCATCGATATTATTGCTTAGGCTTGTAAATTTATCCCTAATAGCCTTTTGCATTTTTACAAATCCTAAATGAAGCTCATTAGCTAAAAGCTCACCAATAGAACGAATACGGCGATTACCTAAATGGTCTCTATCGTCTATATGACCTTGACCATTTTTTACCTTAATTAGATATTTAGCAGTTTTAATGATATCTTCATTAGTTAATACTGTTACATAATCAGGCGCATTTAATCCAAGCTTGTGATTCATCTTCATACGACCAACCTTGGTTAGATCATATCTTTCTGGATTAAAGAATAGATCATTTACAAAACTTCGAGCAGCTTCTTTAACTACAGGCTCACCTGGACGCATAACTTTATAAATTCTAATTGCAGCTAGATCATTTTCATCTTCTACGCCTTCTGTTTGTTTAAGAAGTTTGAGAGTCTCATAATCTTGCAAAAATGAGTTAATAATAGCATCGTCGACTCCATTTGCTAAATCATTTGCTATCTCTATACTATCTTGCTCATTAGCGATTTTAGCTATCTTATTCTCATCGAGTTGTGTAAGAGTATCATATAAAACCTCACCACTATCTTTATCGATAACAGGACTAGCAAGATATCTATTTACCAATGTTTCAAGCGGATATTCTATAAATTTAACGCCATCTTCTATTAATTTATCAGCTTTTTTTCTAGTTAATCTCTTACCAGCTTGATGTAAGATATTGCCATCTTCATCTTTAATATCATAATCAACCCTACCAGTAAAGTCATCTGGATTAAACTCTACTAAGAATTTATTATTTTGAATTTTTAGAGTTTGCATAGGGTAAAATAACTTCACGATATCTTGTTTTTTATATCCTAAAGCCCTAAATAAAATGGTAATTGGCACCTTACGACGCTTATTAATACGGACATATAATACATCTTTAGTATCATACTCAAAGTATAACCAAGATCCACGATCTGGGATAATCTGAGCAGTATAAATAAGTTTATTTACAACCGTAGGACTCTCTTCTTCTTTAAAAATAACACCAGGACTTCTATGCAGCTGATTAACAACAACTCTCTCAACACCGTTAATAATAAATGAAATTCTATCGGTCATTAAAGGAATTTCACGAACAAATATCTCTTGTTCTTTGATATCCTTTACTCCAATTTTTTCACCTGTTTTTTCATCTCTATCATGAACTATTAATCTAATTTTAATTTTTAAATTTACAGAATATGTCAAGCCTCTTTCCATACACTCTCTAATAGTATATCTAGGCTTACCAATTTCACTACTGACATATTCAAGCGAAAGTCTATTTTGCGGATCGTGAATAGGAAAAATAGATTTAAATACTTTTTCGATTCCGCTTTCGGTTTGTGAATTATCAAGATTTAAAAAATGATCAAAACTCTTTTTTTGTAATTGTAATAAATTTGGAACATCAATCTCTTTAGCAACATTAGAAAAATCTACCCTAAGACGATTTCCAGAATAAAGGCTATTTAGCATTTTATTACCTCTATAGAATAGTTAATTGAAAGAACATCGTAAAAACGACAATGGAGTTGGAAGCGAGAAAATCTCGCTTCTACAAAATTGTAAATTATTTAAGTTCGACTTTAGCGCCAGCTTCTTCAAGTTGTTTTTTAGCTGCTTCAGCTTCTTCTTTGCTCGCACCTTCTTTAAGAACTGATGGAGTACCTTCAACAGCATCTTTAGCCTCTTTAAGACCAAGACCTGTTAAAGCACGAACAACTTTAATTACTTCTATTTTTTTAGCACCACTATCAACTAGAACAATGTTAAAATCTGTTTTTTCTTCAGCAGCTTCAGCAGCTCCGCCAGCTACAGCACCAGCTACCATAACAGGAGCAGCACTTACACCAAATTTTTCTTCAAATTCTTTTACTAATTCACTTAGTTCAAGAACTGATAAATTTGAAATAAACTCTAATACATCTTCTTTAGTTATTGCCATTTTAATTCTCCTAAATTTTATTTTTTAAATTAAGCAGATTGCTCTTTTTTCTCTTTAAGCGCATTTAAACCAATAGTGAAATTTTGAATTGGCGCATTCCAAACTTGTAGTAGCATAGCAATAAGTTCGTCGCGAGACGGCATTTTTGACAATGCAACAACTTTAGATACAGGAGCAACTTCACCATCAATATAAGCTGTCTTGATTTTAAATAGATCTTTATTAGCTTCTTCAAATTTAGCTACAACTTTAGTAACCGCTAGTTGGTCTTCGCCCCATACAAAGATATTTGTATCTTTAAGCTCCATACCATCTTTAGCAGAGTTATTCAAAGCTATTTTTGCTAAAGTGTTTTTAATAACTTGAACTTTTACATTTTGCTCTTTAGCAGCAATTCTTAACGCCTCAAGTTTTTTAACACTTAAACCTCTATAGTCACATACTACTATAGCTTCGCTAGCTTTAAATTCAGCCTCAAGGTTTGAAATAATTTCAGCTTTTTCGTTTCTAGTCACTTTCATTCTCCTTTCCGACCGGTGATTTCAAGCAGAGAGAGCGAAAATACGCTCAATTAAGCTTACGCCTCGGCTATCTCCAATCTAAGATAAAAATATTAATTATTTAAGATCCATAAGCTCTTGAGTTTCAAGAGATATAGATGGACTCATTGTTAAAGATAGTGCTGCAGATTTAATATATTTACCTTTTGCAGCTGCAGGTTTATGTTTATTTATCATCTTAATAAAGGCAGAGATATTATCATTTAGCTGCTCTTTTGTAAAGCTAACTTTACCTAGGCCAGCATGAATATTTCCTTGTTTATCAACACGGAAGTTAACTTGACCATCTTTAGCATTTTTAACAGCCTGAGCAACATCCATAGTTACTGTACCAGTTTTAGGATTTGGCATTAAGCCTTTTGGTCCTAAAAGACGACCAATTTTACCAACTAAGCCCATCAAATTTGGAGTAGCAATAAGCACATCAAAATTGATAACTCCCTTAGCAATTTCATCAACAAAATCCTCAGCGCCAACTATATCAGCGCCAGCTGCTTTGGCTTCATCAGCCTTAGCATCTTTAGCAATTACTGCTACTCTTACAGTTTTACCAGTACCAGCAGGTAAAACTACTGAACCACGAACCATTTGATCAGCATGTCTAGGATCAACATTTAATTTAAGTGCTATTTCAACTGTTTCATCAAATTTAGCTGAAGCAAGTGTTTTAACTGTCGATATAGCTTCATCTAAATTATAAATTTTATTTGAATCTACTTTCTTAAGTAGTTCTGCAAATCTCTTTGTAGTTTTTTTTGACATTAATTTCTCCGCATTTTTAAAGTGCTACCACTAATTTTAAATCCTAGTGGTAAGGATTAATCTACTACAGTTATACCCATAGAACGAGCTGAACCAGCTATAATTTTAGCAGCTTGCTCTCTATCTTTTGTATTCATATCAACTATTTTTTTATCAACAATCTCAAGAATTTGAGCTTTTGTTAACTTGCCAACTTTATTTTTAAGCGGATTATCCGCACCTTTAGTGATGCCAGCAGCTTTTTTGATTAGGTCAGTTGCTGGTGGTTGTTTTGTGATAAATGTAAAGCTTTTATCTGCATAAACAGTAATAACAACTGGAATATTATAACCAGCCATATCTTTTGTTCTTTCGTTAAATGCTTTACAAAATTCCATAATATTTACACCTTTTTGACCCAAAGCAGGACCAACCGGTGGACTTGGATTTGCTTTTGTAGCTGCAATTTGCAATTTAATTTCACCTACAACTTTTTTAGCCATAAACTATCTCCTTAGACTATCTTTTCAACTTGTGAATACATAATTTCAACAGGCGTACTTCTACCAAATATAGATACATTTAAGCGAAGTTTGCCATGAACCATATCATACTCTTCTACAGTTGCGTTAAAGTTTGCAAATGGGCCTTCTGTAACACGAACAATTTCGCCAGTTTCAAATGAAATTTTTGGTTTAGGCGCTGCTCTTTTACTAACCTTTTCTAAAATAAGATTTATATCTTTATCGCTTAAAGGTGTTGGTTTCTTTGCTTCACCAATAAATCTGCCAACCTTAGGAAGAGACTGAATTTTGTGCCAAAGTGCAGTATCAAGATCCAAATAAGCGAAAGCATAACCTGGATATAGGCTTCTTTCGTTAATCTTTTGCTTTCCATTTTTAATCTCAATTACATCTTCAGTAGGAACGATAACTTCTAAAAGTTTCTCTTCAATACCATGATCTTTTACTAGATTTTCAATGGCTCTTTTGACACTCATCTCACTACCTGCATAAGTTTGAATAGCATACCACTTATGTGCCATAACAGATCCTTATACAAGCTTAGAAACAGAAAATGACATAATTAAATCAACCAAAGCTAAAAATAAAGAAACTATAGTAACAACAGCAAAAACTGTTATAAAAGCATTTCTAATCTGCTCTTTGGTAGGAAATATAACCTTGCCAACTTCTGCACGTGATAATTTTAAATAACTTATAAACTTTTCCATATCTAACCTTTTGTGGCAGGGCAAGAGGGATTCGAACCCCCAACCATCGGATTTGGAATCCGGCGCTCTACCGTTGGAGCTATTGCCCTATATAAATACAGCCAAGAAGTTAGCTTATTTTAGCTTAACTTCTTTATGAACTGTATGTTTTTTTAATCTTGGACAATATTTTTTAAGCTCTAACTTTTCAGTTTTTGTTTTGCTATTTTTGGTTGTTGTGTAATTAATATCATTACACTCAGAACACTTTAAACCAATTTTAACTCTATTTGCACTTGCCATATTTTTTCCTTAAAAAGGGTGCAAATTAAATTCGCACCCATAAGTTAAATTACTTAATAATTTTAGACACAACGCCAGAACCAACAGTTCTACCACCCTCACGGATAGCAAATCTTGTACCCTCTTCTAGCGCAACTGGAGCAATAAGCTCAACAGTTATTTTTAGGTTATCGCCAGGCATAACCATCTCTGTACCTTCTGGTAGAGTGATTGAACCAGTAACATCTGTTGTTCTTACATAAAATTGTGGTCTATAGTTATTAAAGAATGGAGTATGACGACCGCCTTCTTCTTTAGTTAAGATATACACTTCACCTTCAAATTGTGTATGTGGAGTGATAGATTTTGGCTTACATAGAACCATACCTCTTTCAACATCTTCTTTTTTAGTACCACGTAATAGAACGCCTACGTTATCGCCAGCTTCACCTTGATCCATCTCTTTTCTAAACATTTCAACACCAGTAACTGTTGTTGTTTGAGTATCACGGATACCAACGATTTCAATAGTATCGCCAACTTTCACAACACCTTTTTCAATTCTACCTGTAACAACTGTACCGCGACCAGAAATTGAGAATACATCTTCAATTGGCATTAAGAAATCTTTATCAGTTGCACGAGCTGGAGTTGGAATATAGCTATCAACTGCATCCATAAGAGCCATAATTTTAGCTGACCACTCACCATCTATACCAGCTTTAGCTTCTTCAAGCGCTTGAAGAGCAGAACCGCTAACGATTGGAGTGTCATCGCCTGGGAAATCATATTCACTTAGAAGTTCACGAATTTCCATTTCAACTAACTCTAAAAGTTCAGCATCATCAACCATATCAGCTTTGTTCATAAAAACAACGATATATGGAACACCAACTTGGCGAGATAATAGTATATGTTCACGAGTTTGTGGCATTGGGCCATCAGCTGCAGAAACAACTAGGATAGCGCCGTCCATTTGAGCAGCACCAGTAATCATATTTTTAACATAGTCGGCGTGACCTGGACAGTCAACGTGTGCATAGTGACGATTTGTTGTTTCATATTCAATATGAGAAGTAGCAATTGTAATACCTCTCTCTTTTTCTTCTGGAGCATTATCGATATTATCGTAATCTTTAAGCTCTGCAAGACCTTTTCTTGATAAAACAGCAGAAATAGCAGCTGTTAGTGTAGTTTTACCATGGTCAACGTGACCGATAGTACCAATATTTACGTGTGGCTTATTTCTTGAAAACTTCTCTTTAGCCATTGTATCCTCCGTTATAAAATTCAACTTTTATACTTAAAGTTTGTATTTTTTGTATTTCTTATTTCTACTTTTATGGAGCTCATAGCGGGACTTGAACCCGCGACCTCTTCCTTACCAAGGAAGTGCTCTACCTCTGAGCCATATGAGCGTTTCTAGATATGGAAACTTCAGCTTGGCAAAACAGAGTTATACTAAAATTATACAAACACCGAAAAACTAAAAAATGACTAAGATTAACTGCAGAATAGAATATAAATTCAAAAAAACAGCTCCCAGTCAAATTTAAATGGAGCGGGAAACGGGACTCGAACCCGCGACCCTCAGCTTGGAAGGCTGATGCTCTAGCCAACTGAGCTACTCCCGCGTATAGCAATGGTGGTGAGACGTGGATTCGAACCACGGAAGACATAGTCAGCAGATTTACAGTCTGCCCTCGTTGGCCACTTGAGTATCTCACCCTAAGTAATTAAAATAATGATTGCTATATGTATCTGGTCAAACACTGTAAAGATAAATGGAGCTGGTGAACGGAATCGAACCGCCGACCTACTGCTTACAAGGCAGTTGCTCTACCGGCTGAGCTACACCAGCACCTTTAACTTGTGAGCTGGAATTATAGCTAATTTTATTTTATTTGTCAAGGCTTTTTTGAATAATTATAAAAAATTTCGCCAATTTTTTATAATCGGCGAAATCTTAGTATTTAGAATTTATTTTTATTTATATTAGTAAGCATCTCTTCACTCATCTCTTCAACATTATTTGAGATACTAGCTATTTTAGTAGTTTCTTCATAATTGCGTTCTGTACCATTCTCTATAGCGCTCATAGCTTCGTTTATTTGATTGATTGCTGCAGTTTGTTCGTTAATGCTAGCACTCATATCAGTAATACTTTGAGTTAAAATATTTACATTAGCTTCAATTTCAGTTAGAGATTTGCCAGTTTTTTCAGCTAATGTTCTAACTTCATCGGCCACAACTGAAAATCCTCTACCATGTTCACCAGCACGAGCAGCTTCTATAGCAGCATTTAGAGCAAGTAAATTTGTTTGTTCAGCTATATCTTTAATGATAATAATAATATTTTTAATATCATCACTTTGCTTTATAACCTCATTTGCTCTTTCATTTATAGAATTCATTGAGCTGCTTAACTCCTCTACGGCTGCGGCACTCTCTTGTAAAGATGCTGCTTGAAGTTTTGATGATTCATTTAATTTATCAATTCCATCTTTCATATTGTGTGATGCTTCATATAGTGTTTGACTGGATTTTTGTGATAGGCGTAGCATCGCTACAGTAGCATCACCTAACTCATTTACACCATCAGCCATTTTAAGAAGATAGTGTTTTAAATTCTCATTTGAGGCTCTTTGAGTATAGTCATGCTCTGAGTATTTGGCTATAATTTTAACTATCTCATTTATATTTTTTTCAAGTGCTAAGGCCATGTTGTTTAGCGTCTCTTGTAGTTGTTTCATTAGTGGAGAATCGCAATTGCTATTTAAACGCACATTAAAACTACCTTGAGATAGCTCTTTTAGAGTTTTTACTGTTTCATTAATAAATTTACGCTCAGAGCCGATTTGAATGCGTAAATTTGATATATTTTGGTTAATCATCTTAGCTATTACGCCAAATTCATCTTTTGAGTTAATATCTATGGTCTTGCAATCATCTTTTTCATGTCCAAGGAAAGCAAAAAATCCTCTAAGCCCATCACTAACTGGCTCAATTTGAGCTATCTTTTTACGAAGAACAATAGAACCAAGCACAATCACGATAATGTTAATAATGAATAATCCTAAAACAGCATCAAAATATAGTGTAGTTTTATCAATTTTAGATTGCACTTCTTGATCTGTTCTGCTCTTAAGCATCACAAAAAACTCATCAATTGGCTCCATAATTTTAGCTTTTTCAATGTGATATTCTTTAGAATGAGTTAAATCAATTGCTAGGCCTGCATCTGGCTGACCTATGATGGTGTATTGACCATTACTATCCATAAATTTACCCATTACCGCATTCATAGCTCTAGTTTCGATATCTACTAAGTGATTTGAGCGAGCCTCGGACTCTTTTAATTTATCTAGCTCGGCTCTACTAAAGCCTAACGCTTCCATTTTTTTAGTCAAAGCAATTGTCTCGTTACTATCTGGACGAGGTTTTTGGCCTGTTGCTGCTACAAAATCCCAATAAATTCTTTCATAATTCATAGGTCTTGGAACTTTACCATTTCTAATATCTAATATAGTATTATACTGGTCAATATAGTGACTATCACCTGTAACGCTATAAGTACGAGCTAATCTAGTTAAATCATCAGAACTTTGGCGAAGTTCATCAGCTAGTATATATGACTGATATCTTCTCTCAGATGCCTCTATAAGCTCATCTTGTACACCAATCACTCCAAGTAGAGCGACTAAATTTAAAACGACTATAGTAATAATCGCACCAAAAATAGCATAAAACAAGGTAGTGAATTTCATGAAAATCCTTAAAAATAGTAAAATTGCGATTTTGTTATAATACAAACATTGTAGTTAAATATTGCTTAAGTTTATGGGTAAATATTAATAATTTATTTAAAGAATTTTAACTTCGCGTGAGAAAACTCACGCAATAAATATAATTGAGTTTATAAACTCTCTTTGATCTCTATAGTAGTAATTTTATCCCCTTGTCTAATCGCATCTAAAACACTCTTGCTCTCATCATCTATCAACTCGCCAAATATAGTATGAACACCATTTAGATGTGGCTGAGCGCTATGGCATACGAAAAATTGGCTACCGCCTGTATCTCTGCCGGCGTGTGCCATGCTTAGGCTACCTCTATTATGTTTGCGTTTTTGACCGACACATTCGCATTTGATTCTCCAGCCTGGGCCACCAACTCCATTACCGTACGGGCAACCACCTTGGATAACGAAATTTGGTATAACTCTATGAAAATTAAGTCCATCATAAAATCCAGATTTAGCTAATTCTACAAAGTTAGCTACAGTTTGTGGGGTCTCATCTGGATATAACTCGGCTATCATATCGCCTTTATCTGTTTTGATAACTGCGAATTTACATTTAGATAATTCATTGGTATCTATATCATATATTTTTAACTCTTCCATTAATTCTCCTTATTCTATATTTGTATATACTGCTTGGATATCATCGTCATCATCAAGCTTATCTAAAAGCTTTTCAATCTCACTAAGCTCTTCATCATTGAGCGAAATTGTGGAATTTGGAATGTATTGTAAGCTACCTTTTTTAAGCGTTAGATTACACTTCTCAATCCCATCACTAAGTGTGCCAAAGCTCTTATAATCACCATATATCATCAAGCTATTTTCACCTTGTTCTAATAGCTCAAGACCATAATCTATAAGCTCTAATTCTAACTCTTCTAGATCGCTACTTGGTAACTCTACTTCAAATACCGCCTTACGACTAAACATAAAGCTAAGGCTACCACTTGGTAAAATCTCTCCACCATTTTTGTTAAATATAGCCTTTACATTTGCTACTGTCCTAGTGGCATTATCAGTAGCTGCTTCTACGATGATTTGAACGCCGTGAGCGGCCTTGCCATCATAAAATATCGTTTTGATATCGCTACTATCTTTGCCACTTGCTCTTTTGATTGCTGCGTCAATATTATCTTTTGGCATATTTTGAGCTTTGGCTGTAGCTATGGCTGAGCGGAGTTTTGGGTTCATGTCTGGATCGCTCCCGCCCTCTTTGGCCGCTACTGTGATCGCTTTGGCTAATTTGGGGAATAACTTGCTCATCTTATCCCATCTAGCCTCTTTACTAGCTCTTCTATACTCAAATGCTCGTCCCATTTTTGTCCTTTTGGATTTTCTAAGGCGGTAATTATATCAAAAAATCGTTAAATTTTAATTAGCTATATAATTATATAATTTTTAAAATCTCAATTAAATTTAGGATAAATCGTGAAATTTGAAGTTAAAAATATCAATTGCCAAAGTTGTGTAAATTTGATTAAGAATTCTCTTGAAGATGAATTTGGCACTATTATCATTGATTTAACAAGTGAGCCAAAAATTCTTACTATAGATATAAATAGTGATGAGATTAAGGCTAAATTTATAGATGAGCTAAATGAGCTTGGCTTTGAAGTTATTAAAGAAATTTAGGAATTTACTTGAATAAGATTGAGTTAAAAATCAGCGGAATGAGCTGTGTAAATTGTGCAAATTCTATTAAAAAATCAGCACTAAAAATCCCGGGAATAAAGTCTGCAAATGTAGATTTTAACACTCATTGTGCTGTATTTGAATATGATCAAAATGCTGATATAGAAGCATTAAAAAATAAAATTATTAAACTTGGTTTTGGTATTGCAAACAATCAAGATGAGCTTGAAAATGCTCAAAATCAAGAATTAAAAAATTACCAAAATAAATTTATAATCTGTTCTATAATTAGCGCAGCTCTTATGTGGGCAGAGATGAGTAAATCCAATCCTATACCTATGCCATTTATGATTGCTTTGGCTTTTATTGGGATATTTTATTGCGGATCTAGTTTTTACTCTCATGCATTAAAGAGCTTAAAAGAGCGTAATTATGATATGAATGTACTAATATTTTTGGGTACTTTTTGCGCATTTTGCTACTCTATTTTTGCTACAATTTTTCATAATCAAATTCCAACAAATCTAAACTATCTATATTTTAGCGGTGCGACAATGATTATAACCTTTGTCTTGCTTGGCAAATATTTAGAAAATAAAGCCAAAGCCACTGCTTCATCTTACCTAAAATCTTTAATAAATCTAAGCCCAACCAAGGCTTTTATCATCTCTAGCGATGGGAGTACCAAAGAGACTTTAGCTAGTAGTCTTAAAATCGGAGATATAGTTTTAGTCAAAACTGGCTCTATAATTCCATGTGATGGCATTATAGAAAATGGAGGTGCTGAGATAGATACAAGTGCAATAAATGGCGAAAGTATGCCAGTTTATAAAAGCACTGGTCAGATGGTATATAGCGGTACTCTAAACTGCAATGGCCATATATTAATAAAAGTTACTAAAAGTCCAAATGATACCTTACTGGCTCAAATTTTAAATCTTATTCAAAACGCAGCTAGTAAAAAGCTATCTATCTCACGCATAGCTGATAAAGTAGCAAATATTTTCATCCCTTTAGTAATAGCTACTTCTGTGGCTACATTTTGTATCTGGGCTAGTTTTGGTATGGAATTTAATGGAATTTTAAGTGCTATTTGCGTGCTTATTATCTCATGTCCTTGTGCCTTAGGACTTGCTACACCAATTGCTATAGTTTGTGCTATATCACTGGCTTTGAAGCATTCAATTTTGATTAAAAATCCAGTTGTCCTAGAGCAATTCAACGATATTAAATTTGCCGTATTTGATAAAACTGGAACCATCACAACAGCAGATATAAGCGTAATAGAAACCAGTCTTAATAAAAATGATTTATCCATAGTAGCCAATATCTCAGCACTAAACTCGCACCCAGTTTCAAATGCGATTACAAACTACGCCAAAGAGCTAATCAATGTCAAATTTCAAAGTAAATTTGAGTATATTAGTGGGCTTGGAATTAAAAGCGATAATGTTTTAATAGGCAATGAAAGATTACTAAATTTAAATTTAATATCCATAGACAAAAATCAAAAAGCCATAATAGAGCAAAAAATGGATATTGGCTATGGGGTTATCTTAGTAGCGATTAATGGCAAATTTAGCGGTTATATCGCAATTAGCGATACTATAAAGCCTGAGGCAAAAGAGGTTATAAAGAGCCTAAAATCACAAAATATAACCCCAGTAATTTTAAGCGGAGATAGTCATAAAATCAGCAATCTAGTAGCCAAAGAACTTGGTATTGATATGGTTTATAGCGAGGTTTTACCACATCAAAAATATGAGATAATAGAAGATTTAAAAAAATCAGGAAAAGTCGCATTTATAGCAGATGGAATCAACGATGCTGCTGCATTAAGGGCTGCTGATATCTCTATAGCGATGAACTCTGGAAGCGATCTAGCTAAAAATAGCGCCGATATAATCTTAATGCAAAATAGCCTAAATGGAGTTATAAAAAGCATAAATCTAGCCAAAAAAAGCAACACTACTATAAAACAGAATTTAACTTGGGCGTTTGGATACAATACTATTTGTATTCCAATTGCTGCTGGAATTTTAGAGCCATCTTTTGGAATTCATCTTACACCGATGTGGGCAGCACTTGCTATGAGTCTAAGCTCTATTAGCGTAGTTTTAAACTCTTTAAGATTAAAACTAGCTAGAATTTAGACTATGTTTATTCACATAGATCTTGATGCATTTTTTATCAGTGCAGCTGCAACAATAGATAAAAGCTTAATTGGTAAAAAAGCCGCCGTAGCAAATGGAAGTAAATTTGATATATTTGGCGACTATCATGAGTATGGCATAATTTTAAGCGCTACCTATGAAGCTCGTGCTATAGGAATTAACTGCACTATGCACTCAAGTTTAGCTAAAAAACTCTGTCCTGATTTAATCATCGTTCCAACAGATTTTGAGCTATATCATAAATTATCAAATTCTCTTTATAATTTATTGCTTAATTATACTGATGAAATTGAGAAGTATAGTATTGATGAGTATTTTATAGATCTTGCTGGAACAAAATATGATATTAATCCTTTAGTATTTGCTAATAAGCTTAAATTTGAGATAAATAATAAACTAAATTTACCTTGTAGTATAGGAATTGCGCCAAATAAACTACTAGCTAAGCTTGCAACCAATCTAGCAAAACCTAGCAAAATATATCAAATAAATAGTCCCCAAGAGATAGAAAATCTACAAATTTCCAAGCTTCCAGGAGTAGGTAAATCTCTTTATAAAAGTTTACAAAAATATGGAGTTACTACTATTAAAGATGCTCTAAATGCCAAGCATATATTTGACAAACTTGGCAAATATGCCATAAATCTTTATAGCTCTTTAAATTTAATCCATCAAGACAAAATTATTAAAAATCAGCCACGCAAATCTCTAGCTATAGCTAGAAGCTTTGCCCCAATTAAAAATAGATATGATATCAATAAAAGATTAATGACTCTATGTAGACATCTATATTTTGAAGTAGCTTCACTTGCTTTAACCCCAAGCAGGATCGAGCTAAAACTTCGCTATAAAGGACAAGAGCAAATAAGCATAAGCACTACTATTAGTGCTAACTTTACTCACAAATTTTTAGAACAGATTACTAAAGAGCTATTTATAAACTTAGATAAATTTAAAGAGTATGAGATAAACTATCTAAGTCTTTGTGCGGCTGGATTTGATAAGCAGCAACAGCGATCTTTATTTGATACTCAAAGTCCAAAAAATAGCAAAATTAGCACTGCCATAATGCAAATTCAAAAAAAATATGGCGTAGATGCTATTAAAAGCCTATCTGAGTTTTAAGCAAAATTTAGCTAAAATCAGCAAAAAATTTAAGGAAAATTATGAAAGTAGCCGATGCGTACTCTATGATTTGTATGGTTTTTGCTAGTAATTTTGCTAATGCAATCACTGATGAAGCAATCAAAAAACTACAGCCAACTTGGATGATAAAAACCCAAAATCTAGAAAATGAAAAGGGTAACGCCCTGCTAGCTAGAGCTTTAATGCACTGCAAAGCTGAGGAGATTGCTGCAGATTTGGATAATTTTAAAGTTGCGTGCTCACTAAAATTTTTTAGGCAAGTTAGCGATGAAGAGATAGAGCATTTATATAAACAGCTTAACTTTGATAAGCCATTTACTAACTTACGTGCTACCCATGTTTCAAATATGTTTGCTCTACTTGGCGTTATATTTAAAAATAATACAAATGAAAAAACTCATACAATTCTTGGAATGTATTTGGTTGATTTTTTCCTGCCTAGTTTGGTGTTATTTGCTAAATTTCTACGTTATAATGCCAAAACTCCATATTATCAAGCTATGGGCGAATTTATAATGGATTTTATAAAAACTCTTAAGACAAATTTGGGGTTAAAAATTGACGTTAAATAGTTGGAATTTAATCTATTTAAATATGAATCCAGTGGCATTTAGCCTATTTGGATTAAATATACACTGGTATGGAATTATGTATGTTTTAGCCTTGCTAGTAGCGCTTTGGATGGCTAAATTTTTTGTTAAAAAAGACAAACTACCAATCTCAAATTCGCTTTTAGATAGCTACTTTTTCTGGGTTGAAATCGGCGTAATTTTAGGTGCTAGGCTAGGCTATATCATCATTTATGACCCAAATACCCTATACTATCTCACTCAACCTTGGCAGATATTTAATCCGTTTATAAATGGCGAATTTGTAGGTATTCGTGGAATGAGCTACCATGGTGCTGTTGTTGGATTTATTATTGCGACTCTTCTGTTTTGCTATAAATTTAAGCAAAATATCCTTTTATATCTTGACCTTGTAGCAATTAGTGTGCCATTAGGTTATATCTTTGGTAGAGTTGGAAATTTCTTAAATCAAGAGTTAATTGGTCGTACTACTGATGTGAGCTGGGGTGTAGTAAGTGCAGGAGTATTGCGTCATCCTAGCCAACTTTATGAAGCTGTGCTTGAAGGACTAGTGATATTTATTATTTTATATTTTTACCGTATTTATAAACGATTTAACGGTGAATTAATCGCCCTTTATGCTATGCTTTATCCCATTATGAGATTTATTTGTGAATTTTATAGAGAGCCTGATTTTGGTATTGGGTTTGTCGCATTTGGGCTAAGTATGGGGCAAATTCTCTCTATTATTATGTTTGGCTTTGGTCTTTGGCTATATATTTGGCTTAAGTGGGTAAAAAAGTAGCTTAGAGATATTCTGTATTTATCCACTTTAAGCCCTTTAAGTTGTCATTAAAAGTAAATATAATTAAATTATCTATTTTTAAGTGATTCTTTTAATATATTTTTAATATCTTTAGTTATCTCTTCTTCGCTCTCAATCATCTCGTATAGCTTAAATCCAGCCTCGATAATCGCATATAGCTCAGGCTTTGTTGTTCGCCATCTTTGTAGTGTTCTAGTAGTGGTGCGTAGTATCCGCGCTTTATCTTGCATAGTGTATTTCATAATGATAGATTAGCAGATTTGTATTTAAATAAAAATTCGGATATTATTTCGTAATTTTATTAAAAATTTAGACTTAATGCCTTATAATTCATTTTGCCAACTTACAAAAAGGATTAAAATGTTTAAGGTGATTAAATATTCCATTTTTGCTGGAGTGTTTTTGACTTTAGCAGGGTGTGGAACAAAAATTGAAATCTTGCCAGAAATAGTTGAATCTAGCAAAGACCAACATATAATCTACGCTAAATTTGATAGCAATAAAACTTATATGAAAAAGTATCTACCAAGTAATGTTATAATAAAAGATGACGCTCCTATTAGCGTTAAGTATAGTTTTACCAATATAAAAACAGGAAATATAACAATTGAACATAATTTAACATTAGAAATGAAAGCTGATTTGAAATTTTTTAATAACAATAAAGAGATTAATATAACTTCATTTTGTAATACATATAAACATGCATCAGTATTTTCTTATAGTAATTATACAAAATTCAGAAAAGTATGTATTCCTGAAATTCAAAAAAATCTACAACAGCAGATAAATATTAAATTTGAAAAAGGAGAATTTAATGTATTTAAATAAAATCTTTACAGTTTTAACTATTTTCATTATGGCGATTATTTTCACTGGATGCGGTGCTAGAGGAGCTTATTTTAATAAATTTGAACAACCTACCGATGGAAATGCTTCAATTTATGTATATAGACCTGCTATGTTTTTTCGTGGCGGTATGAGATATAATGTCATAATAAGCGATGATGGTAATGATATAACAGAAGGATTAATGAGCAATGGTGCCTATATTTTATACACAAGTTCCAGCAAATAGAGAAATAGAGATTAAAACCGATACTACAAGCATAGGATCAATTTTAATCGATACAGAAAATCAAAAAACTTATTGTATAAAATCTTATCCCGTTCAAGGTTTTATCTCTAGAGCTAAAATAATGCAAGTTGATATGGAGACTTGTCAAAAAGAGATTATAAATACTCAATTACATGAATAATTACTCAAGCCTAGATTTCTAGGCTTGGTTTTATCCAAATTTATTTCAATGCCTTTCAATTTTGTTTTATAATAATAGCTAAATTTAACTAAAATTCACCGGATCGATATCAGGTAAGGCGCCATAATCTCTAGCAATTTTACTAGCCTTTAATAGCGGAGTATGAGTAGCAGATCGTAAAAGTATCTGATAGCGGTGCTTAGATGCTATCAACTCTATGATGCACTTACCATACCCTACTATCTCTAGCTCGGCCATACTCTTTAGCTTGCCTAAAATTTGCTGCATTTTACTCACAGCCTTAGATTCATCTTTATCTTCAATTTTAATACGCAAAAGCCTCATAAATGGTGGATATAGTCCCTCTCGCACAGCCATCTCATCAGCAATAAAACGATCAAATTCATCCATATATTCAGCAAAAAACTCACACTTTAATCCCTGAATAATCACCCTGCCATAGTTAGCACGCCCCGCACGCCCCGCTACTTGCATAGCTAGAGCCAGACTCTTGCTTCTAGCTTGATAATCACTATAATCTAAATGCTCATCAAGCCCCATAATGATAGCAAGGCTAACATTATGATAATCATGCCCTTTGCTTAACATCTGAGTACCGACAATTA
This sequence comes from Campylobacter devanensis, assembly GCF_002139915.1. NCBI lineage: Bacteria > Pseudomonadati > Campylobacterota > Epsilonproteobacteria > Campylobacterales > Campylobacteraceae > Campylobacter > Campylobacter devanensis. The sequence goes on from NZ_CP018788.1 coordinate 1,211,404, forward strand.
TATCAATTTTATATTCATTAAAATTTTTAAGAAGAGTTGTTAGTTTTTTTTGTGTAGTAATCTCATCACGGTCAAATTTCGCTATAGATGCAAATGGAAAATACTCTTTAATCTGAGCGACTAACTCACTAGTTCCAATTTTACGAGACTCTAGCATATCACTATTACACTGAGCGCAAACACTAGGAATCATACAAGCAAATCCGCAGTAATGACATCTCATTGCCCTATTTTTTTTATGTAAGCTCAGAGCAATAGAACAGTATGGGCACTGCATACTTTGGCCACACTTTTGACAAATTAGAAATTTAAAATTCGCTCTAGTTGGTAAAAATATTATTACCTGTTTTTTAGCCTGCAAGGCTTGTGAAATCTCACCTAAAATTAACTCATTTAATCCTGTTGGACTATGATCATAGATATACTCTTTTTGTGATGCGTAAAATCTTCCTTTTAGCCTAAAATTCGGAAATTTAGCATAGCTATTTAGACTTGGTGTAGCACTTCCTAAAATGCATTTTATCCCCATTTTATTTGCAATATAAATAGCTAAATCTTTAGCATTATAGTATGGGTCGCTGTTGCTTTTATAACTCTCATCATGTTCTTCATCAACTACAATTAACCCCAAATCACTAAAAGGCAAAAATAGTGCTGAGCGTGCGCCTGCAATTAGACGAATTTTGCCTTGACTAAACTCACTTAGCAAATTTTGCTTTTTTTTAGGTGTGATTTTAGAGTGCCACACACCTACGCTATCTCCAAAATATGCTTCTAAGCGCTCTTGCATCTGCGGTGTAAGAGAAATTTCAGGCATTAAAAATAATGCTTGCTTACCTAGGTTTAAATACTCACGAATTAAGCTAATATATATCTCACTTTTACCGCTTCCTGTATCGCCAAAAAGCAAACTAATAGGATTTTTTTTAATAAATTTAGCAGCTTCAAGTTGTAGAGGGCTTAAATTTGGCGCTTTGATAAAACTACACTTTGATTTGCGATAATGGCTAAAAGGTTCAAATAATCCTAATGAAACACCAATTTCGCAGGTATAGTAATAACTAATAAATTTAGCCAGTGTAATTTGTAGCTGTGTAAAGGTTAAATTTAACCGCTCAATAACTGGCAATGTTTTAAAATCTGGCTTTGGTACTGCTTTTATTATACAACCATTTTGAGTTTTATTTCTTAGCTTTATAGTAACTATTTCAAATTCATTTAGCACGCACTGACTCTCATATGTAAGCGGAGCTAAATTTGCACCTATTATGGCAATCTCATAGTAGTTCATAGTTTTAGTTTATCACAAATTTCTTGTGGGCTTAGGCAATTTATAGTAGCATTGCTATCATAGCTAAATCTCACGCTATTATCAAAAACTAAATTTTGATTATCAATACTCCACTTGTGTAAATTTAACTCAGTTAAAATTTGCGAATTTAAAACTGGTTCTTGCACTTTAGCACTAAGTAAAAGAGCGGTTTTTTGGTGGAGAATATTTGCTTGAATTGTAGCTATATCGGTTTTGATTTTGAGTAAATTTGCATCATCTTTACTAAAAAATAGCCTTGGCACTGCTATTGCTAACAAAACACCAAGGATAATAATAACAAATGTTAATTCAATTAAGCTAAATGCTTTTATCATGAGTTAGGGCTTTGTCTATATTGCCAAGAATCGAGCTTAGCTCATTTTTTTGCTCATAATTTTCATAGCACTTTTGAATAAAGGCAGTAAGCAAAGCCTTGATAGTAAGGAGATTTTTATCATCCAAATAGTGTCGTAACTCCTCCTCAAAATAGTCAGCAAATTCATCATCAAGAGTAATATTAAAATCTTTACTAGCTATATTTAAAGAGATTTGTCTCATCGACCAAGCACAGCCTCAACTTGCTTTAATAAATCATCGCTAGCTAGGTCTTGATTTTTTAGCTCCTCTTCAAGCCTCATTATTTGATTTGATTTAGCTTCGTTTTGTGCTTTAACGCTAATTAATTCATTTCTTAAAGCCTCATTAGCTTCGCATACTTCTTCATATTTTAGCATCAGCTCAGTTACTTTTGAAGCTAGATTATTTAAAACCTTTCCGTTTTCTAACATTACAAATCCTTATTTTATGGTGATTAAAGTGGATAATTTTATCATATTTTTTGTAAATATGGGCTAAATTTTAGCTATTTTTTAGCAATTTTAGTGTAAGAAATTTAAAATTTTGGTTAAATAAAAAATGGTAAAATCACCAAAAATTAAGGCAATAATATGGACAAATTCGATTTAAATAGCAAATTTTCACCTAGCAAAGACCAGCAAAACGCCATTAACAATATTGTAAACGCATTTAAAAATGGTGCAAAGTATAGCGTATTACTAGGCGTAACAGGTAGTGGCAAGACATTTACCATGGCAAATGTAATAAAGCAGTTAAATATCCCAACACTAATTATGACACACAATAAATCCCTAGCCGCTCAGCTATATAGTGAATTTAAAGGCTTTTTCCCACACAATCATGTGGAGTATTTTATAAGTTACTATGACTACTATCAGCCTGAGGCATATATCCCAAGACAAGATTTATTTATAGAAAAAGATAGCGCTATAAACGATGAACTAGAGCGCCTAAGACTATCAGCTACAGCAAATTTACTCGAACACGATGATACTATCGTGATAGCTAGCGTATCAGCAAATTATGGTCTAGGTAATCCAGCCGAATACAAAGGTATGGTTATTACTTTAGAGCGTGGTATGCAAATTAGCCAAAAAGAACTACTTTTAAAGCTAGTTGATATGGGTTATAAAAGAAATGATAGCTACTTTGATAGGGCTGATTTTCGTGTAAATGGTGATGTAGTAGATATCTATCCGGCATATTTTTGCGATGAAGCTATTAGACTAGAGTTTTTTGGTGATGAAATTGAAGAGATTTATCACTTTAACGCATTAGAGAATAAAAAAACTAAAAATTTAAATAAATTTATTCTATACGCAACAAGTCAATTTGTAGTCGGAGAAAATCGCTTAAAAGAAGCGATTAAGGGGATTGAGGCTGAACTAGATGAAAGACTTAAATTTTATGAAAATCAGGGGCGAATGGTTGAATATCAACGACTTAAGCAACGGGTTGAATTTGATCTAGAAATGCTAGCTACCACTGGAAGCACAAAGGGCGTAGAAAACTATGCTAGATATCTTACCGGTCAAAAAGCAGGAGAGACACCATACTCGATGTTTGATTATTTTGAAATGAATGGACAAGATTATCTAATTATAGTTGATGAAAGCCATGTTAGCCTGCCACAATTTCGTGGAATGTACGCAGGCGATAGAAGTAGAAAAGAGATCTTAGTGGAGTATGGATTTAGACTGCCTAGCGCACTAGATAATAGACCGCTGAAATTTGATGAGTTTATAGTCAAAAAAGGGAAATTTCTCTTTGTCTCTGCTACGCCAAATGAGTATGAAATTCAGCTAGCAAACAATCATATATATGAGCAAATTTTACGCCCAACTGGCCTGCTAGATCCTGAAATTGAGGTAATTAGTAGTGATAATCAAGTTGAAGTTCTTTATGATAGAGCAAAAGCTGTAATAGAACGAGGCGAAAGAGTGCTAATAACTACTTTAACAAAAAAGATGGCCGAAGAGTTAACAAGATACTATCTAGAGCTTGGATTAAAAATCAAATATATGCACTCAGATATTGATGCTGTGGAGCGAAATGAGCTAATACGCGGCCTAAGGCGTGGGGATTATGATATTTTAGTTGGGATAAATTTACTTCGTGAGGGATTAGATCTTCCTGAGGTGAGTCTAGTAGCAGTAATGGATGCAGATAAGGAAGGATTCTTGCGTTCTAAAACTAGCTTAATCCAGACAATGGGGCGAGCTGCTAGAAATGTAAATGGCAAGGTGATTTTATTTGCTAATAAAATTACTAGTTCAATGCGTGAAGCTATTGATATTACCTCTGCACGCCGCAAATACCAAGATGAATATAATAAAGCAAATGGTATCACACCAAAAAGTGCAAGTCGCAATATCGAAGATAGTTTAAAAGAGGATGATACTATAGAGCTTTACACTAAGGCTAAAAAGCTTGAAAAGATGCCAGCTAATGAGCGTGCTAAGATGATCAAGGAGCTAAGAACTATGATGATGGAAGCTGCTAAAAATCTTGAGTTTGAAAAGGCAGCCGCACTGCGTGATGAGATTGCTAAGTTACGACAAATTTAATCATTATAATGTTTATTATTACTAGAAAATAAATAATTTTTAATAATAAACCCTCGCAATGGCTAAGCATTGCGAGTAAATTTAAGCTATTAAAGATTTAAATTTAAGCTACTGTAGTAGTCTTAATATATTTTGCTGTACAGCATTTGCCTGACTCATAGCGTAGCTTCCGCTTTGGGCTAGTATGTTAAATTTAGAGAAGTTTGCACTCTCACTAGCAAAGTCTACATCTCTTATTTGAGATTCAGCTGATTTTACATTTACTTGGGTAACTGTAATATTATTTATAGTAGCTACTAATTGATTTTGTACTGAACCTAGGTCAGCTCTTAGCTTGTCTAGAGTTTTTCTAGCTGCTTCAGCTACATCAACCATAGCTTGAGCACCACCATAAGTATTTACGCCACCGGCTTGGTCTACTTCTTGACCGGCATTAGATGCGTTACCATTAAAAAATCCCATTGCTTTAGCCATTGTAGCACTAATTGTACCAGAGTTCATATATTTAAGATTTACCGATGTTTGATTATATGCCTTGCTAGCGTTAGCCGCATTAGATATTGCAGCATTGCCACTAAATACATGAGAAGCGATTAATGACATATTTTGTAGGCCTATTTTGATATCTCTAGCATCTTGGCGAATGAAAGTTAATTGACCTAAATATGTAATACCTTTTTCTGAAAAATTACCTTTCACGCCTCCAGCTATTGTAAAACTATTAACAGAATGTGTGTCTACATTGATAGCTCTACCATCTTTAGCAGCTAAAACTAAGCGACCATTTTCTAGACTTGCTTCTACTCCAGTCTCATCTTTTTTAGCGTTAATTGCAGCGATTAGAGCATTGTCAGAATCATTAGCTTTTACAGTAATATTTCCGATTGTTACGCCATTAATTGTTAAATCTTGTATTGTACCAGCACCAACAGCTTCTGACATAATCTGAGTATTATTAACTTTAACTTTTACACCAGTTTTATCTGAAACGCCATTCATCATATCAGCTACAGCTTTATAGCCATCTTTTGCTAATACTGTACCAGCAATTGCTTGAAATTCATAACCGTTAGGATATCCATCAACACCACTAAGTTTTACTGTTAGGGTTTGAGCTGATAAAGTAGAGACAGTAGATACAACAGTATTAAAAACAGTCTCAAACCTAGTATGTCCAATTGTATTTGAGTTTGTAGCACCTATGCTTACTTTAGCTGTTTCATTACTATAAGCACCAATTTGGAAGTTTTTGTTTGAAAAATTTCCATTTAGTAGCTGTTGGCCATTAAAGCTTGTAGTAGTAGCTATCATATCTAGTTCTTCAAGAAGTCTGCTAATATCATTTTGAAGTGCTCTTCTAGAATCAGCATTTTGACCATCTTGTGCTGCTTGAACAGCTTTGGTTTTAATAGTATCAAGTATTTTAATCTGTTCATCCATAGCTTTATCTGCAGTTTGAACAATACCAATTGCATCATTACCATTAGATATAGCTTGACCTAATGAGCTAGCTTGGCTTTTTAGTGAATCAGCAATAACAAGACCTGATGCATCATCAGCTGCTGTTTGAATTCTAAGACCTGAGCTTAGGCGACCAAGTGAGCTAGTAAGCTCTCTATCTGTGATTTGTGAGTTTGCGTGAGCATTCATCGCTGCGATGTTAGTATTTATTCTAAAGCTCATAACTTTTCCTTTGTGTTAATATTTCCCTATAAAACTTAAATCCATTTAGGGTGTGTTTTTATTATATCGAACCAAATATTAAAAAGTTTATATATGGGGGGGATTTTGATAAATTTGAAGAAAATATTGCAAATTTTTTAATAAATTTGAGAAATTTATAAAATTTAGATTAGATATTGTAGATTTAGGCTAAGTGATTTTATAATTTTTAGAGTGGAATTTAGATTGGATTGGATGAAATATTAAATATTATGGGGGTGTAATTAAATTTGTGGGTTTTGGGGTGGTTAATAAGTTGGCTATGGGATAAGAGTGAATTTGATAGTTTTTGGTTTATAGATAATGTTAGGTTTTAGCATTGGATTCACCCTAGCAAGATTGGGTTGTGCTAGGGTGATCACAGCATTTATCTATACCTTAATGCTGCTTGATGAATTTGCCATAAAGCATTTTCTAGTGCCAAATTCATAGCAGTCATTGCAATATTTTCACTACTCGTAGCATTATTTAAACCATCAAAGCTTTTTTTAGCGCTAATTATCTCATTTGATATTACTTTTCCATTTTGGCTTAGTTCTAGTGCAATCTGAATAAATGCATATCTTGGTTGAATACTCATTTCAGTAATATTTAATCCCATTTGCAAACTTGCATCACTACTTAATTTTAAATGGCAATTGCTATTTAAATATAATACCAGTGCTTTTTTTAACATATCTTTGGGACTAGCGATATATTTTGCATTATTCATTTTTGATACATTTATACCATCTTTTGTAATAATATCACGACTATTGTAACCATCTTGTACTTTGATATAGGCTAAATTTAGCATCAAATCAGCTCTTCTATCGCAAATTTGAGTTGCATTGCTATCGTTATTATATCCCAACTCATAATAGCTTAATTTTGGAGCATCCTTGGCTAAACAACCAGACATCAATACGCCAAAAATCACTGCTAAAATAGTGCTTTTAATCTCTACTTTTAAAGAAAAATTCATAAGGGTTATCCTCCAAATTATTTAAATTATTTTTTATTTGTTCTGCTAAATCATTTAGTTCATCTATGCTTTGCTGAACGGACTTAATAGTTGGCGCTAGCATAGTTTTAAAATCGATCTGGCCACTATTTATACGCTCATCGATATTGTTCCATGCAGTATTTATATCGCTAATACTCTTATCTAAATTAGCTGCGAGTCTATCTAAATTAGCACTCTTTAAATCTTGAGAAACAATATATAAATTATCGATAATTCCATCGATTTTATCCAAATTCTTATCGCTTGCGATAACATTCATTAGCGAATTTATTTTATTGATTGAATTTAGCAATTTATCTAAATTTTCTTGCCTTAAGGCTTCATCGATTTTGCTAGCAATTTTATCTAAATTTACGGTTAAATTTGCCGTTCTTGAGCCTATTTTATCCAATAAACCCTCACCTAAGCTAATTTGAGCTCTTTCATTTTTATTAAAAATTCTAGCCGTATCGCTACCTTTAGTAATATTTATATAAGCAATTCCACTAATACCTGAGCGTTCTACAATAGCTTGACTATCAGTTTTAATAGGCAAATTATCATCTATACTAAGCCAAATCTCAATCGTTGCTGAGTGTGGATCGCTAAAATATATATCTCTTATATGCCCTACTGGTACACCTATAAATCGTACCTCGCCATCTTTTTTAATCCCATTTGGCAGCTCTTTTGTAACTATATAATAATCCCTTGTTTCCTTGCTATTATATCCTTGCATAAATAATAAAAATATTCCAATAAACCCTACAACTAAGCAAAAAAATAGTCCAGCTATAAAATATGAATTTTTATTTTCCATCTCCTACCTCATCAAAAATAGATCTTTTAGGGGATTATCTTTAAATGCTAAAGCCTGTTTTAAATCCCCTTCAAAAGCGATTTTTTTATTATCCACTATCAAAAACCTATCCAAAATATTAAATATACTATCCACATCGTGAGTCACCATCACCACAGTAATACCTAAGCTATCACGCAGCTCACATACTAGTCTATCCATTGCTCTAGCACTGATAGGATCTAGACCAGAATTTGGCTCATCTAAAAATAAAACTTTAGGACTAAGTGCTAAAGCACGAGCTAAAGCTACTCTTTTTTTCATTCCACCGCTTAACTCGCTAGGATATAGACTCATTGCATTTGGCTTAAGACCAACTTTTATTAACCACATTTTAGCAATCTCATCAATGTCGCTTGAGTCAAATTTGCTATACTCTTTTAACATAATTGCAATATTATCTAATACGCTCATATTGCTAAAAAGTGCACCAAACTGGAACATAACACCCATTTGCAGCTTAATATTTTGTTGTTCTTCTTGTGTAGCTCTCCAGATATCAACGCCGCCAATTTTTACACTACCACTAGCTGGTTTTTTTAAAAATATCATAGTTTTAAGTAGTGTAGTTTTACCACTTCCAGATCCACCTAAAAGGCCGTAAATTTCACCGCTTTTTATATGAAAATTTGCTCCTTCATGTATTACTTTGCCACCATATGTAGTTACTATATCTTTACAAACTATCATATTTTAAGCTCTGTATAAATCACTGAAAATAACGCATCTAAAGCAATAATCCAAAAGATAGCATTTACCACGCTTTTAGTGGTTAGCTCACCTACGCTACTAGTACTCCCACTAACTTCAAATCCTCTCATACACCCAATCAGCCCTATCATTGCACCAAAAAATGGCGTCTTAAGCATTCCAACAAAAAAATGCCGTAATTCTACACTCTCTTTAAATCTTTGTAAATATTCATAAAAGCTAAAATCTAAATAAATTTTACATACAATCATCTGAGCAAAAATACTAATAGCATTAGCCAAAAATACTACTAATGGTACTGCAATTATCAGCGCCATAATCCTAGGCATAACAATAAATTTAAATGGATCAAAGCCCATTGTATTCATCGCTTCAATCTCCTCAGTTATTTTCATAACTCCAATTTGCGCTGTATAGCTAGATGCAGAGCGTCCAGCAATCACAATCGCAGCAATAAGCGGCCCAACCTCACGCAGCGTCATAATACCCATAATATCAACTACATAAATACTAGCTCCAAACTGGCTAAGCATACTTGCCCCTTGATAGGCCAATACTACTCCAATTAAAAAACTTGTAAGCCCTACAATTCCTATAGCCCCAAAACCAGCGCTAACTATATGATTAGATAATTCAGCAAACCGAATTTTAGTAGGTTTTTTAATCCCATCTAAAAGTGAAAATAAAAACTTACCCAAAAATATACAAAAATTAATAATATTTAGCCGTATATCAATAAATATTTTGCCAATTTTCTCAAGTGAATTTATACTGCTTGGTTTATAAATTTTTAGCCCTAAAATATCATTATCACGTACTAAAGCAAAGATTTTATCAAATTTATCATTTGAATTAATCAGCTTAAAATCTCCAAAATTTTTTGAGATAAAAATTGCCATCGCATAATCAATATGCTCTAAATTTTCTAAATCTAGCTTATCTATTTTTAGTTTTTTTAACTCTTTTAGTTGGGATTTTGGTGCTTTATAATCCCAAATTCCAATAAGCTTAATAGTGGTTTTATCTAATTTAAATTTCCCCATTTTAATTGCTTTAAACTCTTAAATCAACCTACTGATCAAAAAGCCCTTTTTCAGACTCACTCATTATATGTACTGGTGGTTTTTTGCCAAACATTTTATAGGTTTGATCGCTTAGAATTCTGCCTTTAGCTGTCCTTTGGATATATCCATTACTTAGTAGATACGGCTCTATAACATCCTCTATAGTCCCCTCATCTTCGCTTAGTGCTGCAGCTATAGTAGAAAGCCCAAGCGCACGAGTAGAATAAGCTAAAATATTTAGATATTTTAGATCCATCTCATCAAATCCAAGCTCATTTACCCCTAAGCTATCAAGCGCTATTTTAGCTCTTTCGTGGCTAATTTTGCTCTCATCAGCAACTTCAGCAAAATCACGAATTCGCCTAAGCAACCTAAGAGCGATTCTAGGCGTCCCACGACTACGCCTTGCTATCTCTAAACTAGCCTCTTTGCTAGCCAATTTACCTAGTTTATTAGCCGCTAAAGAGATGATTTGAGCTAACTCATCAGCGTTATAAAATTGTAATCTAAATTGCATCCCAAAGCGATCACGAAGTGGAGCTGAGATCATCCCTGCTCTAGTCGTAGCGCCTATTAGCGTAAATTTAGGTATATCGATCTTAATAGTTTGAGCCGCTGGCCCACTACCTATGATAATATCCAAGCGAAAATCCTCCATAGCCGAGTAAAGTACCTCTTCAATAGCTGGGCTTAGGCGGTGAATTTCATCTATAAATAGCACATCACCCTCTTCTAAATTTGTCAAAATAGCTGCTAAATCTCCACTTTTTTCTATCATTGGGGCTGATGTTATCTTGATATTTGCGTTCATCTTAGAAGCAATTATATGAGCTAAAGTTGTCTTGCCAAGTCCTGGTGGCCCATAAAACAAGGCGTGATCTAGGCACTCACCACGCTTTTTAGCCGCTGCGATAAAAACCTCTAAATTCGCCTTAATCTTATCTTGACCGATATACTCATCAAAATTTGAAGGCCTTAAGCTCACTTCATATTCAGCATCAAAGCTAACTCTCTCAATCTCTACAATCCTATCCAAATCCTAGTCCTACAAATCAAATTTATCAAATTTCGCACCCATTTTTTCATAATAATACGCCCCGCCCCTAATCTCTTTAACTGCCTTAAATCCATGCTTTTGCAAGAGCTTTAAAGCCTCTTTAGAGCGAGTTGCCGTAGCACACATTAGATAGAATTCATCATCTTTTTTAAAAATATTCTCTACAGAGCTTACAAATAGCGGATTTACCTTGCCACTTAAATTCGCATAAGTTATCAAATGCGACCCTTCTAAAATCCCAAATTCCAGCCACTCGCTAGGCAGCCTGATATCTACTATTTTGCTATTTGGTATATTCATATTGACTACTTGGGAATTTAATATTTCTTACTTCATCAGCGTAATTTTTCATCGCTTCACGGATCAAATTCGCCCCATCCATATATCTTTTGACAAATTTAGGCCTAAACTCATCATAAAACCCAAACGCATCACTCCACACAAGCACCTGCCCATCACAGCTAGCACCAGCTCCAATCCCGATAGTAGGCACTTTAAGAGCTTTTGTTATCTCTTTGGCTAGATCACTTGGGACGCCTTCTATTAAGACCATTTTCGCCCCAGCAGACTCTAAAGCCAAAGCATCTTCAAGGATGGATTTTGCCTCTTTGTCATCTTTGCCAACGACTCTATATCCGCCCTCTTGGCGTGAGAGTTGAGGCTTTAAACCTATGTGAGCGATCACAGCAATTCCATTTTGATTTAGTAAATTTATTGTAGGCGCTATCTCTTTTGAGCCTTCTATTTTTACAGCATCACAAAGGGTATTTTTGTAAATTTTCACAGCATTTTTCAAACTAATTTCTGGCGTGATAGTAGAGCCAAAAGGCATATCCACAACCAAAAAAGCCCTTTTAGCACCCCTTTGAACGGCTCTTGCGTGATATATCATCTCATCAACACTTATCCCCAAGGTCTCATTAGCACCGCCAAAACTCATATTTAAGCTATCACCTACTAAAATCATATCTGCGTAATCATCAAAAAGCCGAGCAAACAAAGCATCATAGGCTGTTATCATAACGATTTTTTCTCTATTTTTCTTAGCGATTAAATCAGTGATTTTTATTTTTTTCACGCTTTTCCTTTAATTTTTTGAAATATTTTACTAAATTTAACCTAAATTTTGTTACAATTTGGCAAAAAATCAAAGAGTAAATGATGGGTTTATTAAAAGAGCTAGAAGCAGATTACGATCTAGACATTATCGAGGACTATTTAACACACTTTGGCGTGATGAATGGATTGCTCGATAAGCTCATTGTAAATTTGGGTAGGAATGATAAATTTGATGCTAGTAGCTATGAGCTTAATAGAATTTTTCACAATATCAAAACTGCAAGCCAATACTTAGAACTAACCCCAGTAGTCAAACTAACTACGCTGGCTGAAGATATCACAGCAAAACTAAAATCTAAGCGTGGAACAGGAGTTACTGCTTCAAATGAGCTTATTGACTGGCTACTTTTAGTAGCTGATCAGATGCAAGGCTATTTAGATGATATAGAAAACGATGAGATATATTTAAGAATTCTAAATCCCAAAATCATCGCTATCCCTAATGAGATATTTAATTAAATTTTAAGACAAATTTGAGTATTATAATCGCCTTTTTATGGGGGTGACTTGGCTTCGACAGGAGTAGTGAGGTCACGGTGGCATGCAGCTTTTGGCATAGCTTAAAAAGCCTAAATAAAATTAAACGCAAACAACGTTAAATTCGCTCCTGCTTACGCTAAAGCTGCGTAAGTTCAGTTGAGCCTTGCTATTTGGCGATACTATCTAGCTAAATCAGCGAGTAATCTTAGATAGTGTAGCTTTGCTATTTGACGAGTAGTAAGGTGAAATTTAGTCTTAGCTTGGCTAGTTGTTTTGGGAAGTGAGCACGGCTGGGTGAAATTTTCACTTCTGCTAAGCATGTAGAGGCTGTGGGTTTGTTATTTTTGGACTGCGGTTCGATCCCGCACACCTCCACCATTTTTATTTTTTTAAGTTTTAATCAATCTTTTTTTTAATTCGTTTCAATTCCCTTATATTATTTATTTATGATACAATAACACAGAAAAGGTGGTCAATATGAGCTTAAATACAATATCAAATATAGGTGTTAATATACAAGAGAAAGCAACTGTTATCTGGAATGTAGCAGATATGCTAAGAGGTCCTTTTAAACCCCATGAGTATGGTTTGGTTATTCTACCTATGACTGTAGTTAAAAGATTTAATGATTGCTTAATACCTACTCACAATGCAGTACAAGAAGCTTATCATAAATTTAAACACCTAGCTGTTACAGATGGCTTCTTAATAGATGCTTCTGGTTATCGATTCTATAATATAAGCAAATTCACATTTGATTCATTTCAGCTGACCCACAAAATATTGAAGCTAACTTTAAAGACTATTTGACTGGATTTTCGTCTAACATTTAAGATATCCTAGCTAAAACTGAACCTAAAATATTTAATGATATATTCCCTAATATATTTAATAATGTCACTCAAGAAAGCTATAAGCAATCACAAGAAGCATACACTTCATTATTCCAAGATGTAACAAAATATAATACTATTATGCAAGTATTAGCAGATTATGTATATACTCAGATGAGAAAATAGCTATATTATTTAGCTATGATAGTTTAGGTAGCGATCTAGATGCGGTATATTCTTAACATACTGCATCTATTTTAAATTTGCATTACCAAAAGATAGCTTTAAGCTTAGTCAAATATATTTTAGCATAAATTCAACACAAAAAGGACATAATATTCATAGAGATGATGATGGAATATCAATATAATCTCAAAAGAGTTTAGATATTCAAATAGACCTTCAAGCCAAAATAATATAGATAATTAAAGATGAGATAAATATTAATCAAATTTGAACAATATAATTTTTATTAAAAATACTGCTAAAAACTTAAAAAAGGATTTGGATAAAGGTAAAATTTCTGTAAGTGGCGGACAGAGAGGGATTTGAACCCTCGAAGCCCGATTAAGACTTGCACCCTTAGCAGGGGTGTGGTTTCAGCCGCTCACCCATCTGTCCTAAAAAGAGCTGAAATTATACAAGCTTTTTACTTAAAAACCGCTTAAATATGCTCTAAAATCCTTTGAGTAATCTCTTTTGGACTATTTGCTTTATATATAGGCCTGCCAACTACTATAAAATCAGCTTGATTTTGCACCGCAGTAGCTATATCAGCTACTCTTTTTTGATCTGCATTATCCTCACCAAACGGCCTAATACCTGGCGTTAAGGTTAAAAACTCTCTACTAGTAGCCTCTTTAATAGCTAAACTTTCATATACTGAACAGACCATTCCATCTAGGCCGCTTGCGTATGCCATCTGCGACATATTTACTACGCTTTTTTTAATACTAGAGTTATACACGGCTTTAAATTCACTCTCATCAAAGCTAGTAAGAGCTGACACTGCCAATACTAGTGGCCTACTAGGCAAAGCATTTAATCTATCCATTACTGTTTTCATGGCTACTGCTCCAGCACTAGCGTGAATATTTATCATATCAGCACCAACTCTAGATACTACCTCGCAAGCATCTGCCATAGTGTTTGGTATATCATAAATTTTAAGGTCTAAAAAGATCTTAAAATCACTAATGCTTTTTAACTCTTCTATAAATTTTGCTCCATCACGCAAATAAGATCTAAGTCCAACCTTTAGCCATAAATCAAGCCCTTTAAGCTCTCTAGCTAGTGCTAGACACTCATCTTTTTGCGCCATATCTAATGCGATACAAAGCTTCACTTTTTATCCTTTGCGATAGCGTCTAAAACACCATTTATAAGCTTGATAGAAGATTCACTGGCTAATTCATTAGCTAGTATCACAGCCTCATTAATCGCAATAGCTGAGTCTATATCACTATATCTCATCTCGTAGGCTCCAAGTCGTAGAATTTGTCTTTCTACGCTACCTATCTCGCCTATTTTCCACTTGCCAAGATAGTTATCTAGCTGTTCATCAATGCTAGATAAATTTTCTAAAATACCATTATATAAGCTAATTGTAAAGCTCTTTTGGTCGTTTCTTATCTTTTTTTCTTCTAAGAACTCATCGCTAAAATGCTCCATCTCGCTACCCATCTCCTTAGCATATAGCAAACTAACGACGCACTGTCTTACTTGATGTCTAGTAGCCATTTTATCCCTTTAAATTTTCATACAAACTAAGCAACTCAATAACTCCAACCATTGCTTCAAAGCCTTTATTTCCAGCTTTTGAGCCGGCTCTTTCTATGGCTTGTTCTAGATTATCAACTGTTAATACGCCAAAGGTTACTGGCTTAGCGTATTTTAGCGTTATATTTGCTACGCCTTTAGTAGTTTCTGCGCTTACATAATCAAAATGCGGAGTAGAACCACGAATTACAGCTCCTACGCATACTACAGCGTCGAATTTGCCACTTTCTAGAGCTTTTTGGAGTGCCATTGGTATCTCAAATGCACCAGGAACTAAGATTAAAGATAGATTTTCTTCTTTACCGCCATGACGTAAAAACGCATCTTTTGCACCTTCTACAAGCCTATCAGTTATAATATGATTGAATCTAGCGTTGATTATAGCTATTTTTTCACTGCCTTTTAGGGCTAAATTGCCTTCTATTATATTCATTTTAACTCCTTATATTAATTTTAACATTATTACACTAAAAACTATCAAAAATAGATAAACTGCCTTTTTGATACCTATCTTTTCTTTATTAAATATTACTCCAACTCCAACAGCTCCAACAGCTCCAATCCCAGTCCAAACTGAGTAGGCTACTGACATTGGCAATATATTCATCGCAAAGCCAAGCAGACTTAAAGATATTCCAAAAGTTACTACTACAAGCATAAAAAGTGCAATCTTTTTGATATTTTGACTTTTTGCCATTTGATTTAAAAATACGACGCCTAAAACCTCACAAACTCCAGCACCAAAGAGCGCAGCTGTATATATCACGTTTCACTCCTTTTAAGCCCTAAAACGCCGATAATAATAAGCAAAATAAATAAAATTCTAAGGAAACTAATGCTTTGATTATTAAAATAGTTTGTAATTATCTCAGCGCCTACGATGAAAATTGTCCCAAATCCAATAAACATTGCATAAGCTATACTTGCACTAAGATATTTAAAGCTCATCATAAATGCCCAAAAACTACAACAAGCAAGCAAAGCAGTAATCATCCATTCAAATGGTGTATTAGCATACTTTAAGCCATAAGCCCAGCCAGCCTCAACACTAGCTCCGCTAATGACCCAAAAAAATCCTTTATTATTCACCTAAGGCGTCCTTAATTTTTTTGATCTGTTCTAAATTTGCTTTAAGGGCTTCAAGATTTAGCATATTTGGCCCATCGCACATAGCCTCACATGGATTAATATGCGTTTCATAGAAAAATCCATCCACACCCACAGCCGCTGCTGCTCTAGCTAGATATGGCACAAATCTGCTATCTCCGCCACTTGTAGAGCCATTAGCGCTTGGCATTTGAACGCTATGAGTAGCATCGAAAACAACAGGCGCAAACTCTCTCATAATAGGCAAACTTCTCATATCCACTACTAAATTTCCATAACCAAATGTAGAGCCTCTCTCGCATAAAAATACCCCATTATCCCTAGCAACGTCATAGCCAAATTCACTTACGCCACGAGTCTCTAAGACCTTTTTAACGCTATGTTTCATCGCATCAGGGCTTAAGAATTGACCCTTTTTGATATTTACCATAGCTTTGGTTTTGGCTGCTGCTACTAGCAAATCTGTCTGGCGGCATAAAAATGCTGGTATCTGCAGGGCATCTGCTACTTGCGCTACGGGGCTGGCTTGATAACTTTCGTGGATATCGGTTAAGATTTTAAAGCCAAATTCCCTTTTAACCTCATCTAAAATTTTTAAACCCTCATCAAGTCCTGGCCCTCTAAAGCTACTAATACTTGTGCGATTAGCTTTATCAAAACTAGATTTAAAATAAAAATCTATCCAATCTAAATTTGCAAACTCTCTAAGCTTACTAGCAACCTTAAATACCAAATCTCTACTTTCTATTACGCAAGGTCCTGCTATTAATATCATTTTTACACCTTAAATTTCATTTTAGCTATGATTATACCCAAATATTGCTAAATTACCGCTCACGAGCAACTAAAATTCCAGCACCAATAATCATTACAATACCTAAAAATGCCCAAGCATCAGGCAGGGCATCACCCAAAATTAACCCAAAAATCATACTAAAGATTACATCGCTATAGCCTACAGCTGCTACAACTCCTGCTTTTTTACTTGCTGCATAAGCTTTGGTTAGATAAATTTGAAATCCAGTAGCTAATAATCCCATTAATATCACCATTACCCAGCTAGTTAAACTAGGCATAATAAATGGACTGATTAAGAAGTCTAAATCTGGCCTATAATAAAAACTTCCTATAATCATAGATAATAAAGGCATAGCACTCCCACATAGCATAAATGATAATACAATAGCACGAGTATCATAGTGCTTTCTAAGTCCTCTAATACTAGTATAAGCAAGTGCCGCACCAATTCCACTAAGTAGGCCTATATATTCATCTTTGCTTACGCCAAGAGTTGGCTCAATAACAAATAAAATTCCAATAAATCCGATAAAAATCGCAAACCAGCCTAGATAGCTAAGTCTCTCTTTGAAAATAAAAGCAGCCAAAAGTGCTGTAAAAATTGGACTAGTCTTAGAAAATGTAAAGGCTGTTGCAAGGTCTATATGAGCAATATTGTAAAAAAATGCATACAGCCCAATTGTCCCAATAATTCCACGAAAAGCAAGTAGCCAAAACTTGCCACCAGCTTGATGAAGTGGCCTTTTATAAATCATCCAAATTATTAGCCCAAGTCCTATGATATTGCGAAAAAATACAATCTCAATAGAACTTAGCTCGCTGCTTAAAATTTTAGATAATGCTCCAGTCCCAGCAAAAAGCAAAGAGGCAATAAGCATATAATAAATACCCAAATGGCGAATTAAAAATCTGTTATATCTCATTTTTATTTTATATCCGGTTTTAATTTAAATTTTTAAAATAAAATATTAGTTAAATTTCATTGAATTTAAGATAAATATCACAATCAATCATTAAGCCCAATTTACTTTCGTACCTTACATGGATTACCATAAGCTATACTACCACTATCTATATCAGATACTACCACGCTACCAGCTCCAATAGTTATATCTGATTTGATTTTAATCCCTTGAATAATACTCGAACCAATCCCTATCCAAGTACGCTCACCAATATTTACACCGCCTGCTAAAGCCACACCAGGGCAAATATGCGCAAAATTGCCGATTATGCAATCGTGTTCTACTATAGCACCACTATTTATGATAACACCATCTCCAATTATACTATTAGCATTGATAATAGCCCTAGGCATTACCACGCTTCCGGTGCCAATTTTTACACTAGTGCTAATAATCGCACTTGGGTGGATGAGTGTAGCTAACTCAAATCCACTTTCAACTACAAGCCTTTGAAGTCGCTCCCTAGCTATAGTATTGCCAATAGCTATGATTATAGGATATTTTGGCAATTTAGGGCTAAATTTCACTCCGTTTACATCATCTAAAAATATTAAATCATTATAACCATTTATACGAGCTATATCAGCTACAACTTTAGCGTGACCACCATTTCCATAGATATACAAACTAGTTATTGCCACTAAATTTCTCCGTAGTTACCATACCATCTTTATTTATTCCATCTTTTTTTATCACCTTTTTAATAGTTAAAAAAGCAATTTTAATATCTAAATTTAGACTTAGATTATCAGCATAATATGTATCAAATTCAAATTTTTGCTTCCAGCTAATAGCATTTCTACCATTTACCTGCGCAAGGCCTGTAATTCCTGGACGGACATTATGGCGACGACTCTGTTCTTTAGAATATAGTGGCAAATACTCAACTAACAATGGTCGTGGTCCAATAAAACTCATATCGCCTTTTAAAACATTAAAAAGCTGCGGAAGCTCATCTATACTAAGCGCTCTAATCCTCTTTCCAAATTCTCCAAGTCGAACCTCATCGCTAAGCAAATTACCATTTTCATCACGAGCATCACTCATAGAGCGAAATTTATAAATTTTAAAAATTTTAGCATTTTTACCGGGTCGTGCTTGGGTAAATATTACAGGTGTCCCAAGATGTTTTTTAATCGCAAAATATGCCCACGCCATCACTGGTGCAGTTAAGATTATTAAAATTAACGCCCCTAAAATATCAAAAATCCGCTTAAAAAAATATCTATACACTCGCAATTTCCTTATAAAACTCAATATATTTTGCCGTAATTATCGGCTGGTTATAGTGTTTTAGTACAGTATTTCTAGCATTTTGCCCCATCTTTGTAGCTTCTTTTTCATCATCGAGCAACTTAGATATTTTTATAGCTAAATCATTAGCATCTCTAGCTTTACAAATCAAACCATGCAAACCATCAGTTATTGCTTCCTTACAGCCATCGCAGTCGCTTACAACTGATGGTTTTGCCATACTCATTGCCTCTAATACTGTTCGTGGAAAACCCTCTTTATAACTTGGTAAAGTAAAAAGATAGCACGATGAAAGCATATTGGCTACCTTATCACTCCAGCCTATATGACGCACATATGGTGAGCGTAAAAACTCCTCATCTAGACTAGATGTATTACCTAAATCACTTGAACCTACAAATACAAACTCACAATCTTTACGCCCGCTTAAGATCTTAGCTGCTTCATAAAATTCCATCACCCCTTTATCTTTTAACGCTCTAGCTATCATTAAAACGATTTTCTTATCACTTTTAAAATCATATGGAGTTACTTTTTGTGGGTCAAATTCACTTGCATCTACTCCTACACTTTTAATTCGTTTTATCTTGTTTTTTTGGATTAAGTGGCGGCTTAACATATAATTAGGATCTGAATCATTGACAAAAATCGTAGCCCTTGATAGTCTAAATGTGATAAAATATAGCCCTTCAATAGCTACTCTTATAAGCCTACTTTTTAGAGTATTGGATATATAAAAGCTACCTAAGCCCTCTACTAAATTTATCACGCATTTTACGCCTGCTTGCTTAGCTGCAAGTGTCCCAAATACATTTGATTTATGTGCTGATGTTTGGAGCATATCTAAATTTAATCCACCTAAAAGTCTAGCTAAATTTGCTGTATCTTTAAAAACTTTAAGAGGATTTAAACTAGCCTTATCAATATCATAATGCACTAGTCTAAACTCAGCACCAATAAGACTACTATACTCTCCCTTTGGCGCAATAGCAATCACTTCATGCCCAAGCGCCTTTAATGCTCTCATTATTGGCAAACGAAAGTGATAAATACTCATATCTGAGTGAGATAAAAACCCTATTACCACGCTCTACCTTTTAAGTTTATATACTTTAGCTGCTGGTTCTAAAATAACAGGCTCAAATGGTGTATCAGCGTAATTTTCTAGCACAAAAAGCTGAACATAGCTACTATTAAACATCTCCCTATCCATTATAACAAATCGCCCATAATCAACCATATAAATTAGATATATATCAGCTAAATTATCTATATTATGAATAGTTTTATTTAGCTTCATATTTTCATCATATTTAGTTTCAATATAACTATTTACCCTAAATTTCTGCCCACCTAGCTCAATATGCGTAGCATCATTTGAGATAATTATACCATTATCTAAAGCAATTCCATTTTGAGTTTGAGCAAAATTGGTCGCAATAACAAAAAATGGTTCAGCCCACTCTTTGCCATTTAGTAGATCAAGACGACTAAATTTAGCTACAACCGGGAAAATCCCCATCATTCTATCAGGTAAGAAATAATATATATCACGACTCTTTAGAGGCGGACTAAAAGTTTCTTTTTTAATATCACTTAAAAATTCTCCAAGCTCGATATAGTTATAATCTTTTAAAATTTGCTCTAAATTCTTACCGCCAAAGTTTTGCGTATAGCCTTTTTCAGTATATTCAACCTCTAATCGTGCCATATTAGCAGAATTTAATGGTGGCATAGTCAAAGCATAACTAACTGCATAGTTTTCTCTACCTAAATGTTTACCCCCATCAATTAATGTTTTTGTATCGCTATAATATCTAATCGCATAACCATAATCCCACCATGCCAAGGTATAATCATCTCTTTTTGCAATCTTGCCAAGCTTATCTAAAACATTCACTTCAGTTTTAAATAGTACGCTTGATGGTTTGTAATAATATATATGAACAATAGATGGAATCAATGCTACTACTGTAATAATAAAAGCTATTAAATTTATCTTTGCTATTTTGGCTCTTTTGAGTAAATAATATAATAAATATCCAAATCCCATCGCCACAATCGGTACAGCATAAATTGTAAATCTTAGCCCACCTTTAAGCGCTAAAAAACCAAGACCAATCATTGGAATAGCTACTAAAAATATTCTAAATTTAAAACATAGCAAAACATAGCCAATTACACCAGCAATAAACACACTCCAATGTCCGCTAATACGCTGAGTAAATAGATCTAAATCAATTCGCCCAGATTCCATAATTGTTTGATTAACATTATAAAAATAAAATGATACTGAACTACTATCACCAAGACTTCTAAATAGATAAAATTTAGCCTGAAACCATATCGGATTTAATCCACCAAATATAACAAATAGCGCCAAAACAGATACAAAAAGCCCAATCATAACCCTAACGCTAAGTAAATTTGCCCTAAAATAAATCAAGCCAAAAAGCGCTATAATTAGCCCCAATCTAACTGCATAAGGCGCAGCAGTAATAGCTAAAATCATAAATAAAATCGCTTGATAATTCTTTAAATTTCTACGTTCTAAAACTACAGTATAAATAGCATAAAATAGCGTTATAGCCACGCATAAAGTATAGCTAGATGGATACCACCAATTATATGCCAACATTGAAAGCGAAATAATTAAAAAAGATATCAAATCGCCTTTAAAATGTAGTCTAATTATTCCCCAAATAGCAAAAAGTGGTAAAACAATTACCAACATATCAGTATCATAATATCCAGCCATTGTGCGATTGTAGTAGCTATTTGCGATTGATGCAAGGAGACTAGCAACGAAAAATTCTTTAACATGGCCAAATTCTTTGCCTATTAAAATTATTGGCACAACAATAAGCGAGGCTAAAAATATGCTTAAATAGATCATAATAGTCTCTAAGCTAAATGGCAAAACCTTACAAAGCAAAAATGTCAATGTAGAAAGCGGAGTACCATAGTAGCTAAGATCGTTTGGCTGGTGAAATCCAGCTATCATATCTCTAGCGCCTTCAGCATAAGCATATCCATCATTTGTGCTAATCATCAGCTGATTATTCCAAATAAAATCGCTATAACCTCCAGCCCACAATACCCACTCCATACGGCATAACAAAGCAAAAAGGTAGGCAATAATTATAAATATTGAAATTTGATATCTATTTAGAAGCTGCATATATCTCCTCTAATTCATTTATAAGATTTTTAGCTATTATTTTTTTGTCAAATTCTTTAGCTCTTATGATAGCGTTTTTTTCATAATATTTTACAAAGTTTGGCTCATCAATAGCTCTTTGCATAGCTTTTTGTGTAGCATCTTGATCGCCTACAGGAACTAAATAACCCCACTCATTCTCCCCTATTAGCTCTTTTGCTCCACTTTTATGCTCACTTGTAATTACTAGCTTACCGCACGCCAAAGCCTCAATTAAAGCATTTGAAAATCCCTCAAAAAGACTCACAAATACAAATGCATAACATTTTGATATATATTTATATGGATTATTATCAAAGCCAGGTAAAAAAACTCTATCTTCTAAATTTAGCTCTTTTATTAGATTTTCAAGTCTAGAGCGCAAAATTCCATCACCTAAGATTATTAAAGATTTATCACAATTTTTAAGTCTAGCATAGGCTCTAATTAAAAGTTCATGATTTTTACCACTATCAAGCCGCCCAACACTTAAGAAAAATTCACCCTTAAATTCTATAGGTTCACTAGATTTACGAGCAATATCATCAAGATCAAGTGCGTTATATAGCACTCTCATTTTACGCTCATCAATGCCAAAATTATCCCGCAAATCGGCCAAATTACCAAGACTATTTGGATAGATAAAATCACCTTTTGGATATAGCCATTTAAGTAAAAATTTACTAATCCTAGACTTTAGCGTACCATTAGCATACAGCACCGATGGTGTTGAACACTCATTTAACACTAATGGGCGTTTATCTCCTAAAATCCTAGCTAAAGCTGCAACATAACAAGGGCGATTCATCCATACAAAATGCAAATCCACATCAAGTGCTAGGCAAAGTCGCTTATATTTTAATGCCAAAAATGGTAATTTTGCAAATTTAATCAGTCCATTTTCAAAAGGCTTAGAATTCTCCAAATAATATATTTTAACATCATGTGGGATTGGGTAGGCGATGCGATCATTCATTAAAATTAGATAAATCTCATAACGCCCTACTAGCTCACTAAGCAGATTTGACACCACACGCTCAGCTCCACCGCCAGCCATTGAATATATAAATACTGCTAATTTTTTCATTATTTTCCTTTTAATTTACCGATTAATTCACTCCATTGGGAAATAATATTTTGTGGAGTAAATTTAGTTAAATTTATATTTTTTACCAAATTTTCTTTTAAATTCGGATCGCTTAGAACTTCACTTATACATTCACTTAGCGCCTTAGGGCTAAAATCTTTAGCAATTAAAGCATCCTTTCTATGAGATAAAATCTCCATAGCTCCAGCTGTGGGTGTAGATATTCTAGCAACTTTATAAGCTGCAGCTTCATTTAACACATTACCAAAAGCTTCACTAAGGCTAGGCAAAACCAAAATCTCAGCCCTTTGATAGAGAGTCTCAACGCTCTTAATATGACCTAAAAATTCAATATTTAAATTTAAATTTTTAGCTAAATTTTCTAAATTTTGTCTTTGAGACCCCTCGCCTGCAATAGCGATTTTATAATCTTTTAACAAATTTTTATCTACAAGAGCTAAAGCGTTTAGATATAGCTCATAGCCTTTTACTGCTTCAAGCCTACCAACACTTAAAATAAGTTTATCTTTTTTAGCTAAATTAACACCTAAATTTGATGAAATTTTAGCTAAGTTTTCAACCATAAATAGCGGATTATATATTATTTCACAATGCTTAACAAAACTGTAATAATCTTTATCTCTTTTACTTAAAACCACTAATGCATCGCAAAATCTATAACTAAAATTTCTAATTTTTCGCCAAATTTGCGAACTTAGTAAATCATAGCTCACATGTTCAGTAGCTATAATTTTTTTTCCCATAAATGCTGTGGCAATTAGCACATTTATATTAGTTTGATCCATAAAAGTGATTATAATATCAGGTTTTGCACTCTTTATATAGGATCTAATTTTTAAAAATTTACTAAATTTGCTTAACCAGCCTTTTTGATTATAAATATCTAAATGAGTAAGCTTACCACTAATTTTATAGTGGTTTTGATTCTCTTCAAAGTAGATGGTCTCAATCTCATAATTTTTACTTAACTCATGGCTTAAAAGCTCTACTACACGCTCAGCTCCACCATTTCTAAGTGCAGAAATTACTAACATAATTTTCATTTTAATACTCTATTTATAAGATTTAACCACTCTTGAGTGATATTTTGAGGCATAAAACTAGCTCTATTTTTATAGCCATTTTGAGCAATTTTAGCTCTTAAATTCTCATCTTGTATAGCCAAGTTTAGCTTTTTAGCTAGACTTTGTGGGGTAAAATCGCTACTTATTAGCCCATTTTTACCATCTTCTATTAATTCGCATGCGCCAACTGTAGGGGTAGCAATTCTAGCAACCTTATAAAAGCACGCCTCAATTAATACATTTCCTAACCCTTCGCTTCTTGAGCTTGAAACTATAATTTTAGCTCGCTTATAATAGCTTGATATATCGCTTACGCTTCCTTTGAATTTAACTCTATCGCTTTTAAACTCGCTTTTAAATTTTTCAAACTCACTTCCATCTCCACAAATCTCCACACTAAAATCCCCAATATTGCAAAATTTAAGTGAATTTAAAAATATATCGCACCCTTTTACACTCTCAAGTCTACCAACAAAAATTATTAAATTTTCTTTTTTACTTTCATCAAAATCAGCACCAACCTCTCCAAAAAATGGATTATAAATCACCGCACGATTTTTGACATATTTATAATATTCATAATCGTTTTTGCTTAAAAGTGATAAAGCATCACAAAATGGATATAGTAATCTTTTAGCCACTCTCCACTTTAAAGATAAAAAGCTATGTTCGCTATGTTCTGATATTATTAGCCTCTGTTTTAAGCCTAAATTTGCTATTAAACATAATAAATTTGTACTATCCATAAAGCTAATGATAAGATCAAACTCACCACTTTTAAAAATCTTACGCAATACAAAAATCTTGCTAATTACTCTTTTGAGATTACCTAAAATACCGCTATTTTGTAAGCTTAAGCTTACTACACGCACTTGCTCATCAATCTCATAAAATGGCGCCTTGCTATCAAATTTAAAAATAGTTATTTCATGCTTAGAACTTAAATTATTTGCTAAAATACTTAGCACCCGTTCTGCTCCGCCAAATCCAAGCGTAGAAATCACAAATCCAATCTTCAAAAACGCCCCCTAATTTTAGCTATAAATATCGCCCTTTGTGCCAAATTAAATATCATAACAAACCCTACTAAATAACCAAGCCCGCTCATCAAAGTACAACAGAGTAAAAACTCCAGCCAATTAGTTACACTTAACATATTTGAAATAGGATAAATTATTCCAGTAATTAAAGCAAAAACAGCAAGACATTTTATATAGATTGGATAAAATGTACTTAGTTTTAACCCCAAATTTGCCCCAGCATTTGCAATATCAAACAGACTAATCTTAAGCGTAATTCCAATGGTTATTACAATTGCTATCTCTTTGAGTCCAAACTCAAAAAAACTAAGCCCAATAAGCTGTATACAAAATACGCAAACAGCCATAAATAGCGTTACAAGTGCTGGTTTTTTAAGTTTATCAGTGATCAAATTTATACTAATTAATGGACGTGAACTAGCAAAAATAATAGATGGTACAAGCGAAATTAAAACTAACTCATAAATAAATTCAATCTCCTCTTTGCTCTTAAATGGCAGCCAAAGTGTATAAAACTCATCAGCTAAAATCCCAAAAGTCGCAATCAATGGAAGCGAGACAAAGCTTACACTCTTAATAGCTAAAATAACCTCATCTTTAAGAGGCTTAGCGCCTGCATGCAAGGCAACCAGCCGTGGATTCCACGCTACTGCAGTAGTAACTACAAAACTCTCAATAATCATAGTAACTGAGCGAGAAAGCGCTAGTATCCCCATACTAAATGCACTAATAAAAATATTAACCAAAAGCAAGCTAGCACCACTAATAAGCACTTGACTAAGCATATTTAAGCTATTAAAAAGCCCACTTCTAGCTAAAACATAGACAAATTTTGTTCTAAAAAGCTTGGAATTAAAGTGTAAATTTAGCCCAAATTTATGATTTAAAAATAGAGCACTAAAAAATACAAAAATTGAGGATATTAAAGCTGCAATTGCTGTGTAGTAAATCATAGCCTCAAACGCCCAAAATAACCCTAACACGCACCCAGCATAAATAGCAGTGGATATAGCATTGCGAATAGAGATTAAATACATCTGGTTTTTAATAAATGCATGCACGCTAAAAAGTGCATTAAATAGCCCAATACTAAAGTTGATAAAATATATTGCCATTGTAGCTCTTACATCGCTTAAAAGAGCCTGTGATATATTTATTATTGATTGAATTTTAACCAAAAACACAAACGAAACTAGCGCAACGATAAGACTAAAAATCAGATTAGCTACAATCACTGAACTATAAAATTTGCTAGCCCTAGCAAAATTGCCTTTATGATAGCTAGAGGCAATAAATCTACTAGCTACAGAGTTAATCACAAGTGTTAAGATAAATCCATAATTTACCAGCGAATTAGCAAGTGCTAAAAATCCATAAGCTTCATCGCCTAAAACACGCAAAATATATGGAGTAAGAAAAAAATTAATAGCTGTTTGTAGAGCAAAAACAATAATAGTTGTAAGCAAATTTAGATACATAACGGGCTATTTTTCCTTGAATATTTGGATAGATTTAGGTTGAATTCTAACTAAATTTAAATAATTCTTTGCTTTAATCAAAAATTATTAAAGTTAATAAATCTAAATTTAATATAAAAAATGTTAAATTTAGCACAAAAAATTTAAAAAACAAGCCCATATTTTGCCTAACTTTAAAAATAAATTTTGCAAATTTTTACTAAAATTTAGTCTTAAATTTAAGCCAAATTTGGGTAGCATTACGAATTCTAAAATTATCAAGGACAGTCTTATGGATTATTTGGAACTAGCTCATAAGTATCAAACACCGCTTTATGTGTATGATTTTGATCATATTACTACTCAATATGAGAGATTAAAAAAGGAATTTAATGCTAGAAAGTCACTTATTTGCTACGCTGTAAAAGCCAATTCAAATTTAAGCCTTTTAAAGCATATTGCCGCTCTTGGCAGTGGATTTGATTGTGTGAGTATAGGCGAAGTAAAAAGAGCCCTACTAGCAGGCGCTAGTAACTATAAGATAATTTATAGCGGAGTTGGAAAGAGCGATGAAGAGATTAAAGAGGCTTTAAATTTAGATATTTTAATGATAAATTTAGAGAGCTTTGCTGAGATGCAAAGAGTTGAATTAATAGCCAAAGAGTTAGGTAAAAAGGCTAGAATCTCAGTTAGAGTTAATCCAAATGTAGATCCAAAAACTCATCCATATATCTCTACAGGATTACATGAAAATAAATTTGGTGTTAGTATAAATGAAGCTAGGAAAATTTATCTACATGCTCATAGAAGTGATAATCTAGATCCAGTTGGTATTCACTGCCATATTGGAAGTCAGCTAAGCGATATTAGCCCAGTTATTGAAGCAGCAAATATTACTAGCGATCTATTAAGAGAGTTAAGAGCAGCTGATATAAATATTAAATTCTTTGATATAGGTGGCGGTATTGGCATTAGATATAGTGATGAAAATGAGCCAAATTTATATGAATATGCTCAAGGAATTTTAGCAGCACTAAAGGGTCAAGATGTAACCATCGTATGCGAACCAGGTAGATTTATAGTAGGAAATAGCGGAGAATTACTCACTCAAGTATTATATGAAAAAACTAATGGTGATAAGCGTTTTGTAATTGTCGATGCGGCTATGAATGATCTTCTTCGACCAAGTTTATATGAGGCTTATCATGAGATAATAGCGTTAAAAGATGGAGATAAAACTAATTGTGATGTAGTAGGCCCAATTTGTGAAAGCGGTGATTTTTTAGGTAAAAATATAGAGTTGCCAAAGCTAGAACATGGTGATATGTTAATAATTAAATCAGCTGGGGCATATGGATATTCAATGTCTAGTAACTACAATACAAGAGGCAGAGCTGCACAAGTTGCTATTGAAGGCGGCAAAGATCGCTTAATAGGCAAAAGGGAGAGCTTTGAAGATATGATACAAAATGAGAGAGAGTTTATATAATGTATTTTATCGATGTTCAAGGAACCTTAATAAGCGATAGCGATAAAAGTCCAATTAATGGCGCTTGTGAACTACTTAAGAAATTAAATCAAAAACAAATTCCATATGTAGTTATAACAAATAATACAAAAATTAAAAGTGATGAGTTTTTACAAACGCTAAGAGATAAAGGATTGGCAATAAAAGATGGTGCTTATTTAGATCCATTTTGTGTATTAAATAAAACTATTTCACCTTGCCCTGTGGCGCTTTTTGGAGCTAATGAGTTTATTTCTACTATGCAAAATATAGGCTACACACAAGATTTTAGCAATCCAAAAGCAGTTTTAATAGCTAGCTGGGATAAATTTAGCTTTGATGACTTTGCTACTATCAACGAACTTGCCCTAAAAGGGATAAAAATTATAGCTATGCATGAGACTAGTATCTACAAAAAAAATGGTAGATTATATCCAGGAGTTGGCGCTATTGCTAATATGATTAGTTACGCTACTGGAGTGAAATTTAGCAGTATTGGCAAGCCAAGCTTAGGATTTTATACAGCTGCGCTTGAGCTTTTAAAATTGCAAAATCCTAAGGCTGAATTTAAAGATATAACAATAATTAGTGATGACGCAACTGGCGATCTTTATGGAGCTAAAGAGTTGAATATGAGTACGGCTTTGGTTTTAAGTGGTAAAATAGATAAAAGTAGTACCGCAAATTTAAATAGAGATAAAATTGATAATATATATGATGATGTGAGTAAAATTTGGGAGATTTTAAAATGAGCATTGATGAGTTAAGAGTTGGCATCGATAAGATTGATAATGAGATTTTAGGCCTACTTAATCAGCGTATGGAATTTGTCAAAAAAATTGGTGAATTAAAAGTTGGTTCAAATGCTCCAATTTACCGCCCAGAACGTGAAAGAGCAATACTAGAAAGATTAAAATCATTACCTAATAACACTCTAAGCAGCAAAGCTATCGAGGCGATATATTTAGAGATTTTTGCTGTTAGTCGTAATCTAGAACTACCACAAAAAGTAGCATTTTTAGGCCCAGTTGGGACCTATACACATCAAGCAGCTAAGAGTAGATTTGGGGCAACGAGCAGCTATACGCCAATCAGTTCTATAGAGGGTGTTTTTAGAGAACTTAACAATGGTGAGGCTAAATATGGAGTTGTACCAATTGAAAATAATACAGAAGGTGCTGTTGGGATTACCCTTGATTGCTTAAGAAAATATGAAAATGTAAAAATCGTAGCTGAAATTTATATGGATATTCACCATAGTTTTGTTAGTTTAAATGAGAATTTAAGCGATATAAAAAAGATATATTCTCATCCGCAAGGCTATAATCAGTGTCATAAATTTCTAGATGATCATAATTTAAATTCAATAGAGTTTATACCAACTAAATCAACTGCTCAAGCTGCCTATTTAGCCTCACAAGATCCTAGTTCAGCAGCAATCTGCTCTAAAATAGCCGCACATATAAACAAAGTGCCAATAATGTTTGAAAAAATCGAAGATAATATGGCAAATAGAACAAGATTTTTTGTATTAAGTGATTTTAAAAATATCAAAAGTAGCTGCAATAAAACCAGCATCCTAGCACTCACTGCTCACCGTCCAGGCGGCCTTGTAGAGCTGCTTAATATGTTTAAAGAGGGTGGAATAAATTTAACCAAGCTTGAGAGTAGACCAATCAAACAAAAAGATTTTAAAACGGTATTTTATATAGATTTTGAGGGGCACATCGATGATGAAAATGTCGAAGCAGTGCTAAAAAATGCTAGCCAAAACGGACATGAGATCACCTGGCTGGGTAGCTACTTAAACCAAGAAGGACAAGAATGAAATTTAATTCACAAATATCAAATTTACCAATATATGAAGCTGGCAAGCCAATCGAGCTTGTTATTAGAGAGTTTGGCATTGAGCCACAAAATGTAGTAAAACTAGCTAGTAATGAAAATCCACTAGGCTGTTCACCGCTTGCACTTGAAGCTATGAAAGAGTCAATCAAATGTGCAAATTTATATCCAGATGATAGCTATTATGAACTTAAAGAGTCTTTGGCAAATTTATATCATGTAAGTAGTAAAAATATTGTAATTGGTAGTGGTAGCGACCAAGTAATAGAGTTTATCATGCACGCAAAGCTTAATCCAAATACAGCAATGTTAAGTGCAGGTGTAACTTTTGCAATGTATGAAATTTATGCTAAACATATTGGGGCTAAAATTTATAAAACCTCAAGTGCTACACACAACCTAAATCAACTAAAAGAGCAATATCTAGCACACAAAGATGAGATAAAGGTTATATTTTTATGTCTACCAAATAACCCACTTGGTGAATGTTTAGATGCTAATGATGTATATGAGTTTATATCTAGTGTTGATAGTGATACTATTGTAGTAATTGATGGAGCATATATGGAGTTTGCTAAATTTAAAGATAGCAAAAAAGCTATAAATCCAAGTGATATAGTAAAACTAAATAACTCTATATATCTTGGTACATTTTCTAAAGCTTATGGATTAGGCGGAATGAGAGTTGGCTATGGTATTGCAAATGATCAAATAATTACTGCCATTAGCAAGCTTAGAGCGCCATTTAATATTACAACTCCTAGTCTAGCAGCAGCTATTGCAGCTATTAAAGATCAAGCCTTTATAACGCAAACTTTAGAAAATAACTTTAAAGAAATGAAAATTTTTGAAAAATTTGCTACTGAGAATGGGATTGAATTTATTCCAAGTTATACAAATTTTATTACTTTTAAATTTGATACTAGTAGAGACTCAACTCAAATTTGTGATAATCTACTAAGACAAGGTATAATTTTGCGTAATCTAAAAAGCTATGGATTAAATGCAATACGCATAACAATAGGTACCAGTAAACAAAATATAAAAGTTTTAGAAACTCTTAAAAAGGAAATTTAATAGATTATGGATTTTAAAGCTCTTTTTCAACAAATTAGTCAAGTCGTTCAAAATCTAACCAAAAAGCAAAAAATTGTAGTTATTAGCTCTGTTGTTTTGGTTATTGGATTTTTGGTGTTTTTGACTCTATTTAGCAGTAGTAATAAAAACCCAGAAGCTGAGTATGAAGGCTATAGCGTATTATTTCGCAATGTTGATCCTGCTATATCTTCTCAAATTATCAATGAATTAGAGGCTCAAGGCGTAAAATATAAACTAGCTGATGAAGGTACGATTTTAGTCCCTACAAGTGATGTTTATCGCCAAAGAATCGCAGTAGCTAGCCTTGGCATAATGGGTGATAATAAAAAGGGTTTTGAAATTTACGATACACAAGATTTTGGAGCAACCGAAAACGAACAAAGAGTTAAATTCCAACGTGCAATTCAAGGCGAGCTATCTAAAACCATCGAAAGTCTAGAGCCAATTGATAAGGCTAGTGTGTATATAGCTTTTCCTAAAGATAGCGTATTTACCGAGCGTCAAGTCCCACCAACAGCTTCAGTTGTAGTAAAAATTAAAGATGGCGCTAAGTTAAATCGTAGACAGATTGATGGAATTAAAAGAATCGTAGCTGGTTCAGTTCCAAATTTAAAACTAGAAGATGTAAAAATAGTAACACAAGATGGCGTAGCACTTGGCGATGATGAGATTGCATTAGAGAATGAATTAGTAGCTGCACAAATTAAATATAGAAGCCAATTTGAAGATTCATATGAGAGAAAAATCATTGATATGATTGGCAAATTTATTGGCGGAAAAGATAAAGTAACAGCTAAAGTTAGCATTGAATTTGATTTTTCAACCAAAGATAGTATAAATGAAATTTATGACCCAAATTCAGTTATTAGAAGTGAGCAAAATATAGAAGAAAAAAGGGAAGGAAAAGAGCCAAAAGATGTAGGCGGTGTGCCGGGTGCAGTTAGTAATATCGGCCCAGTCCAAGGTTTAGAAGATAATAAACCAACCGAGCTATACTCCAAAAATGTCGCCAATACCAACTATGAAATTTCAAAACAAACAATAAAAGTAAAAGATCAATACGCCACGATAAAAAGAGTAACCGCAGCCGTAGTCGTAGATGGAAAGTATGAATTCCAAACCCTTGAAGATGGCTCACAAGCTCAGACTCCAACCTATATTCCATTAAATCAAGATGAATTAAACTCAATAAAAAGTCTAGTCCAGCAAGCAATCGGATATAATGCTGATAGGGGCGATGAAGTTACAGTAAGTAATTTTGAATTTAGACAAACTGGCAAAATTACACAGGTAACAGGCTTCCAAAAAGTTGTAGATACATATTTTAAACCAATTGTACCGATATTAAAATATCTAATAGTTTTAATAATTTTATATGTATTTTATAAACAAGTTATTACTCCATTTCTTAATAAAATGCTTGAAGAGTCTAAAGACGAAGGTCTTGAGCCGCTCTCACATGAATCTACTATCCAAGAAGAAGCCGAGGATACATTGGAGAAATTCAAAGCTGCTAGAAAACGGGTTGAAGATGAACTTGGAATTGGTGAGAATTTTGATGAAAATGAGCTTAAATACGAAGTTATGCTAGAAAAACTCAAACTCATTGCCACTGAAAGAAGCGATGAGATCGCTACATTGTTGCAAAATATGCTTAAAAATGATACTGGATTTAACTCCAATAAGGAATTCTAATGAAGCTAAACGAAGAACAAAAGGCAGTATATGAAGATTTGAGCATGGCTGAAAAAATAGCCATCTTGCTCATTCAGCTAGGTGAAGATGTTACTACGATGCTTTTTGCGCATATGGATATAGATATTATCACTGAAATCTCAAAATATATTGCCACTGCCAAAACTATCGATAAATCAATAGCAGCTGCAGTGCTAGAAGAATTTTATGTAGTTAGTCAGTCTAACCAATATTTACAAAGTGGCGGTATCGAATATGCTAAAGAGATTTTATTTAGAACATTTGGTCCAGAAATCGCTCAAAAAATTATGGATAAACTCCAAAAATCACTCGAAACCACCAAATCTTTTGGCTATCTTGGCCAGGTGCGACCTCAGCAGTTAGCTGACTTTATCGTCAAAGAACACCCACAAACCATCGCTCTAATCGTAGCCCATATGGATTCATCAAGTGCTGCTGAAACCCTAGTTTATCTACCAGATGATATTAGAAGCGAAGTTGTAATGCGTATGGCAAACCTAGGCGATATTAGCCCATCTGTTGTCAAACGTGTTTCAACCGTACTTGAATCCAAGCTTGATAGCCTTACAAGCTATAAAGTTGAAGTTGGTGGACCAAGAGCTGTTGCAGAAGTTCTTAACCGTCTTGGTCAAAAAGCAAGCAAATCTACAATTGAAATTATTGAGAAAAATGATCCGGCTCTTGCTACAATCATTAAAGATCTTATGTTTACATTTGATGATATTAGCTCTCTTGATAACAATGCTATTAGAGAAATTCTCAAAGTTGTGGATAAAAAGGTACTTATGGTTGGTTTAAAAGGCAGCGGCGAAGAGTTAAAACGCAAATTCCTAGCCAATATGAGTCAAAGGGCAAGTGAAGCATTTATCGAAGAGATGCAATTTATTGGTGCTGTACGTGTAAAAGAGGTTGAAGAGGCGCAAAGAAAAGTTGTAGAACTAGTTCAAAAACTAGCTGAAGATGGAGTATTCCAAGTCGGCGTAAGCGAAGAGATGATAGAATGATAGCAAGTAGTGTAATACATAAAAACAACGAAGAGCATATAGTCGAACCATATAGATTTAAGGTTTTAGCGCTCCAATCAAATGAATCACCAAAAGAGCAACCAGTCAAGGAGCAAATCCAAGATACAAATAGCGATGCAAGAGATGATTTTGAGTCAAATACACAAAATGCTGAATCAAGCTCAACTCCAGCTCAAGAGTCGTCAAATTTAATAGAATCAACATTTATTGAAGAGCTTTTAAAGCGAACTGATGATCTAAGCGGTAATATTGTTAAGCTTCAAATGCAGATTGAACATCAAGAGAATGAATTTAAAATTCGCCTAGAAAATGAGACTCAAAGAGCCAAAGAAGAAGGGTTAAGAGAAGGACACGAACAGGCTAAAGCTGAGTATGATGCAGCTTTAAATGAAATTAGCAAAAAGTATTCAAGTTCCATTGATAAGCTCGATGAGCAAACTGCTAAACTTGAAGCTTTACTAGCAACTAGCCAAAGTGAAATCGCAGCAACTGCTATTGAGATTGCTAAAGAAGTAGTCTTAAAAGAGATAAAAGACAGCTCAGCTCAGATTGCCTTAAATATCGCTAAAAGCTTAATTGATGAACTAAACCAAGCTACAGCAATTGAGATAAAAGCCAACCCAAAAGATTATGAGTTTATAAAATCAAATTTAGCTCTAAAATCTAA
This sequence comes from Campylobacter devanensis, assembly GCF_002139915.1. Taxonomy (NCBI): domain Bacteria; kingdom Pseudomonadati; phylum Campylobacterota; class Epsilonproteobacteria; order Campylobacterales; family Campylobacteraceae; genus Campylobacter; species Campylobacter devanensis. Next base: position 1,246,099 of record NZ_CP018788.1, read on the forward strand.
TATAAAACTTAGCAGTGATGAGGCTGTATCAGCTGGTGGTGTAATCGTTCTAAGCGATATAGGCAATATCGATGGCAGCGTAATGGCTAGATTTGAGAAAATTAAAAAAATATTAAGCGAATAAAATGAATATAAAATCTCTAAAGCTAGGCGAACTAGAATCTCTAGCCGGTGATATCAGGGAACGAATTTTAAGTGTAGTTAGCACCAATGGCGGACATTTAAGCTCAAATTTAGGAGTTGTAGAGCTTAGCATTGCGATGCACTATGTATTTAATCCCCCAAATGATCCATTTATATTTGATGTTAGCCACCAAAGCTACACTCATAAGCTCTTAAGCGGGCGTTGGAATGAGTTTGATAGTTTGCGTAAATTTGGTGGAATTAGTGGATATACTAAACCTAGCGAGAGTGAATATGATTATTTTATAGCTGGACATAGTTCTACATCTATTAGTCTTGCAGTAGGCGCTGCTAAGGCTATAAGACTTAAAAACGAAGATAGATTACCCGTAGCTCTAATTGGCGATGGGGCATTAAGCGCTGGGATGGCGTATGAAGCTTTAAATGAGCTAGGCGATCTTAAATATCCATGTGTTATTATCTTAAATGATAATGAGATGAGTATCTCAAAACCGATTGGCGCTATGAGTAAATACCTATCACAGATGATGGCGGGGCCATTTTATCAAAAATTTAAAAGCAAAATTAATCAACTTTTAGAGCTTATGCCAGACTCAGCGGCTTATATGGCTAAAAGATTAGAAGAAGGCATTAGACTCATTACTCCTGGGATGTTTTTTGAAGAGCTTGGGCTTGAGTATATAGGTCCAGTAGATGGGCATAATATCAAGGATTTAATCTCAGCTCTTAGCGTAGCAAAAAATATGAAAAAACCAGTTATAATTCATGCCCAAACGATAAAAGGCAAAGGTTATGAAATTGCCGAAGGCCCAAAAGAGAAGTGGCATGGCGTTAGTCCATTTAATCCACAAAATGGTATAGCACTACAAAAATCTAGTCAAAAAAATGCTACTGAAATTTTTAGCAGTTTACTTTTAGAACTTGCTAGTAAATATGATAATATAGTAGGCGTAACAGCTGCTATGCCTAGTGGAACTGGAATTGGGGCTTTGATTGAGAAATTTCCAGATAGATTTTGGGATACTGCAATTGCAGAACAGCATGCAGTTACATCTATGGCAGCAATGGCAAAAGAAGGCTTTAAACCATATATTGCAATATATTCAACATTTATGCAAAGAGCCTATGATCAAGTCATTCATGATTGTGCTATTTTAAATTTACCTGTAGTCTTGTGCATGGATAGAGCTGGCATAGTAGGAGAAGATGGTGAGACGCATCAAGGAGCTTTTGATATTAGCTTTTTAAACGCTATACCAAATTTTACTCTTGCAGCACCTAGAGATGAATTAATGTTTAAAGAGATTATGGAATTTTCTTATAGTTTTAATTCGCCACTTGCTATTAGATATCCTAGGGGAAATTTTGGGCTTAGTGATGAGTTTAAACCAGTTAAAGTAGAGCTTGGAAAATCCCAAATTTTATCGCAAAATAATGAAAATGTCGCATTTATTGGATACGGTAATGCGGTAGCTAAAGCATACAAGGTAGCTAAATTTTTAGATATTAATCCTACAATTATAGATCTTATCTTTATAAAACCACTTGATAAAGAGCTGCTTTTAAACCTTGCTAAAGAGTATAAAAAATGGTATATTTTTAGCGATAGTGCTAAGCGTGGTGGGGTTGGCGAGATTTTATCTGGATTTTTACAAGAGAATAATATTAAAGATGTAAGTATTACAAGCTTTGAGTATGAAGATAAGTTTATAACGCATGGATCTATAAATTTAGTAGAAAATAGCTTAAACATCAGTATTGAAGAGATTGCTAAAAAAATCATACTTTAAACAAGATAGGCTAATAGATAAAAAATATTAATTAAAGTTGAATTTAAATATTTTTTGGATAAAATATGCCCATTTAATTAAGAGGAAAAAAGTATGGATTACATGGAGCTTTTAAAACAAGCCAAACTTAAAGCCACTCCACAAAGACTGTGTGTGTTAAAAATACTAAGCAATCACACGCATCCAACTATAGATGAGCTTTATGAACAAATTAAAAGCGAATACCCATCTATATCACTTGCAACAGTATATAAAAATCTAAGCACCCTTATAAATGAAAATTTAGTAATTGAGGTTAATAGCCCAAACCAAAAAGCAAAATATGATATTTACGAGCAACCACACATTCATTTAGTATGTAGCAATTGTGGCAACATTACAGATATTAGCGCCAACGATGCGCAGATGATCTCATATCAAACCCATCTAGAACAAAAGATAGGTAACTTAATAAATAGATTAAATATCGTTGCAAATGTCTCAAATTGTTCAAAGTGTTGCTAAATTTAAAGCCCTAAATACGGGGTTTTAAAGCTATATTTTAGTAGTTTTAGTGTAAAATTCTTCACTTTTATTCAAGGAAAAATTTTGCAAAATATCAACTATTTAGAAATCACATCCAAACTCCCAAAAATAGGCAACAAAATGCTATATTTTGGTATCGATATTAGTGCTTATGATGGGGTTAGATTGCTAATTTTGCAAAAGCTCTTTTTAATTGATGGGCTTAGAAAACTCTACCAAAAAGATAAAAATAGTGCGATTTTAGCTATAATTGGAAAGCATTTAATAGAAATAAACTGCCTAATTAATAGCTTTGATTTTATATTTGATAAGCTTGTTGTTGTTAAATTTAGCAAACTTCTAGATCAAGTTTTACCGCTATTTGAGCATTTAGGCCAAATTTTAAAAGGACAAAATAATTCTGAATTAAAAGATATTTTAGCTCAAATTCAGATATATTTTGAGAATGGGTTTCAATCATTATGCTTTGAATTGGAGATTTTTTTATACGATACACACTCATTTTACTGCATTAAAGAGTGGAAAATTTCTTCATCATCAGCATATGCAATCCGCAAAAGTATAGTAAATTTACGCCAAGAAATTAAAGCCAAAACCGCCTTAAATTCAAACACTCTAAGCGAACTTTTTGTGCTTGTTAATGCATTTTATCAAATTTTTGGATTAACTAAATTTGAGCAAAAACTCTCAAAAATCACAAATTTAGTCTATAAATTCAAAAAATCCAACCAAAAAGATAGCAAATCAATAAATAAAGAGTTAAATAAAAAGCTAAAAAAATTCGATAAAAAGCTAGCTAAAATCTCAAAAAAACTAAAACCATACTATCAAAAGGAAATCTAGTGCAAAACCAAGAAAAAATCATAGATATGTTTAATAAAATTGCGCCCACTTATGATAAAGCTAATAAAATATTAAGCTTTGGAATCGACGCTTCTTGGAGAAGCTCAGCCTGTGATCAAGTTTTAAAAAATTTTAACTCCTCGCTAAATATTGCAGATGTCGCTTGCGGCACTGGAGATATGATTCAAGCATGGATTAATAGCGCCAAAAAAGCAAATTTAAAAATTGACAAAATTACCGGAATTGACCCAAGTAAGCAGATGTTAAAAGTAGCCAAAGAAAAGCTCCCAAATTGTGAATTCAAAGAGGCAAAAGCTGATAATACAGGATTAAACCCAAATACCCAAGATATAGTTAGTATAAGTTATGGTATTAGAAATGTTGTAGCTAGAACTCAGGCTTTACATGAGTTTAATAGGGTTTTAAAAATTGGCGGATATTTAGTTGTTTTAGAATTTACTAAAAGAGATAAAAGTGGCCCAATAGCAAAGATTAGGGATTTTTATCTACACAATATTTTGCCTGCAATCGGTGGATTTATAAGTAAAAATAAAGAGGCTTATGAGTATCTACCTAGAAGCATTGAAGGTTTTTTAGACTCAAATGAGTTTTGTCGTGAACTTGAAAGAAGTGGTTTTGAGATGGTGATAGTTAAAGGGTTTAGTATGAATATTAGCACTATGTTTATTGCTAAAAAGGTTAAAAATATATGACAGTAAGCGATCTAAATGAGTCGGCTAAGGCGTTATTAGAGTCGCACTTCAACTCCATTGAGGTTGAAGGCGAGATTAGTCGCCTTACTAAGCATAATAGCGGACATTGGTACTTTACGCTCAAAGATGAGAAATCTGCTATCAGCGTAGCTATGTATAAATTTACTAATCAAAATATAAAATTTGAAATAAAAGATGGAATGAAAGTTACGCTAATTGGTAAGCTTTCAATCTATAGCCCAAATGGTAGCTATCAGTTCATCGCTAGTCGCATTATTCCAATTGGTGTAGGTGAGCTTGAGCTTGCATTTAATCAGCTCAAAGAGCGTCTAGCTCTTGCTGGTTTATTTAATAGAGCAGATAAAAAACCACTACAAAAATATCCAAGCAAAGTAGGAATCATTACAAGTGCTAGCTCTGCAGCATTTGCTGATATGTGTAAGGTTATTAGTGATAGGTATGTTTTGCCTAAGTTTTATCTATTTAATTCCTTAGTTCAAGGAAATAGCGCTCCAGCAAATTTAATTAAGATGTTAAATCTTGCTGATTCTATGGAGTTAGATGTAATTGTCATTGCTAGAGGCGGCGGGTCTAAAGAGGATTTGTGGTGTTTTAATGATGAAGGCTTGGCTTATGCAATTTATGAAGCAAAAACGCCTATTATCTCAGCTATAGGGCATGAGATTGATTATAGTATTAGTGATTTTGTAGCTGATCACAGATCACTTACACCCACTGCTGCGATGGTTGATCTCTTGCCTGATAGTAATGAACTTCATCAAAAACTTGATATTTTTCAAAATACTCTTGAAGCGATTATATCATCTAAATTCAACAAATGTGAAAGCTATTTAAATTTAGCCAAAGCACAGATAAAATCTAAAGCAATAGAACAAAAAATCAACTTAGCTACTCTTACTTTAGATAGTTTTAAGTCAAATTTAGATAACTTTTTACATAAAAAATTTAATTTAGCTCAATCAAAAATTGATAAATTTGAGTTAGTTTTTAAAAGACAAGAGTATTTTTACAAGGTAACAAAAAATATGGCACATATTATAAAAGATTCGCAAATCATCTCATTATCTGAGCTAAAAAGCGGCGATGAGATTACTATTAGTTCACAAAATTTATGCAAACAAGCAATAATAAAATAAGGGGATAAAATGAGTAGAGTTTTAAATTTTAGTGCTGGTCCAAGTGCGATTCCATTAGCAGTTTTAGAGCGTGCACAGGCTGAATTTACTAATTATCATGGTCTTGGCTTTAGTATTATGGAGGTTAGCCATAGGGGGAAAGTTTTTGAAGAGTTACACAATAACGCCATTGCTAAACTAAAAAGTTTTTATAATATCGGCGATGATTATGCGGTGCTATTTTTACAAGGTGGTGCGACTTTGCAATTTGCTCAAATTCCGATGAATATTTACACTGGTGGCGTGGCCGAATATGTAAATACCGGTGTTTGGACGCAAAAAGCAATCAAAGAAGCCAAAATCCAAAATATCAATTACAAGGTAATAGCAAGTAGCGAAGATACTAAATTTGATCACATTCCAAATTTTAATTTTAGCGATGATGCTGATTATGGTTATATCTGCTCAAATAACACGATTTATGGCACACAATACGCCACACTTCCAAGCCCAAAATGCCCACTAGTAGTAGATAGCAGTTCTGATCTTTTAAGCCGTGAAATTGATTTTAAGGCACATAATATCGGTCTGTTTTATGGTGGAGCACAAAAAAATGCTGGCCCAGCTGGTATAACTATTGTTATAGTTAAAAAAGATTTAGCCGCAAGAGTTAAAGATAGCGTTCCTACTCCGCTTCGTTATACAACGCAAATAGAGGCTAATTCACTAGCTAATACACCTCCAACATTTGGAATTTATATGTTTGATTTGGTTCTTGATTGGATCAAAGATCAAGGTGGTTTAAATGCTATAAATGCTGTAAATGAGCAAAAAGCAGCTGCTTTATATGAACTTATAGATAATTCAGATTTTTACAAAGCATTTGCAAAACCAGGTTCAAGAAGTTTAATGAATGTTAGTTTTGCTACTCCAAGTGCTGAACTTGATGGAGCTTTTGTTAAATTAGCTGAACAAAATGGAATGATAGGATTAAAAGGTCATAGAATCTTAGGTGGTTTAAGAGCTTCTATATATAATGCCGTAACACAACAAAGCGTACAAACTCTATGTGAATTTATGAAGGAATTCCAAAGAACACATGGATAATTTTTAAGCCTTTTAGGTAGTTAAACTCTATTTAAAGGGCTTTTAAATTTTATATTAAATACAAAATATCTGATTGTAAAAATTAGACATAAAAAAAGGCTACGACCCTTGCGAGTCGCAGCCAAATTAATTAAAAGGTAGAATTATAGTTTGTCGCCATCAGTTGATAGGTAGCTTGCTACACCTTCAGTTGTAGGTTTCATACCTTTATCACCTTTGTTCCAGCCAGCTGGACAAACTTCACCATGCTCATTTGTAAATAGCATTGTATCAACCATTCTTACCATTTCATCGATATTTCTACCAAGTGGTAAATCGTTTATTACTGCGTGGCGAACTGTACCATCTTTATCTAGTAGGAAGCTACCTCTTAGAGCTACTGCTTCATCAAATAGTACATCAAATCCTCTTGCCCACTCTTTTTTAAGGTCAGCTACTAGAGGGAATTGTACTCTACCGATACCGCCTTGTTTAATATCTGTTTCTCTCCATGCAAAGTGGCAGTATTCATTATCTGTGCTAACGCCGATAACTTCAATACCTCTATCTTTAAATTCTTTATATCTTTTGTCAAAAGCGATGATTTCGCTTGGGCAAACAAATGTAAAATCTTTTGGATAGAAAAATACTACTGCACCTTTTGGTCCAATGTTTTTATATAGATCAAAATTTTCTTCAATTTGACCATTACCTAGAACTGCTACGCCACTTAGTTGTGGTGCTTTATTAGTAACTATCATACTAAATCTCCTTAATAATTTTTATGAATTGCGAAATTGTATCTATGTAAATTTAACTATAATTAAACGCAGATAAAACAATCTATAAAATCAATTTAAAAGTAATAAAAATATGAATTTAAAGAAAAATTTGCTATAATCGCCCAATTTTTTATTAAAGGAAAAAAATGCTAGGTGATTTTTTTTCAAAAATACGCAAAAAACAATCTCACCCAAGTGAAGCTCCAAGTCACTGGGTAAAGTGCAGCAGTTGTAGCTCTTTAATGTATTTTAAAGAAGTTGAAGCATGCTATAATGTTTGTCCAAAATGTGGATATCATATGAGACTTAGCGCTCAAAAAAGAATAGAATTAATTAGCGATGTTGGAAGTTTTGTTGAATTTGATGCAAATTTAAGACCAATAGATCCATTAAATTTCGTAGATAAAAAATCATATAAAAAGAGAATTGAAGAAGGTCAAAGTAAAAATGGCAAAACAAGCTCAGTAATCTCAGGAGAAGCTACAATTGATGGCCAACCAGTTCAGCTTGTGGTTTTTGATTTTAGCTTTATGGGTGGTAGCCTAAGCTCAGTTGAAGGTGAAAAAATCACTCGTGCAGTTCGCAGAGCGATAGAAAAAAGAAATCCACTTATTATAGTAAGTGCAAGCGGTGGTGCAAGAATGCAAGAGAGTACATTTAGTCTTATGCAAATGAGCAAAACTAGTGCTGCACTCAAACTTTTAAGCGATAATAGATTGCCATATATCTCAGTTCTTACTGACCCTACTATGGGTGGAGTTTCAGCCTCATTTGCTTGGCTAGGTGATTTAATCATTGCTGAGCCAAAAGCTTTAATAGGTTTTGCAGGCCAAAGAGTTATTGAACAAACTATTAAAGCAAGCCTACCTGAAGGTTTTCAAAGAGCTGAGTTCTTACTAGAGCATGGATTAATAGATGCTATAGTCCCAAGAGATGAGCATAAAAAATATCTTAGTGATATGATAAGATTTTTTATGAAAAATGATAATTTTTATAGCCCAATTAATGAGGCTATTTAGTGCAAATTCTAGTCCATTGTCTTCAAAAGCTTGATGATGATAAAGATATAAAAGATTATATCAAGATGAGTAGCAAATGGGCTAATATTAAAGAGATTAATAAATTTAGCCCACAAATTGCTAAAGCTCAAATTCAAGGCCAAGCCGCATCGCATAGAGCATATGAAGAAGCATATAAGCCTTGTTTAAATGGTTTTTGCATCGGACTTGATGAGCGTGGTGAAATGCTTGATAGCTTTGAGTTTGCAAAGCTTCTTAAAGATAGAAATCAAATTTCATTTTTTATTGGCGGGGCTTATGGTTTAGGTGATAATTTACGGGGAGAGATGCATAAGTTAGTGAGTTTATCACGGCTAACATTTGCGCATAAAATAGCTAAACTCGTACTATATGAGCAGATTTTTCGCGCTCTTTGCATTAATGCAAACCACCCCTATCATAAATAAAAAGGAGTTATATGACAACAAGCCAACTAGAGTATTTTAAAGAGTTGCTTTTAGAGAGAAAAGAGCAAATTCAAAGAAATATCAATGATGCAGCTAGCGAGATTGATGGACTTAGACAAAGTGGTGCTACTGATGAGCTTGACTTTGCTAGTATTAGTGCTGATGAAGAACTAGAACACTCAATCTCAGCTAAACAACAACAAGAGCTTAATGAAATTGATCAATCATTAAAAAAAATTGAATCTGGAATTTATGGTATTTGCGATATGTGCGAAGATGATATTGATATAGAACGCCTAAAAGTAAAACCACACGCACGCTACTGCATTACGTGTCGTGAAATTGCTGAAAAAACAATAATAAAATAAGGGTAAAAGATGAAAACTAGACGATTTTTCTTATATTCTGTTATCTATATTGGGCTTGTTTGGCTGGTCACTTTTTCGTTTGCTGACCAAAATTATGCTATAAATATTCTTAGCTATACACTTGAATTACCAGTAGCTACATGGCTTGTGGTGCCACTTTGTATCTTTGCGATTTTAGCACTTTTGCATATGAGCTACTATGGGTTTAAAATCTACCTAGAAGGTAGAGCAATGAAAAGCGATGCTCAAATTTATAATGTTTTAGCTAAGGAAATTTACCTTGGACTAGAGTCAAATAAAGATTTTAAAACCGATCTTTTTGCAGCTTCAAGTGAGGTTACAAAATCTCTTTCTCCATGGCTAAATTTAGGCAAACCAGTTCTTCATAACGATGATTTAAGAGCCGCCTATGAGCTTTACAATGATGTAAAAACTGGAAAAGTATGTGAGTTAAAAAGATTTAAGCTTTTAAAAACTAATCCACTCTATATCCAAAATGAAAAAAACAAAATTCAAGCTGACTATAAATACGCTATTACCATCTTATCTAGCAATGATGCAAACGAAGAATTAAGAACTTTTGCTTCAAATGCACTCGTAGAAAATGGTTCGTTTTTAGAACTATCTAAATTCAATCCAATCTACACAAATAACGATGTATTAACACTGGTAAATAGATACTCTAAAGACAAATTTGAAATTAGTACAAATGATATGTTTGGAATTATTAATAAAGTTAAATTTACCTCAGATGAATATATTAAAATTGCTAAAATTCTTAAAACAAAAGTTGAGCCAGATCTGCTTATATCTATGTTTGAGCATCTTAGAAATGATGAAGGGGCTGCATTTGAAGCATATTTATATCTACTTTATGACTTCCAAATGATAGAAAAGCTTAGAGAAGCGATAATGAGCGGTAATGCTAAATTTGAGCGTATTGAGACCTTACTCTTTTTAAGAGATCATGGTAAAATCGCTAGAGCGGATCTATTTTATTAATGATTGATTTTAGCTCAAAACCGTTATTTTTAGCCCCTTTAGCGGGCTTTTCTGATCTACCACTTCGCAGCCTAGCTAAGCGTTTTGGCTGCGATTGTACAGTTAGTGAAATGATTAGCTCAAATGCTCTTGTATATGAACATGATAAGACCTTAGCAATGCTAGAAAAATCTCCACTAGAAACGCCATATATAGTTCAGCTAGCAGGTAGCGACACAGACGTAATCGCTAGAGCAGTAGAGATTTTAAATGAATTTGATGGGATTGATGGAATTGATTTAAACTGTGGTTGTCCAGTGCCAAAAGTAATAAAACAAAATGCCGGTTCAGCCTTATTAAATGAACCAAAATTGCTATGTAATATCATTGAAACGATTAAAACTAAATCAAATAAACGCTATACTTCGGTTAAAATTCGTCTAGGATTTAACACCAAAATGGCACACCTAATAGCTCAAGATTTAGCTAACGCTGGGGCTGATTTTATCTGTGTGCATGGACGAACTAGAGCTGGTGGATATAGCGCACCAGTTGATTATGAAGCCATCGCTAAAATAAAATCAAATACAACAATTCCAGTTATTGCCAATGGCGACATTAATCTAGATAACTATCAAAATGTATTAAAAACTACTGGTTGTGATGGACTGATGATTGGCAGAGCTAGTATTGGTTCTCCATGGATATTTAAAGAGATTAAAGAAAATCAAAGTATAAATCCAGATGAAAAAAGACAAGTAATTAAAGAACATTTTGAACTAATGCTTAATACTTATGGTAATCATGCTATAGGGATTTTTCGCAAACATTTACACGAATACTCCAAAGGTCTTAATGGGGCTAGCGAATTTAGATCTAGCGTTAATCAAATACACTCTCCAGAGCAGATGAGAGAGCAGATTGAACAATTTTTTGACCCATGCAGGGCTATATCTTAAAGGTTCAAAAAGTAAGAGATGAAGACTGTATTGTCACAATTCTCTCTCCGCACAAACAGATCAAATGTTATAGGTTTTATGGCGCTCGTCACCCTATTATCACTCAAGGATTTAAACTTGATTTTGAATTAGTTGAAAGTAAAAGCTTTTTGCCGCATCTTCGCTCGACTATGCATCTAGGATTTAGCTGGTTAATTGAGCGTGAACGACTTTTAGTTTGGCAAAATTTTATGCGGCTAATGGCTGATCATTTACGTGATGTACAAGAGAGTGATGAGTTTTATTTTGAAATACTTGAAATGTGTGCTAAGAAATTTCACCGCCAAAACCCTATTAGAGTCGTACTTGAATCCTATGCAATGATTTTAAAATTTGAGGGGCGATTGCATATTGATACTAGTTGTTTTATCTGCGATGGCAAGCTTAATGAACAAGTCGGACTTGGTAGAGCATTTTTACTTGCCCATCCTGAATGCATAGGCAAAAATCCATTAAACTATGATAGCGTGATCAAATTTCTTTCTACTGCTTCAACTGCTCACTTAAACGATACACAAATCAAAGAGTTATATTTTATCCTTTTAGAGGGGTTTTAATTTTTTGTTTATATGGATTGCTTTATCTTCTAAAACATATCAAGAAAATAATAATAAAATAAATCAAAAGTATTAAAGTAAATATTTTGATAAGTATTTATTTTGCAAGTTATTATTACGGCAATATAATATAATCTAAAACTAAAAAGCACTATTTTACACTAAATATATTAGAATTTAATATATTTTTTTATAAAATTTGTAGTTTAGAAAATTGCGGGAGAGCAAAATGAGTACTAATCTACTAAATAATCAGCAAAAAGAGATTGGCGATGAAGCTTTCATTACTACAAAGACAGATTTAAAAGGCTACATTACTTATGCTAATAGCTATTTTTTAAATATCGTAAATGCCAAAAATTCAGATCTCATAGGCAAAAATCACAATATAGTTCGCCATCCTGATATGCCAAAGTATGTATTTAAGCTACTTTGGGATAGGATAAAAAACAAACAAGAGATATTTGCTTTTGTTAAAAATATAACCTTTGATGGTGGGTATTACTGGGTATTTGCCAATGTTACAAGCTCTCTTGATGAAAGTGGCAATATCATAGGCTACTACTCAGTGCGACGCAAAGCCAATCCACAAGCCGTGGAGAAAATCATCCCAATATACCAAAAAATGTTAGAATTAGAAAAATTCAGCGGAATCGAAGCTAGCCAAAAATATATAGCCGATTTATTAGCTACGCACAACACTACATACGACCGCTTTGTCAATGAACTACAAAGAACAAAAGGATAATAAATGGGTATATTTAGCAAAAAAAGTAAATTTGATGATATTGTTTATAATGAGATAGTAGCAGTAGTATGTGGCGCATCAAAAGGCAAATTAGAAGCTAGGATTACAAATATTGATAATGATTCTAGATTAGTAACGATAGCTAAGTATATCAATGACCTTTTAGATCAAGTAGAAGCCCTACAAAGAGAGACCCAAAGTAGCATTTTAGCAGCCAGAAGTGGCAAAGACTATCGAAATATCTATGTTGAGGGATTTAAAGGGATTTTTAGAAATAACGCAGAATCTCTAAGCGAAGGCGTAACCGGTGTTTTAGAGGGGCAAAAAGGAAAAATCAGAGGAATTTTAAGCCAAAAATTTACCGAACTTGGCAATGGCACAAATGGAATGGATAGCGTTCAAAGAGATCTAATCGCAAGTGTAAGTGATTTAGCTAAGGTAGTAAATTCTAGTCAGCAAACTGCTGCTATTGCCGCCCAGAGCATAAGCAAAGTCGAAGAGCTAAGTTCAAATTTTCATATAATAACATCAAATACTAACCAAACTACTCAAAATATATATCAAAGAGCAACCGATATTAGTAGTGTAGTAAATTTAATTAAAGATATAGCTGACCAAACTAATCTTCTTGCTCTAAATGCCGCCATTGAAGCTGCTCGTGCCGGTGAGCATGGTAGAGGATTTGCAGTTGTTGCTGATGAAGTTAGAAAATTAGCAGAAAATACAACTAGAGCTACTGCTGATATTGAAAGTACCGTAACAATGCTAAGTCAAGACGCCGATGAATTAAACCGCTCAACTGATATGATAAATCAAGTGGCCCAAACAGCTTTAAATAACACAGATAAATTAAAAGAGGCTCTAGAAAATTTTAGTACTGACGCAGCTACTACAGCTAAAGTCTCAGAATTAACGCAAAATAAAACTATTGGAATTTTAACCAAAATTGATCTTATTTTAGCCAAAACCACAGCTTATAATAACGCATTAAATGAGCTAAAATTTACTCCAGAGCAAAAAGCGCATATAGATGAGTTATTGCATGATTGTGAGAGTAATTTTGCTAAATTCAGCCCAGAACAAACTGCTAAAATCAAAGAGGCTTTAGAGTTGATAATTAAAGTTTTAAGAGATGAAAATAGACAAGATATAGATAAACTTGTTGATAAATTTAATACCATAGAACAAAATAGTAGTTTTATCTTTAAAAGTATAGATAGCGTAGTATCAAATAAAAATTAATTTAGGATTTATATATGAGTTTGGATTTTACCCATCTGCATTTACATACTGAGTATTCGCTTTTAGATGGAGCTAATAAGATTAAAACTTTAGCTAAAAGACTAAAAGAGATGAATATAAAATCTTGTGCTATTACTGATCATGGAAATATGTTTGGAGCAATTGAGTTTTATAAAGGGATGAGGGCTGAGGGGATAAAGCCAATTATTGGTCTTGAAGCCTATATCCATAATAACGATGATATAAGCTCTAAAGAGAGTAGATATAGATTTCATCTATGCTTATTTGCTAAAAATGAGATAGGATATCAAAATTTAATGTATCTTAGCTCAATGAGCTATATCAAGGGTTATTACTACTATCCAAGAATCAATAAAAAGCTATTAAGAGAGCATAGTGAGGGGCTAGTTTGTAGCTCGGCTTGTTTGGCTGGTGAGGTGAATTTTCATCTAAATTTAAGTGAGAGAAATATCAAAAGGGGCGCAGGCGGATATGAAGCAGCCAAAGCCGCAGCGCTAGAGTATAAAGATATATTTGGTGATGATTTTTATCTTGAGATTATGCGTCATGGGATATTTGACCAGCAGCGAATCGATAGCGATATTATCAGATTATCTAAAGAGACTGGTATTAAATTAATCGCCACAAACGACGCTCACTACACCACCAAAGATAGCGCCATAGCACAAAAAATCTTTGTCTATATCTCAGCCAATAAAAATTTCGATGAGAGTGTCAAAGAGCAGGTTTTAAGCGAATTTTATGCTAAATCCCCAGAGCAGATGAGCGAGATTTTTGCTGATATCCCAGAAGTGGTATCTAATACCCAAGAGATAGTAAATAAGTGTAATTTAGAGATTAAATTAGGCAACGCCACTCCGCCAAATTTTAAATTCACTCAAGAATATGCCAAAGCAAGGGATCTAGCCTTGCCAAATCCAAATTTAGAGTATGATTTGGATAATGATAGCCTTTTGTTTGAATATGAGTGTAAAGAGGGGCTTAAAAAGCGTTTAGAGTTTATCGATCCTAGCAAACATCAAATTTACAAAGATAGGCTAGACTTAGAGATAAACACCATTAAAAATATGAAATTCCCAGGCTACATGCTTATCGTGGCTGACTTTATCAACGAAGCCAAAAAGCGCGGTATCCCAGTAGGCCCAGGGCGTGGCTCGGCTGCTGGAAGCTTGGTAGCTTACGCCCTTCGTATAACTGACCTTGATCCGATCCCATATAACTTGCTATTTGAGAGATTTTTAAATCCTGAGCGTATCAGTATGCCTGATATTGATGTGGATTTTTGTCAAAACCGCAGAAGCGAAGTTATTGATTATGTGATTGAAAAATATGGCCAGTATAATGTCGCTCAAGTAGCTACATTTGGTAAGCTCTTAGCCAAAGGTGTTATAAGAGATGTCGCTAGGGTTATGGGTATGCCATACGCTGATGCTGATGCGATGGCAAAGCTAATTCCTGATGAGCTTGGAATTAGCTTAAAAGGCTACACAAATAAAAAGGGTGAATTTGAGCCTGGAGCCTTTGAAAAAGAGCCAAAAATCGCTGAATTGATAGAGAATAATGAGCTAGCTAGAAGCGTGTGGCAATATGCTTGCGAGCTTGAAGGCTTAAATAGAAATCCCGGTATGCACGCTGCTGGTATAGTAATTAGCAATGAAGAACTATGGAAAAAGGCACCACTATGGCGACAAAGCAACGCCGAAGATGGCCACTATGTTACGCAATATACTAAGGATTATTTAGAAGATGTAGATCTAATCAAATTTGACTTTTTAGGGCTTAAAACTCTAACTGTGATTGATGATGCGATTAAGCTTATTAAAGCTAGATTCAATCAAGATATTTTATGGGAAAAGATCGATTTTAACGACCCTAAAACCTACCAAACTATACAAAGTGGCAACACTCTTGGAATTTTTCAGATAGAATCTAGCGGAATGCAAAAATTGGCCGCCAAATTAAAGCCCGATTGCTTCGAAGATATAATCGCTATGATCGCACTCTATCGCCCAGGGCCGCTAAATTCAGGTATGGTGGATGACTTTATAGATATCAAACATGGCAAAAAGAGCGTAGAATACGCTTTTGATGCCTTGCGACCGATATTGGAGCCAACTTATGGAGTTATAGTCTATCAAGAGCAAGTCATGCAAGTAGTCCAAACCGTGGGTGGATTTAGCCTTGGTGGAGCGGATTTAGTCCGCAGGGCAATGAGTAAGAAAAAAGAAGATGAGATGTTAAGGCTCAAAACCCAGTATCTAGATGGTGCTTCTCAAAATGGCTTTGATAGGGATAAGGCTGATGCGCTCTTTGAGTTGATTATGAAATTTGCCGAATATGGATTTAACAAATCCCACTCCGCAGCTTATGCTCTTATCACCTTTCAAACAGCATATTTAAAGACCTATTATCCGGCTGAATTTATGGCTGCTCTTTTAAGTAGTGAAGAGAATAACGCCGATAAAATCACCAAATATATAGAAGAGATCCGCCGCCTAGATATAGAGCTACTCCCGCCTAGCGTTAGTAAAAGTAGTAGTGAATTTAGCGTTATTAGCAATGAAGGTAAGGATGCCATCATCTATGGTTTAGGCGCTATTAAAGGCGTTGGGGGATCAGCGATTGAAGATATCACAAATATCAGAAAAGATGGCCTAAATAGCTTAGAAGATCTAGTGTCTAAAAGCGATTGTACCGCAGTAAATAAGCGAGTTTATGAATCACTCATAAAATCAGGCGCCTTGGATGAATTTGGCTACACTAGAAAAACTTTGATGCAAAATCTTGAGTATATCACAGACCAATCCAAAAAAAGCTCCGATATCAAAAGAGAGGCGCAATTCTCACTATTTGGCGATGATGAGAGTATGAGTAAAATGGTGCTTAATCTAAGCTTAGCCCCAGATGAATTCACCCAAAGAGAGCTTTTAAGCTTCGAACAAGAGTATCTAGGCGTATATATCAGCGGACATCCATTAGATGAGTTTAAAAGTAGCATTGAAGCCATTTCGCATACGAATTCAACGCAGTTTGACACTATCGAAGATGGCAATGAGATTATCGTAATAGGCAAGATAGAAGATATTTCAATCAAGCTGACAAAATCTGGCAATAAAATGGGTATCATAACCATCCTTGATATGTATGGAAGTATGGAAGCTACGGTATTTTCTCATATACAAAAGATAGAATCAATGCCAAAAGATGAGCTAAATAAACCACTTGTATTTAAGATGCTTTTTAATAGAGACGACCAACAAGTCAAGTTAAAAGTAAATGAAATTTACACTCTTGAAGAGGCCGGAAATACCAAAATCACACTAAAATCCAACAAAATCACCGCCGAAGAGATAGAAGAGAATAAAGAGTATTTTGACGCCATCAAGCACTCTACAATCCTAGATATCTTAAAAAGTGCTAAAAACGGCGAACATCTCATCATTGCTAAGCTAAATGATATCAGCATCAAAGATACAAAATCAGGCAATAAAATGGCGATATTAAGCGTAACTGACAAAAGCTCAAATGCCGATATGTTTGCCTTTGATGTGGCTTGTACTCAAGCTAGTGAGATAATCAACACAGATAGATTATACGCACTCAAAGTCACACCACCAAGAGACACAAACTCAAAAATGATAGTCAATCAAATCATCGATATAGATGAGGCAAAAAATGGCGATATAACCCTTAGAAACGCACCTAAAAAAAGAGCCATAAATACAGAAACTACTATCGAACAACCTAGCTCAAATATCGTTGGCAAATTAGAAATTGAGCTAAAATTAAGCGCTTTAAACAAAAATAAAATCAATCAAATTTACCAACTCGCACACAGACACAACGCTATAATCGGAGCCAAAAAGAGCTTGATCTTAAGAGTTTTAGATGAGAACAAAACGCAAATTATGCAGTTTGTAACTGAATTTAGCGTAACTGATGATTTCGAAAGTGAGCTAAATACGCTTTTAGTTGGATAAATATATTAAATTACTAAGTTATAATTTTGAAAGAATATTGAAATGAACAAAAAATTATCTAAACCATTTTTAAAATGGGCTGGTGGAAAAGGGCAGCTTTTAAATAAATTTAAAGAGCTATATCCACAAGAATTAATAAATGGAGAAGTTAAAATATATATTGAGCCATTTGTCGGTGGTGGTGCTGTTCTTTTTGATATTTTACAAAACTATCAAATTGAGAAAGCATATATAAATGATATTAATAAAGAGCTTATTAACTGCTATCGTTGTATTAAGGCAGATCTTAAAGAAGTAATAAAACAATTAGATATATTAGAAAAAGAATATTTATCAAGCGAAGATAGAGCTAGTTATTTTTATAAAGTTAGAGATAGATACAATGAAATTCATTTAAACGAACACTATGACTTTGAAAAATGTGCTGATTTTATATTTTTAAACAAAACTTGTTTTAATGGACTTTATAGGGTTAATAAAGATGGAAAGTTTAATGTACCACACGGCAAATATAAAAATCCACTAATTTGCGATAAAGAAAATTTAAGGTTGTGTTCTCATCTATTACAAAAAGTTGAAATAAGTTTTGGTAGTTATGAACAAGTCTTAGAAAAAGCAGATAATAACACATTTGTATATTTTGACCCACCATATAGACCACTTATGGAAAAGAATTCATTTGTGAGTTATGATAAATCTGGATTTGATGATAATGATCAAATAAAACTTACAGAGAATTATAAATTTTTAGATAATAAAAAATCTCTGTTGATGCTTTCAAATTCTGACCCTAAAAATACAAACGAAGAAGACAATTTCTTTGATGATATATATAAAGGTTTTGAAATTGAGAGGGTTTTTGCAAAAAGAATGATAAACTCTTCAGCAAGTAAGCGTGGCGATATAACTGAAATTGTTATAATGAACTACAAAAGGAGAAGATAGAATGAATATTTTAAAAAGATTTATTGATAATTCTATAGTATATTATGATCGTGGTAAATTTGACGACTATTGTGTGTATCTAAAAGAAAAAAATTTATCTGCAAAAGCTCCCAGAGATATTGAATATTTTCAATATTTCATTGATTTAGCTAAAATTTATGGTGATAGTAAAATATATAATGATTTTTGTTTGATATATGATAAAACAACTGATGTTGTTAATAATGCAATACTTAACCTAATAACTGAAATAAGTGTTTCGTATGGAGAAAATTCCTTGTGGGTTGATAAATGGTTTACCGTGATATATCTAGGAATGGTGGCTGAAGAAAGAAAAGCTAATGCAATACTAAAGAAAAAAATTAAACGATTAGGGTTTCATCAAATTATGATGGAAAATCTATCGGCCTATGAAGCTGCAAATTTTAGCAGAGGAAAACGTGCTGTAATATTGTTACAAGAATGTCAAAAAAGAGGTTTTTAATATGAAAAGAAATTTTAATGAATGGTTTGCAAATTTTACTGATAGTATAGCAACTTACGAATATTACACAGACTTTTAGCATTGTTTATAAAAATATTGATAAAATCAAAGTTGAGTTGAATATTATGAGCTCTTTAATAGGTTCAAAAAATATGGAATATGACTTTGATTTATTATTTAATAAATACCCTGAAATAAGAAAATGTTTACCTCTACTTATTGCTGTAAGAGAAAAAGAAATCAAAGTAATAGATAATGGAAAAAATTAAAATATAACTTTACTAATATTGACGATATTGAATTGTTAGAAAAACTGGTTTATCTGACCTAATTTCAAATCTAGGTAAAGTTGCTAAAAGATTTGATTATGTAGTTAAAACCAATAATTGCATTTATGCTTTTGAAACAAACTTTTATTCAAGCAATGGCTCTAAACTAAATGAAACTGCTAGAAGTTATAAAATGTTAGCTGAAGTTTCTAAAAGTTTTCTTGAATCTTTGGTTTGAATATACGATAAAAACACTAAATTATTCTTAAGCTTATTAACTTTTTTGCATTTATAAAATCACTAAAATATTAAACAAAACACTATTTATTAAATATTTCTACTCCATCAAATCCAAGTTCATTTGGTAAAATCGGGCCGTTAATTATAGTTGGAGTGATAATAAAGATTAATTCACTGGTTTTGCTAGTTTGTCGGTCGCTTTTAAATAGATACCCAAGCAAAGGAATATCACCCAAAATTGGAACTTTATTAATCTCGTTACCTAGACTTTTAGCGATTAAACCACCTAAAATTATACTATCACCACTAGAAATTTCTACCACAGTAGATAACTTTTTTTGCATAGTATCTGGAGCGATTACACGAGGTTGTGTCTGCTTAGCATCATCAGCTGAATATTTAAAGCTGCTTAAGCTAGGATTTATACGTAGCATTATGCGATTCTCATCGCTAATTTCAGGTAGAAGGTTTAGTAAAATTCCTATAAATACAGAGTGCTGTTTATAAGTAGTTTTAGTAATCTCACTAGTATCATTATTAGTAATATCTTCAGCAATTCTATAATTGATATTATCACCTACTGAGATTAGGGCTTGTTGGTTGTTCATTGCCATTATTTTAGGACTTGAGATTATTTGACTTTTCCCATTAGTATTTAAAAAATTTAATACACCATCAAGGCTAAGACGTAAATCTCCGCCAATGATAAATCCGCCAGAGATATTCTTTAGGCTATGGGCTGGATTTTGAGTAGTGCCTTTATTAAAAATTAGGCGTGATGAAGTACCATCGCTTAAATAACTTTTAAAACCAAGCTCAAATTTACTCCAATCAACACCTTTTGTATAGCTATTATCTAGCTCAACAGAGATTATTTTTACATCGATTAAAACCTGCTTTTTAAGTCGGTTTGAGAGCAAATTTAGATAGTTTTGTACTCTTTGTAGTTGATTTGCAGTACCAGTGATATGAATTAGCCCAGCTGCTGGATTAATGATTGGAGCTGGAGCAATAAATGAATCATTATGGCTATTTAATACTAATTTTAGCTCATTAGCAAGATCTTGCCAAAAATCAAATTTTTCTGTAGTTTTTATTATATTATCTTGATTATTTTCATCATTTTGACTACTATTTTGATAATCCTCGCCAATCTCTATCGGAGCTGAATCTACAGAAGCTTTAGTAATTGCTTGACCTTGTCTAGCTGAGATAATATAATCCATTTTAAAGGTTTTAGTTTGTATATATGACAAACTTAACATTTTATCATTAAACTCATAACTAAGATCATTTGACTCAGCTACTAAGCGTATAATTTCATCAAGACTAAGGCGTGAAATATTTATTAAATTTGTTGGGGTTTTTAATGCATTAGTGGCGTTTGAATCGCTTAAAGCAATGCTAAATTTACAAATATTTGCAAGCTGAGCTAAAATTTCATATGATGTTATATTTGGGCTTAGACTCATATCTAATTTCTTATTTTTACACTCATTTGCATTTAGATTTATAGTTAATGCAGCTAGACTTAATATTTTAAAAAACTTTAATATCATTATTTACCTTTGAGATTGAAAGCCTAATTTTATTATTATTATGCAGTATTATTACAGTTTGGTTTTCTATCTCTAAAATGCAAATCTCTTGACAACTTTGACCTAGTTCATACCAATTAGAGTTGATTTTGGCTCTATTTTCTATTATAGCCTCTAATTTTAAAGTGCTAGAATTAAAGTCTGTTTGAACATTTTGAGTGATGTAAAATGGCGATTTTACTTGGTTTATATCACTTAAATTTGCCCTTAATGGGCTTTTATTGTATAAATCTAAGATATATTTGTATTTAGTACTTAAATCTTGAGAAAATAGCAAAGTAGTCATGGTTAAAAATAAACAAAGCAATCTCATTTTACGCTCTGCAAACTTAGTCTAATTTGACTACTATATGGCTCAAATCTAGCCTCTTTAATATCTATAAAGCCCCCTTTAATCTCATCTATAAAAGCTAGTGTTTGAGTAAAAGTCGAGCTAAAAGATAGATTATAATCATATAAAATAGCACTATTTTCTTTTATATTATTTGGCAAAATTTGAGAAATCTTTATATTATGTTCTTTTGCCTTATCCCCAATAAAGCTTAAAATCTCACTACTAGAACTAAATTTATCCAAGATTGCGACTAGATTTTTAGTGTGAGATTGGATAAAGCTATTCTCAGCTTTTAAATTTTCTAGTTCAATTTTACTATCTTGTAATCTTTTTGTTGCTAGCTCTAAGCGATTTTGAATTTGCTGCGGAGAATTCATACTGATATAGTTATTTAACTGTAATTCATAATTAGCTAAAGCGCTTTGATAGAGTCTATCAAAATAGTCCCAGCTAAGATAAAGTAGATAAAACATAATCAAAAATCCACCCATAAATATCATATGTTGTTCTCTTTGGCTGCGTGATTCTAACAAGGATTTAAAATCCATTTTCTTGTTCTATCGTAAGGTTTGATTCAAAAATATTTTGATTACTGATGAGTTGACCAATGTGAGTTTTAGCGCTAAAAGAGTTTATAAAATTATTAATATTTTGAGTATCTTGTGAGATGATTGCAATGTTTATTTGATTATTTTTTAATTCTATATTCCTTGCTTGAAGCGAATATTTATCCATCAAATTTGCGATATTTGCTAAAATTATAGCTAGATTTTGGTTATTAAATTTACTTGCAATAATATCGATTGTAGCTAAGTTTTTATTTATATTATTTTTTATATTTTGAATTTGTATGGTTATACTTTTAATCTCATTATTTAGTGCTATTAGACTACTATTTAAACTACTCACGCTTGAGTTTTGCAAAGTCAAATTTGCTCCAAGTTTTGTAGATTTAGCCTCTATATTAAAAGTTAATATTAGCATATAAATCGGATAAATCAATCCCAAAATCGCTCCAGCAGCAATACTAATAAATAGCCTACCATCAGCTCTTTTATATAGCGGTTTAGGCTTGTTAAATAGTGTAAAATTTAGCAGCTGCCCTTTATGTATTAGCTCCTTAGCGTATATTGCCATCATTAAATTAAGCGGTGCTGGACTTTTAAAATTATCTAAAAACTCAAACCCTCTAACCTCTTGCCCAAGCTTATTAGATAAAGCAGTATTAAGACCTATAATATCTCCTATAAATGAACTAAGATATATCCTATCTGGTATGATTTTATCGATATTTGCAATACTTTGGATAGTTTGAATAGTTATATTTAATAACTCAGTAAATTTATTGCTATTTTGATCTATAATCTTAGCCGTGCATTCAATTTTGCAATTCCTAGCTATCTTAGGCAAAGTATCACATATAATTCCATGATGCATAACATATCGCCCATTACGATAAAAGCATAAATAACTTTCATCATTATCATAAAATATAAAACAATCTATGCTAGATTTATCAAGTAAATTAGAGCTATAAAATCCACCCATTAACAAAGGAGATGGAATAATTATATTAATATTTTTTAAGATATTAATTGCTTGAGTATCTAATTCCTTCAAAGCTAATTCAATATCGATGATATAAAGCATATAACCACCATCACTATCATCAAAATAGCTAATCTTATACTCTTTTTGCGGATTTAAAAGCAGCTCATCGTATGCAAATTTGATAATCTTTATACCTAGATTCTCTTTCTCATCAGTATAATATTTTAGAGTTGTTAAAGCTTTAGCTGGTATAAAACAAATACTAAATTCATTATTTTTTACTTTATATTTTACTTTAGGATTAAAGTGATTTGAGTAGTCATAAATTACATTTTTATATAAATCAACGCAGACCAAGCTACTCTTTTTCAACTTTTTACCTTAAAATATATAAAATATGTTAAATTCGGTATTTTTTAAATATTATAAAAATAAAATTATGAATTTATACTTTGATTATATCTATTTTTGCTTTAAATAAATTTAAATTGAGATAATTTTTATTAGAATATTTAATCACTAAATAATATAAATTTATTAAAATTCAATACTCTCTACTACTGGAATACTATCTACTGTGAGATTTTGCTTGGTTCTGTGATGTTTTTTGATAATGGCCGGTTCTTGCACTCGCTCAAATCCGGTAACCAAAACAGCAAAATAGTCAAATTTAGCTCCATTTAATCTAGCATATACCAAATCACCGACATTGCAAGGCTTAGAGCTAAATCCCTGAGCTGATGTGAGCTTACCATTGCTAGTATCAGTAGATTCAATAGTATAAACATAACCGCTATTAACTTTACTAATTGAAGTTATAACGCCTTTTATATAGCTGTTTTTAGCAATTTCCATGTGATTCTTAGCAGCTGTACATCCAGCTACTAAGAATAGTAATATAAATAAGGATAGACTACGCAGTAATATTAATAGCATTACCGCTAAGCTCCATAATGGCTTGATTAATCCTATCTAGAGTTTTATTCATTGTTTGCTCAGAGATATCAGGTAAAGCCTGACCCCACATAGCTTCAGCTTGAGCGAAGCCATTTTTGACCCCTTCTAAGCCGCTTTTCATCTTTTCTACATCATCTCCAGCCCCATTAATAACAAAATCAGCTATACGATTTGCGGTATTATCAATACCAAAATATCCATTATCGCTTATTAGGTTGCTTGCCTCTTGTGGGCTTAGGTCGCCAATTGGCTTACCGCTATAACCAGTAATATCTATATTTTGATTTAGTAAATCTTTTAATTCTTGAGTAAAATTATTTGCACTATTATCTTGATTATTAAACCCAAAGCTAAGACTCATAAAGCCAACTTGCATATTAAAATTACCATTTGATAATTCAAAGCTTTGTTGCATAAACTGCATATGATAGCCTCTTGTTAGCTCACTTGCGTCAATCTTGCTTGCAGCTTCTTTAATTCTTTCAATGCTATCTTTCGAATTTGGATTAATGCTTAAAAAATCTAAGCTATTTGTGCCATTTATTTGCATATTTTCTCCTTTTAGAAGTTTATTATAGATATCGGATTTTTTAGTTAAATATGTTGTATTTTAGTAAGCAAATTTAATTTTTAAGTGAATTTGGCTAAAAGAGTAGCCAAATTCAAATTTAAACCTATTTTTTCATACTTAAATAACTATTTAAAGCACTTACATAGGCTTTAGCACTTGCCATCATAGTATCTATATCTAAACCATGACCTATAAATGGAGGCTCACTAGAACCAAAGGCCACTTTTACAGTAACCTTAGCAAGAGCATCTTTGCCTTGAGATACGGCTGAAACTTTATAATCTTTTAGCTCTCCAGCAACCTTGCTTATTCTATCAATTACCTTAAATATCGCATCAGCCGTACCGTTGCCTAGAGCTGCATCACTAATAATCTCACCATTAAATTTGATACTAATAGCTGCACTTGAATGGCCTGAGTTACATGAGCTAGTACTTAAAGTTTCAATTGTATAAATCTCAGGGATTTTGATAATCTCATCACTTACAAGTGCTCTAATATCATCATCAAAAATCTCTTTTTTCTTATCACAAAGTAATTTAAATTTGCTAAACGCTTCATTTACCTCTTCATCATTTAGATCAAAACCTAAATTTACTAGCTTATCTTTAAAGGCATGACGACCGCTATGCTTACCTAAAACTAGAGCATTTTTCTCTGCTCCTATATCTTCAGCTTTGATTATTTCATATGTTTGAGCGCATTTTAACACACCATCTTGATGAATACCACTCTCGTGAGCAAAGGCATTTTTGCCTACAATTGCTTTATTTGGTTGTGGTTCTATACCTGTAATACTAGCTACTAAACGACTTGTAGCATATATCTCTTTAGTAACGATATCAGTATATAATCCACTAAATTCATCGCTTCTTGTTTTGATCGCCATAACGATCTCTTCTAAAGCTGCATTACCAGCTCTTTCACCCAAACCATTAATAGTACATTCTACCTGTCTTGCTCCAGCCTTAATACTTGCTAGAGTATTTGCTACTGCAAGTCCAAGGTCATTGTGATTATGAACTGATATAATAGCTCTATCTCCGATGTATTCACTCATAATTCTAACCATATCAGCTATCTCATATGGCAATCTAAAACCTACAGTATCAGGCAAATTTAAAGTCTTAGCACCAGCATTTACCACTGCATCACATATCTCTTTTAAAAATGATATATCGCTTCTACCAGCATCTTCACAGCTAAACTCAACATCATCTACAAAACTTTTAGCATATTGTACCGCTTCAACTGCTCTTTTGATAACCTCATCAGGCTTCATCTTAAGCTTGTGTTCCATATGAATTGGACTAGTAGCGATGAAGGTGTGAATTCTTCTATTTTTTGCTGGAGCGATTGCATCGGCTGCTGCTTTTATATCACGCTCAAGAGCTCTTGAAAGACTAGCAACTTTAATGGATTCTACTTGTTTGGCTATTTGATTAATCGCATCAAAATCTCCAGGACTAGCAGCAGCAAATCCAGCCTCCATAACATCAACGCCAAGGCGTTCTAATTGAAGAGCAATTTGAATTTTCTCTTCAGTATTCATAGAAGCACCAGGGCTTTGCTCACCATCTCTTAATGTTGTATCAAAAATTATAATTTTATTTTTATCCATTTTATTATCCTTAAATTTAATATATTTTATAGTATGCTATGCATAGAGTTATTAAAAGGAGCTACAGAGCAGATTAAGGAGAGAAAGTTTATAGATAAATATATAAATTTTTTTACTATTTGCTATCATTTTTGTTCCTTTATCTTGATATTTTTGGCAAAAAATCTCGCCCAAACAGCACGAATTATACCATATGTAGTATAAATAGAAATCAAAGCAGTAGCTGATTCTAAAGGATATAAATATAAAAGTGAAAATAGTATTACAAGCATTACGAGAGCTTTAATATAATTAGCACGACTAAAATCAACCTTTTTAAAGCTTGGATAGCGTACATTTGAGACCATAAGTATCGAAAGTGCCGCCATTAAAATGATAAATACCCATTCAAAACCAATTAAAATTTCATATTTATTATAAATTCCAATCCAAAATCCAGCGACTATAGCAGCTGTAGGAATCGGCAATCCAATAAACATATTTGGTTCATTTTCATTAGTTGTAACATTAAATCTAGCTAGTCTAATAGCCCCAAAAACTACAAACATAGCCGTAATAAGTGAACCAAATCTACCAAATTCGCTTCCGATACTAAAATAAAATAACATAGCTGGAGCTACACCAAAAGCAACTAAATCAGCCAAACTATCAAATTCAACACCAAATTTAGATGTGGTTTTGGTTAATCTTGCTACTCTACCATCTAGCCCATCAAGCACAAGAGAGATTACAAGATAAAAAATAGCCTTTCCAAATTCGCCATTAGCACTAGCTAAAATACTGATAATACCAGTAAATGCACTACCTGCTGTAAATAAATTTGGAAGTATATATATTAATTTATTATTACTATTCATCTATATAACCTATAATATTACAAGCTTTTACTTTATCACCTTTAGTAAGAGATATTCTCGTATTTAAAGGCATCAAAAGAGAGATTTTGCCATCTTTAATAAAGCCTATTCTACGACCAGATTTAACATAATTTATACTTTCTAAATAAATCTTAGAAGTAAGTGCTGAAGTGCTAATACGAAGTATAATATCTTGATTTTTAGATATTATGGTAGCTCGGTTATTTAATAAATTTGAGTTTGAATCGCTGCTATGTAAATTTAGACCATTACGCCTTTTAATATCAGATATCTCCATATCACAAGTAGCACGCAAAACACCGCAGTCAATAATTCTTGAGCGAATTAAAATTTCACTATAACCACGGCCATTATAATTGCATTTTTTAATATCTTCTACAACTCCATCAATAGGAGATAATATAGCTTTAGAATCTTCACTTTGCGGTAGTCTTTCAGGGTTTCTATAAACCCACAAAGTAGCTAAAAGTAAGATAGTAAAAAAACTAAACCAAAAATCAAAAATCCAAGATAGTATTAAAAGCACCACTGAAATAGTGATGCATTTATATCCATATCTGCTTATGATTCCTAGATTATTCATCTACTTGATTCTCTTTTGCTTTTTTAATGTCTGAATTCTCATCTTCAACATCTATTAAGCGTGTAGGCAAACCATTTGCTTCTTCAAATTCTTTAATAATCGCCCTAACTTTATCGCCCTCTATAGTCTCTTCTTCATATAAAGATTCTACCATTTTTTCTATCGCACCACGATAAAGCTCAAGCGTAGCAAGAACTGCTTCATATCTCTCATTTAAAAAGCTCTTTACAAACTCATCAAGTTTTTGTGCCATATCATCACTATAATCTTTTAGAGTTTGGCCTCCATTTAAAAATACATTGCGTTGTTTTTCTAATACCATAAGGCCAGCTACATCAGTCATTCCATACATTGATACCATTGCTTTTATAATATCAGTAGCGCGTTCAAGATCGTTACTTGCACCTGTGCTAATCTCTTTGATAAAGACCTGTTCAGCAGCTCTACCGCCTAGCAATACATCAACCTTAGCAATCAACTCATGTTTTTGCATTAAAAATTTATTCTCTTCTGGGGCGTTAAGCGTATAACCTAAAGCTGCAATACCACGTGGTATTACCGATACTTTTGTAACCTTATCAGCCCCTTTTGTAGTTTCAGCTATTAAAGCGTGTCCGCACTCATGATATGTAACTATCTTTTTCTCTTTTGGATTTATACGGCGAGATTTTTTCTCTAAACCTGCAATTGCTCTCTCAACTGCTTCAACTAGATCTTGTTGATCAATTTTAGTTTTATTAGAACGGCCAGCCAAAAGAGCAGCTTCATTAATGATATTAGCCAAATCTGCTCCAGCCAAACCAGCAGTTAAGCGACCTATCTCATCCATATTTACATCATTTGAAAGCTTGACTTCTTTGCTATGTACTTTTAATATATCAACACGACCTTTAAAATCAGGTTTATCAACTAAAACTTGGCGGTCAAATCTACCTGGTCTTAAAAGTGCCGCATCTAAAACCTCTGGGCGGTTGGTTGCTGCTAGAACTATTACAGGACTTTTATCGCTATCAAATCCATCCATTTCAGCTAAAAGCTGATTTAGAGTCTGCTCTCTTTCATCATTACCACCCATCATAGAACCAGCCGCCCTACTCTTACCAATAGCATCAATTTCATCTATAAATACGATAGCAGGTGCTTCTTTCTTAGCATTTTCAAATAGATCTCTAACACGACTTGCGCCCACACCTACAAACATCTCTATAAAACTTGATCCAGAAACTGAGAAAAATGGAACCTCGGCCTCACCAGCAACAGCCTTGGCAAGTAATGTTTTACCAGTGCCTGGAGGGCCTACTAATAGCACACCTTTTGGAATTTTAGCACCTAAGCGAATATAGCGTTCAGGATTTTTAAGGAAATCTACGATCTCTTTTACCTCCTCTTTAGCCTCTTCTACGCCAGCTACATCATCAAATTTAACTTTTGGCTTTTCGCTATTAATTAACTTTTTACTACTTCCCATACCAAGGATTCCGCTACCCATATTTTTTTGCATTCTACTGGCTAAAAACATCCAAATTGCAAAGAAAATAAATACAGGAATAACCCATGAAAATAGCATATCGCTTAGCCAATTACTCTCACTATATGCTCCATAGCTGATGTTATTCTCTTCTAAAAGTGGAACTAAAGTTTGATCATTAGCAACTTTTTTTACTACATATGCTTGACCAT